>JBEKNN010000318.1:0-9748 GCA_049522755.1 Bryobacteraceae bacterium | reverse complement strand
CCGCTCGTTCCATTGCCCCGAGAGATACGGCCCGGGCCCATCTTACGATTGGGCGACGGGATTGCGATCTCGGCGCCCGACGGCGACTCCGAGGATCGGTTTGCCGCCGACGATCTGATTGCCACCCTGAAGAACCGGGGAATCGCGGCCCGCAACGGAACCACCGGCGCGGTAAGAATCGTGCTGCTGCGGGACACGAACAAGGTCGCGGCCGCGGTTCTCTCGTCCAGGCGCCTGGCACTCTCTCCGGAAATGCGCAACGAGGGTTACATCCTGATCGCGGATGGCGGCATCGCTTATGACATCGGCTCTTCCGCCGCCGGCGTTTATTACGGTGCGCAGACGCTCAAGCAACTGATCTCCGTGAATGCAAGCGGCCCCGTATTCCAAACTGCCGAAATCCGCGACTGGCCGGCGATGGCTTTTCGCGGCATCTCGCACGATATCTCGCGCGGCCCCATCTCGACGCTCGAATTTCAGAAACACATCGTCCAGCTGCTTTCCGAATACAAAATCAATATCTATTCGCCATACATGGAAAACTCGCTGGAATACCAGAGCGAGCCCCTTCCGGCTCAGCCGGGCGGATCGATGACGCGTTCGGATGTCGACGAGCTGGTGGGCTACGCCCGGCAGTTTCATGTGACCATCGTGCCGCAGCAGGAAGCCTTCGGCCACATGCACCACACTCTGATGTTCGAACAGTATCTGCCGTTGGGCGAGACGCCCCACGGCAGCGCGCTCGCTCCCGGGCAGCCGGGCTCGATCGACCTGGTGCGGCGATGGATCACCGAACTGGCCGGCATGTTCCCGGGCCCATTTCTCCACGTGGGCGCGGATGAGGTCAACGAGTTGGGAACCGGGCAAAGCCACGCCGCCGTGGCGGAGAGCGGAGCCGCCAAGGTCTACATCGACTTTTTGAAGCAGATCTATGCGGTCGTCCAACCGCTCCACAAGAGGATGCTTTTCTGGGGCGACATTGCGATGGACCACCCAGAGTTAGTGAAGACCCTGCCGAAAGATGTGATCGCGGTCGCCTGGGAATATGGACCGCGCCCGGAGGGCTTTGAAAAGTGGCTGCGGCCCTATGTGGACGCCGGAATAGAAACCTGGGTGTCCCCGGGTTTGAATAACTGGGATCGCGTTTACCCGAATTATTACGAGGCGCTGCTCAATATCCAGCGGTTCGTGCGCGACGGCCAGCGGTTGGGAGCCACCGGAGTCTTGAACACCGTCTGGAACTCGGACGATGGAAGCCTCTTCAACGCCAATTGGTATGGTCTGCTATTCGGGGCGGCGGCGGGCTGGCAGCCGGGCGAGAGCAGCATCGCCAATTTCGAAAATAGCTTCGGTCAGGTGTTTCACGGGGACCTCACCGGCAAGATCGATGAGGCCCAGAAAGAACTCTCGGCGGCGCACGTGTGCTTCAGCCAGGCCGGCTCCACGCACGGGGCCATGGCGGATCTGTTTTGGATGGATCCGTGGTCGCGGCAGGGGCAGGATACATCCGCCCGGCTGCTGCCCATGGGGCACGAAATTCGCCTGCACGCCGAACGCGCCATTACCCTCATCAAAGAGGCGGAAGCCTCTGCCCGGTTGCGCGAAACAGACGCGCTTCGCGCGATGGAACTGGGCGCCCGCCGCATGGATTTTATCGTCTACAAGTTTCAAGCGGCGCAACAGATTGCCGATCGGTATGCTTTGGCCGATCGGCAGCGCAACGGAGGGCGCCACTCCGGGGATCCGCTCTTTCACGTGGAGTATTACTATCAGGATTTGGTTTACGGCTACGGACTTCTGCACGACCTTTACGAACAGGCATGGGGACGCGAGAACCGGCCCTATGCGCTTCACAACATCCTGGCGCGATATGACTGGAATGTGCAGTTATGGCTGCAGCGTTCCGGCTGCCGGCTTCAGTTTACCCAATCCACCGCGGCCCCGGACGTCCAAGGCCTTTCGCCAAGTGGAGTCCCGTCCGCCGGCCCACCAGATTGCCGCGAACCGATGTCCTATAGCCAATGGCGCGCGCTCTTTCTGGGAGCATCCAGGCCCTGATCGATGTGCCGGCTGGAAAGATCGCCGTCGTGGCTGGCGGAGCGAACGGCATCGGTGCGGCCGCCGTCCGGCCCCTCGCCGGCAAGGACGCTTCGGTGTGGGTGTTCGATCGCGAACCGCCTGAACTTCGTACGAGTGGCCGACGATTCGCCCGAACGTCCGGTCGATACTAGAGCGCCGTTTGAAAGGGGCGCTTCGGCGGAAAGCGCCTTAGATTAGCGTGCTGGCTTTAGGCGCTTGTCGAACGTAAACGGCCGGGGCGGCGAAAAGCGAATTCTGACGAAATCCGGATGAGCCGGATTCAGCAGGTAGTTTCGCTCACTTGGAACAATAACCGAAGGCACAGACAGCACTGCTGTAGCTGCCCTTATTACCCAACCTGTTCCGAGGTCCGAGGTCTTGCGTTTTCTTGGAAGGTATCGGGCGGCTCCAATTCGGAGGCAAATCTGATTCTTCAACCGTCTGTATAGAAAGGCTATTCGGGATTCTGGCTTGCACGACGATCATGTCTGTCGGCCGGAGGCATGGCGCTGTGCGCAAGCGCTTCCAACGCGCACAAAGAAGCCGTGGCCGCGCAATACACCATAGCCGTTCCTTTGTGATTCCAGCGGCCACCGGCGCGCCTTGCGCCCTCGCCATCATTGGCCGGATATTTTGCCATGCAAATCCGGTAAACGGTCAATTACCAGACACCGTGTTCGATTTGCGTCAGAACGTCATTTACGCGCATGGCGCCTTGATGCGTGCCTAGGCACGAGATCGGTGTAGCGTAGTCCAAAGCCGCCACGGGCGTTCCAAGCCAACGAAAGGCCCCGTCCTCATTACCAAAAACTTCCGTTGCCCGAGCAACAACCTTCGTCAACTCCTCAGGATTCGCTTTGAGAACCGGCGTCTCAGACTTTCGGCGAGGAAGCCGGTCTGCCGCAACGGTGAGTCCTTTGGGTGCTGGCAGCGCTTCATCGTTAACAGCAGCGAGCCTGTCAGACGGCCTTGATCGGCCACTTTTTTTCACCTTCGGCATCGACTCAATTCTACCTCTGTCGACATCTCGCCGCCTGTACCATCTTCCGTCGTGGATGACGCGCTGCTTTGGGCGCGGAAAGGCCGTTTTACGCGCCACTCATAGAACACTCTCAACGGAAACGCTCGTGCCCGGCCTCTGTGCGGATCGGGGACGATGCAGCCAGGGTAAAGTCCCAGAACGCCGTTTGGGACTAACTCCGGCGGCACACCGGCCCGAGTACATACTCGCCATCATCGTTCCTGAGACATAACCACCCGAAGAACGTTATTTATGCGCGTGGAATAACCGGGGCCGTATTGCTGGAGCCATTCAAATACGTCGGCATCTAAGCGCACGGCCACCAATTTCTTTGGAGGACGCCGGAACTGGGCGAGATGCTTTTCGGTGAGAGCGGGAATATCGGAATAATCGATCTGCGAAACGTCCGCGCGCTTTTGTCTCTTCGCAACACCGTCCAAAGCCGCCTTTTGGCGCTCAGTCAGGGGCTTGTTCCAGATAGATTCGGCGCTCACGCGGATCTGCCTCGCGAGCCGAGATGATGCGGATGACTTCTTCGCCATTTGGGTCCTCCTCACGATATACATGCACGACCAGCAGCACAGCGTTAAGTACAGCGCCGATCCCATGCCAGCGCTGCTCATCGCCGATCACGCGGTCCTTGCGAAGCATCAGCCTTGGATCAGCGAATACGCGGGATGCGGTCTCAAAATCTATGCCAGCGTGCTTCTTTCGGTTCGACTGGTTCTTTTTCGCATCCCACTCGAAACGCATCCTGTTATACATAACGTATAACACAGGCCGCAGAAGGCGATCAAGGAAACGCGTGGAATAACAAGGCCGGAAGGATTTTGCCCGTCCCGGCCGGGACTCTTCACCGCAGTTCATCGAAGACGTCCGACGGAAGGGCTGTCCAACGGATGCCTTAGCGCTTCCTCGAACGCCGTGTCTTGGGCGCGCCGTGTTGGCCGCCCAGCGGGTCGTCACCCACGTCTCGCCCGGCGGCTGACGCAAGCGCGTTTATCGGGAGTAATCGCTTGGGGATCAGGGCTTAACCAGAACCAACCGCGGGACGCAGGCGGATGTTCTTCGCGGACTTTAGGCCTGAGTTCAAATCTCCTCGTGCTGACTAGCTGCGGTCTGGCCTCTTCTTTAGTCCGCTGGAAACGAAATTTGGCTCGACGCTGAAATGCTCGATCGAGTCGGTGTCAAGCTGGAGCCACCGCGAGCGCTGGTCGAAGCGTCCGCCGCGTTGGTCGCTACATTGATCGGCTTCGAAAAAGAGAACGCAGCAGTCACCACCGTCTTCTATCGAACTCGGGTAAAGAATACCTCGGACAATGCTGCCGTCTGCCGCTTTGAAGACGTGCCTGAAGTATTCGGTCACGACTTGCGTCGGAACGTACTCCAAGTGTTCTGTTCCGTCCTTCGTCACCCGCAGTTTCACCTCTTCGACAAATCGGTGGAGAAACATAATGCCGGACCTCAACGTGCGACGGTCCCGATCAAATATGCTCGGAACAGGGGGCACGTTGGTGAGATCGACGATCCCAAAATCCGTTGTTGTGACAAACTGCCCAACGGTCAGTTCGGGTTCGTCATACGCGCGGCGAGGGTCATACACTTCCCTTAAGGCGGTCCGCTGGTCGGACGCACCGTAGAACATTACAATGCCAGCTGGACTCATCCGATTGGCGCACAGCGCCTTCCGATCTTTGCGGGGTGGTGGACCGAGGTCGAAAGCTGAGCGGACTGGGTGGTCGGGAGAATGTTGGCGTGCCCGGAAGAACCTTGTTCCCGAAGACAATGTTCTGACGAGCTCTCCCCTCCTCACGATTTCACCGAGCTCATCCAGTATCTTTGCCGTTGGCATCTCCGGTGGTTCGAGGCTCGCGTCGTCACCCCGCATCGGAACATGAAAGAAGAAGCGGCTTTTCCGCATAACGCGGTCCCAGAAATCGCCCCAACTCAGGACAAGCCCACCATACGGGTCCCGCGATGTGAGGGCTCGGTTATACCAAGTCAGGGCGTCCGTCGACCGAAGCACTTCTTCGATGACCGATTCGTTCCGGATAGGGGGAACCCCTCCGTCCCCACTAACACTTTCAATAAGCTGACGCGTGTCGTACGAGTGCTGAAATTCATCCTCGGGATCCTCAACGCTCTCGTAAATGTTTGTCGTCCAACATGACTCCAGTCCGTCGAGGATGAACCGTAATACGTCTTCCCAAGGCGCTGCCACAAGACCATCGGACTGGCGCCCGCAGAAGTCGCACATACCCGATACGACGTGGTCCCGAACAAACCGCCGAATAGGGTCATCGCCAAAACAATCGGCACAGACATGGCGATTCGTGAGCTTATCGTCTGCGGGCACGAGATGTTCTCCTTTCGCCGACCATTCTAAGGGATTACATGCGGCCGATTCCACCCGTGAAATGCTGACGGAAAGCGCAGGAGCGAACTTCCGACCCGTAGAAATCGCCGTGGCCCGATTACTCCCGAGAAGTCGGCCAGCATCCGCCGATAATGCCGCGCTTCAGTTTGCTGTCTAACGCCCCGGCGACGCTGGCCATATGTCCGGTTTCGAAAAAGTGTGCGGGATCAACCGCGGTTAACGCCGTAGCATTTACTCAAACGACGGACTACGCGACAAGCGCCCGATAGAGCGCCGAGCGGCCCACGTTCAGAAGGCTTGCCACGTACCCGGCGGGCTTCGCCCTGTCGCTTCGCCCTGTCGCTTCGCCCTGTCGATCAGTCCGGAGCGTGGTCGCGGCATTGCCCCTATCCGCGTTTATCCCCGTTTTATCTGTGGCCATCACCCTGGCGCCTCACCACGAAAGGCTCGCCGCCATCTCCGCCCAGGTGGGCATTCTGAGACTGGCCCGCAACCCGATCACAGATTCGTTAAATAAAGTTCGCCCTTTCCTTTCAATCTCATACGAGCTTCAGACCGCCATTCCCTCCTTCTTAGGCCATTTCGCTATGCTCTGATGGGTACAGAGGTACCGATCCATGACCGACTTCGAGCAGGCAAGAGCCAAGATCGTCGCTGACTACTACGCCGAGTTTCCCAAAGGATCCGCCGGCCCTACCGCTCCCAAAAGCGAGCCCGGCACGCAGCGCACCCGTCTCAACGCCTACAAACACGGACTCACCGGCCAGATCCACCTCTTCACCCCCGAAGAGCATACCGCCTTCGAGAAACACTGCCGGCCCATCGTCGAAGCGCTCGCCCCCGTCGGCATTCTCGAGCAAGGGCTCGCCCAAGCCATCGCCGAAGACAAATGGCGCCTCAACCGCGCCCGCGTCATCGAATCCGGCATCTTCGCGCTCGGCCAGTTGGCGGATGAATCGGAACCTTCACTCCAAAATGACCAGCGCGAAATCGACCAGCCTGAAATCAGCCAATCCCTGTCGCAAGCCAGAACTTGGCTCGATGACGGCAAGCACATCCAGTTGCTGTCTCTTTATCAGCAGCGTATCCAGCGGTCCGTTGAGCGCAATATGGCCGAACTCCGCACCCTGCGGGCCGAACGCAAAGCCGCTCTCGATCAAGCCCTCGCAGAAGCCCTGCTCCTGGCCCAACACGCACAGAGCAAAGGCGAAAAGTACGATGCGGCAGCCGATTTCCCGCCCCAACTCCTGGGAACGGATTCTGTTTTTTCACCTGCCGCAATCACCCGCCTCATTGACCGGAATCAGCGCCTCAACCAGGCCCGCGACTACGCGAAAACCCGCGTAAACCCCGAATCTGGCTGCCAAATGCCCGCAGCCGCATGAAAAACGCACGGAACCGTGGGCATCAGCGAGCCGGACGTTACTCCAGCCCCGCCAGGCCTCCGAAATAGGGCGGGTCTACGCGCCACCCCCTTGTTTACCCCGTTTGGTCGCGCTCTGCCCCTGCCAGAAACGATATTCTGTGGCCCGGCTCCCGGCGTATTTCGCCCAGCCGCCCCAAGAGTTCTTTGACAATTGAATATGAATCGCCCCACTCGCCACGCGCGAACCAATTTGGCTCGCGCCGGCCTGCGCTATAACACTGTGAATGCGACGTGTTAAGCCGCCTTCTACGCCAAGCCCCCAAAAGGTTAAGCACATCAGGAGGTGGCGCAGGCCTGCGTGTTCCTGGCTTCCGAAGCCGCATCTTATATTACCGGCGCCACGCTGTTCGTGGATGGCGGCCAAATGGCATCCAAGTTTGGCGTGTGGAACCAGGATACGGCAGACTTTACCGCGCGGCGATGGCGGCTCCGCTGAGCCATTCCTCAAGTAGCGGCGTTTTGGGATACGGATGCCCGCCGTAGCGGCGGAATCCTTCCCCGTACGCTACGCCGGCAAGCGCGCCGCGTTCGCGCGTCCATCGTTCCATTTCCAAAAGATACTCGTCCACATGATGATGGTGGCGCAGCCATTCGCGCTGGCTGGCGTGTTGCTCCAGCATCCGGCGCTTTCGCTCAAACGCCGCCTCCACGTTCACCACAAAATCCGGCCGGATCGGGGCGCCGTCCCGGTCGCGCCCGTCAATTGGGTCCATAAAATACAGGTGTGGAATCGCGCCAATGGGCGCGCTGCCGGTCTGGTAATTCGGCAGCGGCGCCGCGAAGCAGGAGTCGCGCACCAGGATACTGGCGGCCTCGTGATCGCAGAGGTAATCGTTGGGCGAGGCGGCCAGCACCAGCTGGGGATTGGTGCGCCGGATAACCTCCGTGACGCGCCGCCTGGAGGAATCGTCATTGAAGATGGCGAGGTCGCGCATTTCCAGGCACAGATACGCGGCCCCGATCAGCGCGGCGGCGGCAGCGGCTTCCCTCCGCCGAACGGCGGCAATCTCCTCTGGTCCGCAGTCGCACGAACCGCAATCGCCGGGGGTGCAGGTGACAATGGTAATGCGGTGGCCGGCATCCGCCAGCAGCGCCAGCGTGCCGCCGGCCAGAATTTCCACGTCGTCGGGGTGAGCGTGAATGGCAAGAATTTGGGCCATGTCGCCGGTCTACTTCCGCATCAACCATACCTCAGCCACCTGCAATCCGCGACCGTTATCCCCCAAACCGGCTTCGCGGCGCCACTTCAAGTGCAGTTCGCCCTTGGCCGTGGCTTGCCGGGGTATGTCGAACTCCAGAGGTTGGAACGGCACGGGCCGTGAGAGCAGCGGATGAATTTCGATGCCGTCGGCGGTACTCAGACGGATCTTGGGGCGAGTGGAGTCGCCTGCATAGACCACGCGGATTTTGTACTGCGCGGCCGGGTCGAGATCGGTATAGGCCATTTCGAGCGGCGCGTCATAGAGCGATTCGGCGTCGTCCCACCATGAGCGCGGGTAGTTCAGCAGCGTTCCGCCGAGGCTGCGGATGGCGAAGCCGGCCAGGGACGACTGGAAGTACGCCGGATCCTCGCTGAACCCCGGACCGCGCACCAGGTGCGGCTGGCGCGAGAGGTTTCCCAGATCGTCGTAGAAGCCGCCCGGACCGGGATTGGTCCAATTGACGATTTCATCGATCGCGCGCAGGCGTTCGCTTTCGTCCGAGGTTTTGCGGATTTCGGTGAAACGCGCCGTAAACCAGCCGCGATTGTTGAGCGGCAGATCGATCGTGTCGAGATTGGCGCCGCGCTCCGAAGCGATCGCCTGGTAGCGCGAGACGCTGAGCTGCATGCGAATGCTTTGGAACAGCGCTTCGGCCATTTCGAAGACGCGGGCTCGGGCCCATTGGGCCACTGGGTGGGTGAGCGAGCGTTTCAGCGTGGCCTCGGCCTCATCCATGGCGGTCAGAGATCCGACGCGCGGCGCCTCGCGGAGCCGGTCGAGCGCTTCGTTCTCCAGTTGGGTTTCGTAGATCAGCCGGGCGCGAGTGTAGTAGTCGTAATAGGCGCGATAAAGGGCCTGCTGAAAGCGCCAGTTTTCCAGCACCTGCGGCGGTGCGGTGCGCTCCATGGCCTGGAATTGCATCAGCGTGGTGTCCACGCCGCCATTGCTGGCGAGGGGTCCTACCCAGTTGCGCTCCAGCGCCAGCAATCCCTGGGCGAAGCCATCGCCGAAGCGCTCACCGATGAAATACCGTCCGAACTCGCGGAGTATGTCCACCACCGGCGTATCGGGATTCCATCCCAGCCCGCTCCACACGAACTTGTTGACATCGTCGTTGACTCCTTCCGAGTAAGTGAGGAAGCCGATACCGCTCGTTTCGTAAAGACGGAAGATCTGCGCCTCCTGCGTAGGCCGGGGATTAATCGCCTCCCGGCCTTCGGTGGTGGCGAAGGCGAGATCCCAATCGGGCGCCGGATACTGGCTTTGGCGGCTGTGAGTGATATCGGGGTAGAGCCGGATAGGGTATTTGGCGGGCGTCCTGGCTCTCAGTTCCGGCGGAGTGATGCGGACCTGCGGACCGTACACCACACCGGTTAGCCAGGCGGGCTTCTGGTCCATGAGGTCGAACCATTCCTTCATCCACTCGGTGGAGAAGCTTTGCGGAGACATCCACATTTGCGCTTTGGGATGAAACTGGTGCAGCGATCGGGTCTGCTTTTCGAGCAGGGGCATCAGGTATTTAGGCTCGGCATTGCCGGGGTCGCCGCCCGGCACGAAAACGGCATCGATACGCGGCAGGCGGCGAAACACATCGGCCCACTCCTTGAGAGCGAACTCCACCGTGGCGGCGTTGGAATAGTCCC
>JBEKNN010000317.1:0-9808 GCA_049522755.1 Bryobacteraceae bacterium | reverse complement strand
GCGTCGGAACATAATCAGCTCCTCAACCGCATCACTACCACGCGGTAGAAGGTAGCCTGGTTGGTCAAGACGAATGGAATGGGAATCAGCGACAGTGTAGTGTAGGTGACGGTCACCTGGCTGGCCGGAAGGGTGTCGGGACCGTTGGTCGCGGCAGCGGTGACAACCAGGGGGCTGGCGGTACAGGTGGTCGTGTCCGAATTGCTGATGTTGGGGACGATGCGCATCTCCTCGTTCGCCATGATGCAGGCATCGGCCTGGTCTGAGGCCGTTGCCGCACTTTGCGAGGTATAGAGGACTGCCGTCCGCGCGGCGGCTTCGGTGGAGATCAGCGCGTGCGCATAAAAGCCCCAGTCGAAGGTGCCCACAAAGAGGAAAAAGTACCAGGGCAGCAGAAGCGCCATTTCGAGTGCGCTTCCCCCACGCTGGCGTTTGCGCCGGTTATTCATAGAATCTCCTTACTCTTAATTAACAACCGGCGCACTGTGCAATCAAGATGTCGAAGGTTAGCGGGAAACGCCGCGCTAACCGTTGGAGGTTAAGTAATGGGCTTACCGGTCCTTCTTGTCGGTCTTATCGTTCTTCTTCTTGTTGTTCTTCTCGTTAGCCTTCGATTCCTGCTTCGCCGGCGGCTGATCTTTGTGCGCCTCCACACTGGGACGGGTGTCAGCGGGACGAGGCTGTTCGACGGCAGGATGTGCGCCGGTTTGCGCGCTGGGCGGCCGGTCGTTACGCAGGGCCGGCTGCGGGCCGCCGTTGCCCGCGCGTCCGAAACCCGCGCCGGCGGGCTGATTTACAGGCCGCACCAACTGCGCGCGCGGCGGCTGAGCGGCGCGCAGCGCGTTCATCTGATTCATATCGAGGGGTCGCCCGGGATTCTGCCGGAGCGCTTCCTGCCGGGCCGCGAAGGCCACCGGAGGCGGCGGCGGAGTGTTCCGCACTACCACCGTCCGCTGCACAAACACCGCGGGAGGCGTCCGCACGGCCACCCCTGCGCCCGCCATCACGCTGACCCGTTCCGGCGCAATGGCCGGAGCAAATCCGGTGACGCGCACCGAGGCGACCATCTCGGGACGCACAACTACCGCTGCCACCGCCACCGGGCGCGCGCCCACGAACACGTCATGCGGGACCACCGTTACCGCGCCCACCACCCGTTGGTTCACATAGACGTCGGTCACACCCACGCGAGTGATCACGGCCACGTTGCTCACATAGGCGACGTTCATATTGCGAAGATAAACGTCGCTCACGGCATAGGCGGGGCGGTAAACTTCCCCCGGACCTAACGGGAACCACGCCGCTACGCCAATTCCGATTCCGCCGCCGCCCACAAATGCTACCAGCGCCGGAGAATAGACCGGCCGCACCGCGACTGCGCCCGGAATCCACACCCACCCGGCGCCCGCATATGCCCAGCGGCCATAGTGGAAGGGCGCGAATCCCCACGGTGCGTCATCGATCCACGTCCACCCATAGGGATCCACCCAAGCCCAGTGGCCATTGTGATACGGCGCCCAGCCGGCGGGGATGGCCGTGGGTTGCCAAACCATCCCATACGGCGGCATGTTCACCCAGCGGCCGTAGCCATCCAGATCCTCGTAGCCCGGCATCTCGCGCGGCACATAGCGCGCCGAATTGGTCGCGCGGTCTTCGCGCATATCGCGGTCGCGGGTCCATCCATCGAAATCGTCGGGCGGCGGCGCGCCGCCAATTTCCTGCGCCACGGTATCGACGCCCGTGAACCTTCCACTCTGCCCCGGAGCGACGTGGAATGCGCCAGACTGGCCGGCAGTGACTTGAGCGTCGCCGGCCCGCACCGCCAGGGACGAAACGCTGTTATCTCCGTCGGCACTGATGCGATAGTCGCCCGGCCGCAGCAGCACAATCGCGATGTTGGGCGTATCCACTTCGAAGCTTTCGTTCTCGCCCAGATAACGGATATGCACGTTCAGCGACCCGGCCGTCAGGCTGAGCTGCACAATCTGGTCGTTCAGGTTCAAAACCGAGAGAGCCGTCGTCTGATCCAAGCGAATGGCCGTGGAACCCACGTGCAGTTCGGCGCGTGCGCCTTGGTCGGCCCACAGATAGTCGCCGGTGGTCAAAGGGTAGTTGGTGGTGGCGGCCGCCCAGTCGTCCACGCCGGCGGGGCGGAACGACACGGAGCCTTGCTGAAAGTTAAGGCGTGCCACCCGGGAAGGCGGATCGGCCTGGCCAAACGCCGCAGCCGCCACTGTTAGAAGTGCTGTTATCAGTTCCAGTTTGCGCATAAATCCTCTTGTCTTCTGCTCTATCTAACACTATGGATGGTGCAGAATCGCCAGCCGGTTTCATTAAAATCCGGCAAGAATCAGAGGGGGTTCCACGCGCGCGCACTGGCGCTGGTTTAGGAGCGTTCG
The DNA here is from genome assembly GCA_049522755.1 of Bryobacteraceae bacterium. Taxonomy (GTDB): domain Bacteria; phylum Acidobacteriota; class Terriglobia; order Bryobacterales; family Bryobacteraceae; genus PALSA-243. Next base: position 7,409 of record JBEKNN010000317.1, on the reverse strand, counting down.
GCGGGTTGGGCGGGGGGTGGCGCGCTGGTGGTTTTCGGCGCCGCCGCGGCAGCTAGCTCCTTGCGGATGGCCTGGCTGCGCTCGCGCAAGGCGAGCTTATGTCTGCGCACGCGGTTGAAGCGCGCTTTATCTCCGTTGATACCTGACATGGTCTCCCAAGCGTAGCACATGGTGGGGCGGGCCCATGGCCTGCCCCGTCCCAAGCCGCTCCGAGCGCTTGGCCACTGCGCCCCCGCCGGCGCGCCTCAGGACACCGCAGCCCATGCGCCACCCCGCGACTATAATGGAAAAAAACGCGAATCCAAATCCAAAGGGGAAAATTCATGAAGACGAATTGGATCGCAGTGCTGGCGTGCGCCGTGGGGCCATTGCTGGCGGCCGATAGCGGCGTCATGACCGCCGCGGAGCGCGCCTATCTCATCGACCAGCTCGAACAATCGAAGAAGAACGCGCTGGCCAGCATCCAGGGGGTGACGGATGCACAGTGGAAGTTCAAACCGGCGCCCAATGTGTGGTCGGTGGCGGAGTGCGCGGAGCACATCGTTCTGGCCGAGGACTACATCTTCGGCGCCTCGCAACAGGCCTTGAAGACTCCGGCAGTAGCGCGCCTGGCGACGGCCAATGCGGAATCCGACCGGAAACTGGTAGCGACCATCCAGGACCGCAGCCAGAAGGCCACCGCGCCGGAACCCATTGCGCCGTCCGGCAAGTTTGCCACACCGGCCGATGCGGCGCGCGAATTCACAGCCAGGCGCGACAAGACTATCGCCTACGTCAAGACCACTCAGGACGAGCTGCGCACACACGCCTTACCCGGACCTACGGGCGCCATGGACGGCTACCAGTTTCTGCTGTTACTGGCATCCCATTCGGCGCGGCATACGGCGCAGATTCGCGAAGTGCAGGCCAACGCGGATTATCCGAAAACGGCGCAGTAAGGCGTGGGGCGGGCCCATGGCCTGCCAAGAGCCCGTTTGGGAAGGCCGGTTACTTACAGATTGCTGCCTGGAACCCGAGCGCTAAGAGCGGCTCGGAAGTTCGCAGGCCATGGGCCCGCGCCACTGGTATACTGCCGGTGGAGGCAAACCACATGAACCGCCGTCAATTCTTTCAGTCCTCCGGCGCCGCCGCGGCGATCGCCGGGCTGGGCGAACAGCCTGCCGCCGCCGCGCCGCCCAAGCGCGCCCTGATGAAGCTGGGCTGCCAGAGCGCGCCCACCAACGAGACGCATCTGAAGTATTTTGCGCGCTACGGCGTCCGCGACGTATGCGGTTATCCCAACATCGAGGGCGACCGCGTCTACGCCACCGTGGAAGAGCTGAACCGCATGCGCGACCTGGCCGAAAAGAACAGCGTCAACATCGAAGGCATCGCGGCGCCCATTCTGACGTCGAGCCACATCGACCACGAAAAGCACGGCGCCATCATGCTCGCCCAAAGCCCCGAGCGCGACCGCGACATTGAAGGCCTGCAAACGCTCATCAAGAATTGCGCAGCGGCCGGAATCGGCTCCATTAAATACAACATGAGCATTCTCGGCGTGGTGCGCCTCCCCGGCCGCGCGCCCGGCCGCGGCGATTCCACATTGAGCGCGTGGCGCCTGGCCGACGCCCATCCCGCGACTCCCCTGACGCGCGCCGGCCGCGTGGATGCCGAAGCGTTCTGGGAGCGCATCACTTACTTCCTGGACCGCATCATCCCCGTCGCCAACGAATACAAGATCCGCATGGCGTGCCATCCGCACGATCCCGGCATGCCGCCCGAAGGGTATCAAGGCGTGGATCGCGTCCTGGGCACCGTCGACGGGCTCAAGAAGTTCATCACCATCCAGGAGAGCCCCTATCACGGTCTGAATTTTTGTCAGGGAACCGTTTCGGAAATGCTGGCCGACCCCGGCAAGGAGATCTTCGACGTGATCCGTTACTTCGGCACGCGCGGCAAGATTTTCAACGTGCACTTCCGCAACATTCGCGGACACCGCAACGATTTTGTGGAAACGTTCCCCGACGAAGGCGACGTCGATTTCGTCAAGGTGATCCAGGTTTACAAGGAAGTCGGCTACCAGTATCTGCTGATGCCCGATCACGTCCCAGTGGCCGCTAACGATCCCAACGGCCTCCAGTCTTTCGCCTTCTGTTACGGCTATATTCGCGCGCTGATCCAAGCCGTAGATCAAATGAGTTGAGTAGGACAGGCCTCCCGGCCTGTCGCCGCACGCCCCAGCCGCCGCCTACTTCACCTCTCCCGCCGGCTTAGCGAATCTCGCATCGTCCACCGCCGCGTTGCTCTTCACTTCCGCGATCTGGATCGTGAAGCGCGCATTGGGGCGGGATAGCGTCCAGCGGAACGGAATCTTGACGCCATCGGCGTCGCGGTAATCGGCGTAGTCGATCTGCGTCGGGTTGCGGCCCATCGGCGTGTCGGCGTAGCGCACCATGCGCACCAGCAGGCCCGAGCTCTTGTCGAAGTAGAGGCGCACGGCCGGGCGTCCCGGGGCTGTGCCGTTGAGTACCTCGCACTCGGCGCCGGCCACGGTTTCGGGACGGCCGCGGCGCAGTTGGGGAAACAGCTCCTTCACCCGCAGCCCGAGATAAAACTCCGCGTCCAGGCCGGCGGCGGCCGATTCGGCGGCGGACATCTCCCGCGCCGCATGGCCGGTGCTGCCCAGCCATCCCGCCGTCCCATCGAAGGCCGTGAAGCTGTCGCCGGTAGCGTTGTGCGTGATGGAGACGCGCATGTTAGGAGCTTTCGTAATTACGTCGATGGGCGTTTCCGATCCACCCGCCAGAATCTTGCCCGTCATTACGCGGCTCGTGACCTTCTTCATGGCGTCGGCGCCGCCAATTGCCGCCACATACTTCTCCAAAATCTGATCGACAGTGGCGCCTTGGGCGCCGGGGTTCGCAACAGGCGCGCCAGGCGCGGCAGCAGCCGTCGCGGAGCTCGCGGGGGCATCGGATTCAAGAACGGGCGGCATGTTCACGGGGCGCGTCGATCCGCGGTGGCATGAGTAGCAGGTCACTTGCCGTTGACCGCGGAAGCTGTTGGTGTTGATGGCTGCCGTCATCGCCATCATCTCGCGCGCGGTTCTCTTCGCTCCCTTGTCGTCCGCCTCCATTTTGCCTTGCACGTGACAGAACGCGCAGTCCATGCCGAGAGAGGCAGCGATGAACTGCATGGCGGGCTGCACCTGGTCGGCGGGCGTTCCCTTGAGCTGGATTATGTTCTTGAAAACCTGCTCGGCGGTCTTGGCATCGGCGGCCTGGGCGCGCGCGGATTGCGGCGCCAGCCCAACTGATGCCGCAGCTGCGACAAGAATGATTCGGCAAGTGCGCATTCGAATCTCTCCCTTTATCCTCTGGATTGTAGCCAATTCGCAGGCTGACGAGGGCGATTCAACCGTCCAAGCTGCCGCCCAACCCGTCAGCCAACCCCGCCGCTGCCGGCCTTCGGGGCTCGACGCAGGTGGCCGCTCCAAACCCGATTCGTGTCTCGAAAGAAGGCCGGCCCGCAAAGCGTTTCAGCCCCGGACCTCTGGGCTACACTAACGGTTGCTGATGCTGGCGGCGCAACTGGGGCTCACTCTCTTACTGCTTGCGGTGTGCTCGTTTGCGCCCGGATTCATCGCCGTCCGCCGCCTGCCCTGGAACCCGCTCGAGAAGCTTTGCGGCTCCATCGGGCTGTCCCTGATCGTTCTTTATCTGGTGTGCTTCGGCGCCTATTGCCTCGCCCCCGGCTCCCTCACGGCCGTCTGCCGCGCGTTTGCGGCGGCCTCGGTTCTGATGGGCGTCCTGGCGTGGAAAGATATCCGCCGCCTCGTGTGCTCTTACGGCGCCCGCCAGGCGCTGGCCGGCTACGGCTTTCTGCTTGCGTGGACCCTGGCGATTCTGAGCATGATCCGCAATTACTCCGGCGCCTTTTGGGTCGGCGATTGGGCCGAACATTTCCAGCGCACGCTATTTTTTCTGCATCGCTTTCCTGTCCGCGTGCCCATCGTGGGGGACTACAAACTGCCCGCCCGGCCGCCGATGATGAACGTTCTGGGCGCGTTTTTTCTCGCCCAGACCGCCGACCGGTACGAGACCTTTCAACTTGTCTTCACCTTCCTGAACCTGCTCCTTCTGCTGCCGTGCTGTCTGATGTTGCGCGGGCTGACCAAGAAGCGAAGCGCGCGCGTATTGCCGCTGGTGGCGCTGTTCGCCATGAATCCCATGCTGATGGAGAACGCCACTTACACGTGGACCAAGGACCTGACCGCCTTCTTCGTAGTGCTCGCGCTATGGCTCTACCTCGCGGGCTTGCGAAAAAACGACGGATTGCGAATAGCGGCGGCGTTCCTGGCGCTGGCCGGGGGGCTGCTGGTGCACTATTCCGCAGGCCCCTATATCGCATTTCTGGCGCTGCATTACTTGTTCCGCGTGTTTCCGAAGCGCCCTCACAAGCTTCGCGAGCTCGCCATCATCGCCTGCGCCTGCGGGCTTCTGCTGGCGACGTGGTTCGGCTGGTCGATTGCGACATACGGAATCCACGATACATTCGCATCGAACACCAGCGTCACCTCAAGCGCGCAGTATCGGGGCAGCACGGTGATGAAGATCGGCTCCAACCTTCTCGACACCGCCGTCCCAGCCATTTTCAGGGATCCTGACGCTCTGAGCATGTTCGACCAGCCCAATGCGGCCGGCAAGCTGCGCGATAACTTCTTCGCCATCTACCAGACCAATCTCATCTTTGGCATGGGGCTGATTGGCGGCCCGGTCGCGTTCTGGATATTCTGCCGCGCCATGCGCCGGCCTGCCCGCGGGCGCGAGTATCGTTTTTGGCTGTATCTCGCCCCGTTCGTGATAGTCGCCGGCATCGCCATGGTGGGTGAGCGGGATTACATCGGCGTCGCGCATCTGACCCTGATCGCCATCGAAGCGCTTGGCATAACGCTGATAGCGGCATCGTTTCCGTGGCGGCGCTGGACGGCCGTACTCCTGATCGCCGGGTGCGTAGTGGATTTCTCGCTTGGCGTATTTCTGCAGGCCCGCGTCGAGAGCTTCGACAATACTCCGTCAAAGACGGTCTTCGAAGGATTCAACCTCATCGGTAACGACCTGCAGCTTGGCGCCATGGGCCCCGATTCACTCTCCGCAGCGGCGTGGCGCAACTGGCACATGAAGAACCAGGAGGGGCAAGACAACCAATGGCTGCGGCGCGACCGCCAGTTGCCACAGGAGAGTCCGGTGGTCCAGCGCTACGCGAACCTCTTCGAGCAGGATCTGAAAAGCAACGCGCAGGATTGGCAGGGCTGGTACGCCAGAAACGGCGGCGCCATGACGTTCCTGGGCGACCATCTGGCCCGGCCTTCCTTCGACGGCTGGAACGCGCCGACTTTGGCAGTGTTACTGCTGTTCGCGGGTCTGTTAGGCGTGTTCTGGAAGCACTCGATGCGGCTTGCGCCCGCGGAACCCAGGAAGCCGGCGGTGGCGCTCGGCAAGCCAACTGCGCGCAAGCCAGTGGCGCGCAAACGCTAATCGTACAGGCTGAACCCGCCCCACTGATGGACATCCGGGCGTGTTGCTGGATGCGAGATACTAGCGAAGTGTCATCATGATCGAATCTTCCGATTTGCGCACTAAAAGAATGCCGCTCAACCACGGAGCCGGCCATATGCCCGTACTCGGCTTCGGTACCCTGATTCCCGATGCCGCCGCGACGATAAGTGCCACCAGAGACGCGCTGGACGCTGGATTTCGACACTTCGATTGCGCGGAACGATATCGGAACGAGCGTGAGGTGGGCGAAGCGTTGCAGGCAGGGCTCGCCGCTGGAGGGATTGCGCGCGAAGACATCTTTGTTACCACAAAGTTGTGGAACTCCAATCATCGGCCCGAGCGGGTCAAACCGGCTCTCGAGGCGAGTATGGATAGACTCGGGCTCAACTATCTGGATCTCTATCTCATTCACACTCCATTTGCGTTTCAACCGGGGGAAGAGCAGGATCCGCGGGATCAAAACGGCAATATCCTTTACGACCCCGGCGTGACTTTGCTCGATACCTGGGGGGCGATCGAGAGTCTCGTCGAGAGTGGAAGATGCCGCGCCATCGGACTGTCTGATATCAACCTGAACGAACTGTTGCCCATTTACGAATCTGCGAGAATCAAGCCGGCCGTGGTCCAGGTCGAAGCACATCCGTATCTGCCGGAGACGGAGCTTCTGGAATTCTGCAAGCAGAAAGACATCGTGTTTTTGGCTTTTGCGCCATTGGGTCACGGAATGAAGCCGGGGCCGCTCGAAGATCCAGTCATCTCGGCAATTGCCGGACGAGTTGGAAAGACGCCGGCACAAGTACTGTTGGCTTGGGCGGTGCAGCGTGGCACGGCCTTGCTTACTACTCCCAGGACCGCGGCCCGCGCGCGGGAGAATTTCAACATCTCCGCTCTTCCGGAAGAGGCGCTTGATGAAATCAGTCAAATTCAAACTAGACAGAGGTTCAATGAAGTAGTGAAAACCGGCAGCCCTGGTTTCATTCCACAAGGTAGATGATCATGAAATCCAAACCGTACTTGGAGGCAGTCCATGCAAGAGGAACAAATACGTGAAGCGCTGAATAAGCACTGGCAGGCGTCGGCCGCCGGCGATATCAACGCGGAACACGATATTTACGATGAAGATTCCGTTTGTGATTATCCTCAGTCGGGTGAGCGAATCCTCGGGCGAAGCAATTTGCAGGCCTTGCGGAGTCATCATCCAGGCAAGCCGTCAGGTTTTAACGTCAAGCGAATTCTCGGAAAAGGCGATCTCTGGATCACCGAATACACAATCACCTATCAGGGGCGGCCGGCATACACAGTGAGTATTATGGAATTCCGCAACGGTAAGGTTGTACATGAGACACAGTATTTCGCGGATCCCTTCGAGGCGCCAGCCTGGCGGAGCCAATGGGTTCAGCGGATCGAGTGACGCCGCCTTGAGGCGGCCGGGCGGCTAGCCGGCTCTTCACTTCCGTGCGATGGGCGTTTACCCGCCAAGTTTACTTCCGGCTTCCGCGTCTACCACCTCACGAGAAACTGGAAATGCAGTAATTGATTGATCGACGTTTTTCGCAGCGGTATCCTGAAGGTAGGTGCAATGATGGTTCGGCGAAGTGGTCAAGATAAGGAAGCCTTGTGCTGCTCCTTCTGCCTCAAGTCTCAGGACTCCGTTGAGAAACTGATTAGCAGCCCTTCTCGGGACGTCGCGAAAGCATATATTTGCGGCGAGTGTATCGCCGTGTGCGCTTCAATTCTCGATAACGATCGCGATCCGTCGGACGTTAGCGCTTGGAAAGCCGAATCGCATGCGTCGCATCCGCTCCTGAATCACCCTTTGACGCCACAACTCTTGACAGCTGTCGAACGTTGGATCGGGGAGGAATCGTT
>JBEKNN010000316.1:0-9813 GCA_049522755.1 Bryobacteraceae bacterium | reverse complement strand
TACCCACCATAAAATCCGTAGTCACTTTGCGAATCTCGTCATGAAATGGCGTGAAGTCGTTCAACTGGAAATGGTCTGTCAGAAAACTTGGGACGATCAGCCCTTCGAACAGACCCATGAGCTGATAGCGCGCCTCGAAACGCCCATCCGGCAAGTTACTGAATTGCAGATAGGCGATCCCGCTCGCGTGATTCGCATTGGAGATGACATCCATGCGCCAGACGCCATTCACATCGGCGGCGTCCGGCGCGGCGGCGGCGTACAGCGCGTTATGATCGTCCACCGTCATCTGGTCGAAGCTATAGAGCCGGGACATGGGGAAGGTCAGCACCCGCGCGCCGTTCGGATACTTGCCCAGATACACTCGGCCGATCAGCAGGTCTTCATTGACGATCTTGAAGATATCGTAAAAGCCCTGCCACGGCGGATCGAGATAGCGAAGAAGAATGTAATTGCCCGGCTCCAGAGTGCCGTCGGCGTGTCCCACCTGGACAGTGACTTCCTCCAGACTGTTACGCGCCTGAATGTGATTATCGGTGTCACTGGTGACGCCCGTATACTGGCCATTCGGCTGCTTGTGAAATTCCTTCTTGAACCCCGTGAAGATCGCAGAAGACATGGCATTCAGCACATTGCCCTGCGGGAAGAAGCCCTTCCAATAATCGTCGTTGTGAATGGTTTGCTTCTGAATGTCGATAACCGGATTGCCGCCCTGGTTGACCAGCGTGTCGATGCCCATCGTCGGACAACGGCGGAACAGAGCTTCCAGCTCGCCCTCGTTATAACTCGTGGCGTCGAGCGCGCTGATGCCAGCCATGCTCACCTGTTTCGGCGGATCGGGATAAGCGGCCCCCTGAAGCTGCTGGATCTTACGCTCCACAAAGCGCTCGGTGAGCGCCGAGATGGTCAGAAAAGGATTAACGCCGAGCGCGCTCGGAATAATGGACCCATCGGTGACATAGAGGCCCTGATGTACGCTGCCGTCGCCGGCGAACACCCGTCCGAACACGTCCACCGCGCCCTCCAGGTTATCGTCGCCCATCGGGCATCCGCCCAAAGGATGCGCCGTAATCAAATGCCGCAGCTTGAAAAAGCTCCAGGTGGGGTTCGAAATAAAACTGGCGCTCAGCGCGCGCGCCGTGCGGCGCAGTTCCTCGTTCATGCGCGTAAAAATCTGCTGCTGCCCGGCCTGGTCCCAGGAAATCTGGATCTTGCCATCGGGGTCGAACAGCGACTTCTCAAACAGGATCAGGCCGCGCGCGTTGTCCTGGCCCATCACCAGGTAAAGCATGGTGTGATTCAAGGCCCCGTTCGGATCGTGCGCGCGATCTTTAGGATCGAGATCGCGCAGCAGGCGCGCGCGTTGGTCGGCCTCGTTTCCCGTCACCGTGTCCTGGCCCTGAATTGCGGCGAAGACCGCCTTGGCGGCGTCAATCGACGCGCTGGGGAATGAGAAGTCTTCGACTGCCATGCGCTTCGATTCGGGCAGCGTTCCGTTATAGCGAACCAGCCCGACAATGTTCGGCCCCGGCGATGGCGAATCGCCCGCCGCCGGCGTCTGTTGGAAGTTATAGCCCAGCACGTCGGTTTCGTATCCGCCGTTGTAGGCTAAGCCGAAGAAATCGCCGTTGCCGCTGAACTTAGTCCCCAAGGCGGGCGCTACTGAGAGCCCGTGGGTCTCTGAGCGAAGCAGAATCTCGGGCGTATTCAGGGCGCCGGCCGAGAGCACCACCTCGCCGGCGTTCAGCGTGAAGCTCTCACTGCCGCCGCCCGTCTTCACATAACTTCCGTGAATAATCCAACCGCCCGACGCCCCTTTCTCCAGCCAATCTACCCTGGCCTGCGTGAGAATCGTGGCTCCGGCTTGCTGCGCCATCGGCAGGTAATTCATGTACAGGGTATTCTTCGCGCCCACATTGCAGCCGGTGACGCAGTTACCGCAGTTGACGCACGGCTTTTGCGGCACGCCATGCGGATTGAGGCCGTCGATCGTGAAATTGACCACGATATCGAGCGGTTGAACGGTGGTCCCGATTTCCACCGCCCGGCGATTGAGCGCCTGAACTTTCGCGAGTTTGAGCGCGTCCGGATGCGGATTGGCCGCCAACACCGCTCTTGCGCGTGCGTAGTAAGGCAGCAGGTCGTTGTACTGGATCGCCGACGGCCAGCTGAACTGCTGGAACACCGCTTCGTCCGGGACGATCGCGACATTGGCGTTAATCAGCGAGGTGCCGCCCAGGCCGGAGCCTTTGATCACGGTGATATCCGGATAATTCAGCAGCTCATACAGCCCCAGCGGATTCAAGTCGCTGCGAACCGTCGCCACAACATCCAGCGGCGCTTCCGGATAATCGCCCGGCTGCCGCTCTTTGCCTCGCTCCAGAATGCAGATCGACGGCTTCGGATTCAGATCGGCCGCGGCCAGCCGGGCGGCGGTGATGGCGCCTCCATAGCCCGATCCGATCACCACGATGTCATACGCGCTTTTACGCTGTTCCCAAGGTGTCGATAACATAGAATCCCCCTCTTCAGCTTGCGAGCATTTCCCGGAAATAATCGTTGAGCAGCCGGCCACCCGGATCGTAAGTCTGACGCGCGGCGGCGAACGCCTTCAAGCGGTCGCCCAACGCCTTTTGCGCCTGTGCGGGCGTGATGCCATTGGTCTGATTGAACAACGGAATGCCACCCTGGTCGCTCGAAAACTGGTTGTAGGCCACCAGGAACTCATCCCATCCCGGATTCGCGGTGGACACCGGGTCGATGGTCATCACGTCGCCGTCGTACGAATAGGAAAGCAGCGAGTTCTGATCTTTCGCCACGCGGTAGCCGACGAAAAGCATGTTGACGCGGTATCCATTCTGCTTGTAATACTGCTGGCAAAACTGAAAGCAGGCCCGCAGGACCGTTGGATAGGTGTCTTCGGGAAACGCCCAAAGGCTGAATGTGTAGCGGCTCGCGCCCGCGACCAGCGGGTAGCGGATAATCTGGTCGGTCGCCACCGTGTTGCCGCTCTGAATCAGGTTCTCCAGCTTCCAGCGCCACAACTTGTTGAATGCGTCGATGAGCTGATAGCGGACTGTCTTATCCGCAATATCTTTCTCGGCGTTGGCGCAGACCAGCGGCCCGGCGCTGGCCCACAGATAGTTGCGCAGCGGCCATATGAAGCGATTCGGAGCGCCGGAAGCGGTTGGATCGTACTTTCGGAATTCGACCGTGATCAAGTTGTCGAAGGGGAAGACGTAATACATCAGCGATTCGCCGCCGGCCTTCAGCGCGGGCAACTGCTGGACGAAATCGTCCAGCGTGAAAGTCTGATGCCGCACCGCCATGGGCATGATCGGGCGGACGCGGAAGGTGGCTTCGACGACAACTCCGAAGGTTCCGTAACTCGATCGGACCTTCTGCATCAGGTCGGGCTGATCGTCGGTAACCTCGAGGAAATCACCGGAAGGCAGCACCATCTTAATCCGCGTAACGTAGGAGCCAACCTGGCCGAACTCGCCGGGCATCGACGCGTCCTTAGTCCCACAGCAGGCCGCGCTCCCTACCGAGAGACTGCCGATCTCAGTGTTGACATGGAATTGCAGATTCTGCTTTTCGAGCTCCTTGGCCACGTCGATGTAAAGCGCCCCCGCCTCCGCCGTCACCGTGCCGTTCGAGATATCCAGAATCTTGTTCATGCCCGACATCTTGAGGATGGTGCCGCCATTGACCACGGCGCAGGGCGCGGTGGAATGGTTCGCGCCCACCGCCCGGACCGGAGACGGATAGCTAGCCGGGTTCTTCAAGACGTTAACCACGTCATCGGCGGACGTCGCCTCTACCACTGCCTGCGCGTGGGATACCAGGTCCCCAAACCAATTGGTGACGACAATATCGCTCATCGAAAAGTTTCCTCCCTACACTTCTGGATCGCTGCCACCCTAGGTCGCCGGCCCCAGTTGCCTTCCCAATAGTGATCTTCCAGCGCACTTCGTTACGACCCGGCTGTAGCCGACTGGGCGTGCTGTTTTAGCAAGAACAAACTTCGGTAAAGCCGGTTTGTTCAAAAGCCGCCGTCCGAGCCACCACGCTGCTGTCGCCAAAATTGTCAAAAAACGGCAGTGCTACGCCAGTTGCGAGTCTCGCCATGGCGACTGTCTTCCTCGGATGCCCGCTCCCCCCTATCAAAGGAGCGTTTCAAAATCGTACACCAAAATGGATGGAAACAAAATGGTCGCCGCGGCCAGACCTTGCGGGCTGGCATTGAAGTCCCGAAGCCGTCACCCGCGCGAATGTGCCGCCGGTCGGCATAGAACATCGTCGGCGCGCCGCCTACGTTCCGGCGGCCTATGTCCCCACCGTCTGCCAGTCCATTGCCGGCTTCAGCGTGTAAGTGTCGCGTCAGCGCACCACCGGCGTTACCCGCGCGCAGCGACGCGCCGTTGAAATCCGTGTTAACGAACGTGAGTGCCGAAAATTGCAGCGGCGCGAATGCCTACGGCACAGTCCAAGTTCCAGGCGCCTGCCATCCGCTGCTGGCGCTCAACCCCGCCGCGTACATATAAGTGCTCTTCGCTCCCGCGTACGCCGTCTTGAACGTCACCGGAATGCTCAACGTCAGATTCGTCCCCGACACAGTGACGCTTGCCGCCGCCACATTGATCGAGCACTGACTGTTGCTCAAAGTCACTGCCGTGCCTGGCGCCACCGGCGAAGACCATGCCGTGCCGGCGTCGTTGAGGAAGTACAACTGATTCGTGGCCCTCGTGTAATAGAACATGCAGGAATTGGCCGCCGACGCTAAACTGAAATTCGAGGTGAACCAGACCCACACCGACGTCAGGTCCGCGGCCCCCAGCGAATCGGCGTACTGTAAAGTGAACGTCTGTCGCAGACCCGAACCGCTGTTCGGCGTGACCGACACCGCGCTCACCACTTCACTTATGACAGCCACAGTCCAACTTCCGATTAGCTGCCATCCGCTGTTAGCGCTCGACCCCGCCGCGTACATGTAAGTGCTCTTCGTTCCAGCGTACGCCGCCGTGAACGTCACTGGCAGGTTCAAGGTCAGATTCACTCCCGACACAGTGACGCTCGCCGCTGCCACATTGATCGAGCACTGACTGTTGCTCAACGTCACTGTCGCCCCCGGCGCCACGGGTGAAGACCATGTGGTGCCGGCGTCATTGAGGAAGAACAACTGGTTGGTGGCCCTCGCGTAGTAAAGCATACAGGTATTGGCCGCCAACCCCGAATTGAAACTGGGGGTGAACCAGACCCACACCGAGGTCAGGTCCGCGGCCCCCAGCGGATCGACGTACTGCAATGCGAATGTCTGCTGCAGACCCGAACCGCTGCTCGGCGTAACCGATACATCGCTCACCGCAGCGCTTGTAACAGGCACAGTCCAACTCCCCAACGTCTGCCATCCGCTGTTGGCGCTCGATCCCGCCGCGTACATGTAGGTGCTCTGAGCTCCAGCGTATGCCGCCGTGAATGTCATTGGCAGGTTCAACGTCAGATTCGCTCCCGACGATGTGACGCTCGCGGCCGCCACATTGATCGAGCACTGACTGTTGCTCAAAGTCACTCCAGTGCCTGGCGCAACGGGCGAAGACCAGGCGGCGCCGGCGTCGTTGAGGAAGTACAACTGGTTGGTAGCCCTGGCGTAGTAGATCATGCAGGAATTGGCCGCCGACCCCGAATTGAAACTGGAGGTGAACCACACCCATACCGACGCCAGGTCAGTGGCCCCCAGCGAATCGGCGTACTGTAACGCGAACGTCTGTTGCAGACCCGCACCGCTGTTCGGCGCCACGGAAACATCGCTCACCACTTCGCTCGTGGCAGGCGCCGTCCAACTTCCCATCAACTGCCACCCGCTGCTGGCGCTCGACCCCGCCGCGTACATGTAAGTATTCTTCGCCCCGGCGTACGCCGCCGTGAACGTCACGGGCAGGTTCAAGATCAGATTCGTCCCGGACGCTGTAACACTTGCCGCCGCCACATTGATCGCGCACTGACTGTTGCTCAAAGTCACTGCCGTGCCTGGCGCCACCGGCGAAGACCAGGTCGTGCCGGCGTCATTGAGGAAGAACAACTGGTTGGTGGCCCTCGCGTAGTAGAGCATACAGGTATTGGCCGCCAACCCCGAATTGAAATTGGGGGTGAACCAGACCCACACCGAGGTCAGGTCCGCGGCCCCCAGCGAATCGCCGTACTGTAACGCGAACGTTTGTTGCAGACCCGAACCGCTGCTCGGCGCAACCGACACCGTGGTTGGCGGTGTGCTTATGGGATCAAAAGTCACCGCGGCGCCGGTCGCGAAAAGCAGGATAGCCTCACCAGCAGGCGATGCGGCCACGGGGTTGCCGATGTCGATCGTGACGCTAGCCGTCACAGTCAGGTTTACAACGGCAACAATTCCGTTCGAGACGGTGGTGGCATTTAAACCGTAAACCAGGCACGTATACGCACCGGAAGCGAGTGCACACATGACGGTCTTCCCGGCGCTGGTGGCGGTTGGCCCGGGGCTTACGGAAATGGAGGTTACGTTCGAGGCTGGATAAGTCAGTGTGAACTGAATGGACGCCGGTGCACCGCCGGCCGGGGCTGTCAGAACCAGATTTAGGGATGCGATTCCATTCGTTCCTGCGGTTCCGGAGGACAACGCCAGCGAATCCGTCTGCGCATCGCAGAGTTGCGCCAAAAACAGGAAAGCGATGGTACAGGCAAGCGGAACCACGCGCCATGTGGGACATTTACTCATGCACGTTCGCCCCGGTCAAAAGAAACAGCCGTCGTGTGCACGGCCGGCCTTCGGTCAGTCTGCGCCCGCAGGCCGGCCTTCTAAGGACAGCGTCGAAGTCCAAAAATCATTCCTTGGGGGGTATTCCCCTTACCATAGCCACTTTCCGAGAACAGCGCATCGGTCAATTGTTCCCGAAATCGACTCGAACCACGCCGGGAAGTTCGGTATCGCACGTTTCGACGCTGGCCGTCGCGCCGATTGCACTTCGGAATAGCTCCGTGCGCCTGCCATCCGGATTCGCTGCGCCGGATTTCCCCCCTTTCTCCATTCCCTCAAAAGTCGAGTCACAGGTTTTCAAATATATTTTTCGGACTTTCTAAAGCACTTAAGCCCTTCCGGACCCTTTAGCCCCAATATCGCCTGCTAGCCTCAAATCGAGGTCGATCCCGTGCCAACTCCTAAACAACAAAGCGTCCAGCCGCGCCGCCTCCCAAAAATCTACCGGACACACGTCGAAGCCAATCTCTGGTATCGCGCCCGCAACAATCGTGAAAAATATCGATGTCACTTTGACCCGTACTTCCGGCGCCCAGGTGGTGCGGGCCCATGGCCTGCGACGTCCGCAACCCGAACAATCCAAACCCACTTCCACGTCCTTGGCTTCGTTCCGTCAAAAATCCGCCACCGCCTGGCCCAGCCGCCCGAGCCGCCCAAAATACACCGGTGTGCGCTCCACCCAATTTTTAAACTCGATGCCTGTAGCCGCATATTCCTTCGTCCTGTTGCGATATACTGTCCGGCTAGTCTTGGAAATGGGGGAGGCCGTACCAGGGAAAAGGTTGCCGCTATGATCCGGTATTTATCTGCCAGTCTCGCCCTCGGCGCGGTCGCCAAAGGAAGCTAACTCATGCTCCGCAACGCCCTAGCGTGGATCCGCCGGCACCCCGTACGATGCGCCATCTATACGCTCATCGTGGCGGGCGCCGCGTGGGCCGGGCTGACGGCGCGCGCCATCGTGCAGGGCCAGCGGAATGCGCTGCTCACGCGCATCGCGCAGGCGCCCGTTTTGCGCGGCTGGTTGGATCGCGAGTTTCATATTCGCTACTCGATCGGCTCTGTCGCGCTCATTCGGAAATGCGGATTTGAGATCGATGTTCGCGGCGCCGATATCGACCTGGCGGGCGCCATTTCCGGCGGCCTCGACGAAGCTCGGATTTGCACGTCGGGCAGCGGCGAAGTCCACGGCATCCACGCCGCCGGCGCTGCCATCGCGGTCCAGGCCGTGCAGTTCGATTGGCCCAAGTCCGTCTCGATTTCCGGATTCTCCTGGAGCGACCGCGATGGGGAAATGGTTTCGGCCGCCGCACTAAACGCCTCACCTGGCGATGTTTCGGGCTCGCTGCAAAACCTCCGCGTGCTGTCCATCGCCAGCGTCGATTCCGCCTCTGCCTCGCTCGCCCCGCTCGCCCCTCCGGCCATCGCCGTCAACAATGCCGCCGCCCGCGGCATTAAAGTGGATGTCCGTCCCGCGGCCATCGCCCAGGCGACCGCTCGTTTGCAGGCGTCCGCCAACGCCCTCCAGGCCATGGGCGCCGCAGCCCTGC
This sequence comes from Bryobacteraceae bacterium, assembly GCA_049522755.1. Taxonomy (GTDB): domain Bacteria; phylum Acidobacteriota; class Terriglobia; order Bryobacterales; family Bryobacteraceae; genus PALSA-243. The sequence goes on along the minus strand of JBEKNN010000316.1, from coordinate 1,476 downwards.
CGCTTCCCGCGCAATGGAGCGCCACCGCGCGCAAGTTGCTGGTCCAGGTCCTGATCGGGGCGGCAATCTTCCTGTTCGTTTTGAAAATTCTGCTGACGCGCGCCCCCGCCTCAATGGTCTGGCGCATAGTCGCGATTCTTGCGCCGTTCGCCGCATTCCCCCTGCTCGCGCTCGCCAATTCGTGGCTGGTCGTCGTGATCGCGGCGCCGGTAATCGCCATCGCTCTGTGGGCCTTGGCCTACCGTCACGCCGCATATTGGCATCAGCGCTGGGAGCCGGCCGTGGTCGATGTACCCGCCGTGCTGCTCGCGCTGCTTTTGCTCGCACTGCGGAACTGGCCGGTCATCTCCATACCGCAGATCCCCGCCATCAACCGGGTCACCGTAGCCCAGGCTGACATCCGCGATGTCGCGGTTACCGTTCACCAGACCGGATGCGGCGCGACTGCTATTGAAACTGGCGTCATCCACGTCGCGCTGCCGCAAGCCGGGCTCGCCAATCTCAGCGTCGCCCTCAACGGCTCTTCCGTAACTAGCCTCGATATCCAGCGCGCCTTCGCCAACGGCAGCGTCCAAACCCCCGCGCTGGCCGATCTCCGGCGCATCCAATTCCTGCCGCCTGCGTGGAAAAAGACCCCGCCGCCCATCGCCTTCTGCGCCGCCGTCGCGCTTCGCAATAGCGGGCCCGTCGATTTGCCCGATGCCGCCTGCCCCGCCATGCAGGCGCCCGCCGTGATCGCCCGCGCCGCCGTGGATTACACCGCCCAAAACGCCGTCTTCGCCGCCGATTGGAACGGCGCGCCCGCGCCAATTGGCATGGCTGGCTCCGCCAATTTGCAGGCCGCACAGCTGGACGATGTCCAAATCAAGCCCGGCGCATCGGTTCAAATTGCCAAGGCGTCCGCGCGCGTCGCCTGGTCGAAATCCATCGCCGCCAGCGCGCAAATCGAAGGCGTGCAAGCCGCCGGCGCGACCGTGGACCGGATTGCCTTGAATGCGCGCACGCCCCTGCCATGTACCGCCGGCCCCACCAGCGTCACCGCCGAGTTGGGCAAGACGCAATACTCGTCCGGAGCGAAGAGTGTCCAAGGCGCCGGCGTCCAGCTCGCCGGCGCCTCATTCGCTTTCGCCCGCCCCGATTCCACCCGGTTCTCAACCACCATGCACACCGGACGTTTGAGCGTGAGCGGCCCGGTGGAAGCCGGCATTCCCGAATCGGACCTTCGCATCGAAGGGACCACGTCGCCCGAATCGATTCCCCAAACTTTGGCCGCGCAAGCCAGCTTCGGCGCCGCCGCCACAGGCTTCTCCGCCCCCATTCGCTTCACGGCCAATCTGTGGAGCGGCGATTGGCAGTTGCCCCAGCAGTCTCTCACCATCCGGCAGCAAATCACGTCGCGGATTCCCCCAGCGATCGCGCTCGAATTTCAGGCATCCGGCGGAATTGCATCCGTGGCGAATCCGCTGCAAGCCAACG
>JBEKNN010000315.1:0-9823 GCA_049522755.1 Bryobacteraceae bacterium | reverse complement strand
GGCGCGGCGCATCGAATCCGTGGAAAATCTCACGGGCCTGGCCTTGCCTGTGATCGCCAGACTCGCCGCGCTCCCCGAGCGCGCTTCATGGGGGGAATGGATCGCGGCGCTGACCGGTCTGGCGGAATTTACGGTGCGCGAGCCGGAGCGCATCATCGAGCTGCTGGAAGAACTGGAGCCCATGTCGGACATTGGCCCGGTCTCGCTGGACGAGGTTCTGTTGGTGCTGAACCCGCGGTTGAACTCGCTGGCAGCGGCGCCGAAGGAATCGCGATTCGGCAAGGTCTGGGTGGGCGCAGTGGAAGATGCGCGCGGCCTCGCCTTCCGCCACGTTTTCGTCCCGGGCCTCAATGAGGGCTTGTTTCCGCGGCCGCCTGCCGAAGATCCGCTGCTTTTGCATACGCAGCGCGACCAGTTGGGAATTGAACTGCGCGCCGACGATACCGAACTGTTGCGGATCGCCGCCGCTTGCGCCTCCGAGCGGCTCACGCTTTCTTTCTCGCGGCTGGACTTGCTGACGGGGCGCGAGCGCGTGCCCTCTTTCTACGCCTTTGAGGCTTACCGCGCAGCTGGCGGACGCGAGATGGCCGTTCTCGAATTTGAATCGCGCGCACGATCCATCACCAAGACGCGCATCGGCTGGCCCGCTCCGCCAGATGCCGCCGCGGCCATCGACGATTCCGAATTCGACCTCGCCACTTTGGAGCCGCGCACCAAAGGTTGCGGGCAATACCTGAAGAGTCTTCCCGGCCGCTCCGTCCATTCGCTGCGCGCTCGCTGGGCCCGCTGGCACAAGCCATGGAAAGCCGCCGATGGGCTCTTCATCGAGGAAATCGGCAGCGATGCACTGGCTCCATATCTGCTTTCGAAACACGCCTGGTCGCCTTCCGTGCTGCAGCAATATGCGCGCTGCCCTTACCGCTTCGCGCTGCGCGGAATTTATGGCCTCCGTCCGGCCGAAGAGCCGATGGGCATTCAGCGAATGGACCCGGCCACGCGCGGCGAAATCTACCACGCCGTACAATTCGAGCTTCTTCGCGACCTCGCAAAGAACGCGCTGCTCCCGGTGACGCGGGACACTCTTGGCGCTGCGCTCGACCGGCTCGACGCCGTGCTCCATCAGGTGGCGCAGCGCTTTGAAGCCGATCTGGCTCCTGCCATTCCGCAGATCTGGCGCGCGGAACTGCAGGCCATGCGCGCCGATCTCCGTGGCTGGCTGCAGCAAAGGGCGGCTCTCGAACCGGATTGGACGCCGCAGTTCTATGAGCTCAGCTTCGGTCTGAAGGACCCGGCCGGCCGCGATCCGCGCAGCCGGACCGAACCCATCGAAGTGGACGGTGCGCTCTTACAAGGTTCTATCGATATGGTGGAACGCCACGGCAGCGGCGTCCTGCGCGTGGTGGATCATAAGACCGGCCGCGTCCCGGAACCGCGTCCCGAAATGGTTGGCGGAGGCGAAGTATTGCAGCCTGCGTTATATGCCATGGCGGCGGAGAAAATGCTAGGCGAACCCGTCGCCTTCGGCCGTCTCCATTACTCCACCATTGCGCAAAATTACACCACGGTGGATATCGCTCTGAACGAGTGGACCAGGCGCCGCGCCGCGCAGGTGCTGCACGCCATCGACGGCGCCATGCGGGACGGATTCCTGCCGGCCGCGCCGCGCAAAGACGGATGCAAGCGCTGCGAGTATCTGCCGGTCTGCGGTCCTTATGAGGAAGAGCGCGTCGGCGAAAAATCACAGCCCGAGCTCAAGGCGCTGAAGGAGCTGCGCGTATGGCGATGAGCGACGCCGCTTTCACTTCCGGGCCGCACCACACCAGCCTGGGCCACACCGGACTGCACCACACCAAACTGGACCAGAGCTGGGTGGTGGAGGCCTCGGCGGGAACCGGCAAAACCACCGCCCTTGTCGGCCGCATTGTCGAAGTGATCGCCGCGGGCGCGAGCGTCGAAAATATTGTGGCCGTCACGTTCACTCACGCCGCCGCGGGCAACATGAAGTTGCGCGTGCGCCATGCATTGGAGCAGCGGCGCGCGAGTGAACTCGATCCCGTGGTGCAGAGCCGTCTGGCTAATGCGGCGCGATCCCTGGACCGCGCTTTCATCGGCACTATCCACGCTTTTTGCGCGCAATTGCTGCGGCGCCGTCCGGTTGAAGCCGGCGTCGATCCGGTCTTCCAGGAATTGGCGCAGCCGGAAGCGCTCCGCGTCTTCGGCCGCGTTTTTCAGCGCTGGATTGAGCGCCGCCTCGCTGCCCCATCGCCCGCCCTGGTGCGTGCCCTGGCCCGCCTTTCCTGGCGCGAAGAGCGCGATGGCGCCGAGCCGCTCGATGCGCTGCGCCAGGCCGCCTGGTCGCTTACCGAATGGCGCGATTTCAACGCGCCCTGGGGCAAGCGCGACTTCGACCGCGATAGCCGGCTGGACGATCTGTTGCAAAAAGCCGAGGCCACGTTGGAGCTGCGTAATCGCTGCTCCAGAAATCGCGACATCCTCCACGAGGGTCTGCGCCCGCTTGCCGAGCTGCTGGAACGCGCCGCGCGCGCTCGCGATGCCGGAAGCTGGGACGCCAACGTGATCGAAAACGAAATCCTTCGCCTTCCCCAGGAGATGCGCTGGCTCAAACAGGGCTCCGGCAAATACGGAGACGGCGTCTCACGGGAAGCCGTGGTCGCCTCGTGGGAAGAACTGCGGGCGGCTATCGAAAACTTCCGCGGCCAAGCCGAGGCCGACCTGGCCGCACACTTGCGCGATGAGTTGTGGGATGTGGTCGGCCTCTATCAGCAACAGAAGAAATTGGCCGGGCAGCTCGATTTCATGGACCTGCTGCTCTGTGCCCGCGACCTTCTGCAGCACGATGGCGCGCGCGCCCAATTGCAGCAGGTTTACCAGCGTATTTTCGTGGACGAGTTTCAAGATACCGATCCACTGCAGGCCGAGATTCTGTTCCTGCTCGCCGCCGCCGACCCGGCCGAGCGCGATTGGCGCAAAGCCATACCCGCTGCCGGCAAGCTTTACGTGGTGGGCGACCCCAAGCAATCCATCTACCGCTTCCGCCGCGCCGATGCCCGCCTTTTCCGCCGCGTCTGCCGGGAGCTCAAAGCCGTCGGCGTCGCCTCGCACCCACTCACCAGCAGCACGCGAAGTACGCGCTCGATTCAGGATTTCGTCAACGCCGCGTTTGCCGGAAGCATTCCCGATTACCTGCCTTTGGAGGGCGGCGTGGAAGATCTAAAGTCGCAGCCCGGCGTGATCGCCCTCCCCATGCCCGAGCCGTATGGCACGCGCAATCTCTCTAATGCCAGGATTGAACAGTGCTCGCCCGACGCCGTGGCGGCCTTCATTCAGTGGCTGTGCACCGAGAGCGGATGGAAGGTGCGCGACCGCTCGAGCGGCGAGTGGATGCCCGTCAAGGCGGAGGACGTATGCATCCTGTTCCGGCGCTTTACCAATTTCGGGACCGATCTGACTCAGGAATATGTGCGGGCGCTGGAGGCGCGCGGCATCGCGCATTTGTTGGTAGGCTCGAAATCGTTCCATCGCCGCGAAGAAGTCGGCACGATTCGCACCGCGCTGCGCGCCGTCGAGTGGCCGGACGATGAGCTAAGCGTCTTCGCGGTTCTGCGCGGCAGCCTGTATGCCGTTCCGGACCACACGCTGCTGAAGTTCCGTAATGCGCACGGACACTTCCACCCGATGCGCGAGTTGCCTGAGGATCTCGACCCCGAGTTCCTGCCCATTCGCGAGGCCTTCCAATCGCTGCGCGAGATGCATCGCCGCCGCAATTACCGCCCCATCGCCGACACCATCAACGAGCTTTTGGAAGCCACCCGCGCCCATGCCGGCTTCGCCTTCCGCAAAGGCGGCGAGCGCGTCCTGGCCAATGTTTACCGCCTCACCGATCTGGCGCGCAGCTTTGAAGCCGGCGGCGGCGCCACTTCTTTCCGCGCCTTTGTTGAGTATCTGGACGCTGAGTCCAAGAGTGGCGACGCCGGCGAAGCTCCAGTGCTCGAACAGGAAGGCGGCGGCGTACGGCTGATGACTGTCCACAAGGCCAAAGGGCTGGAGTTCCCAGTCGTGATTCTGGCGGATCTCACCGCGAAGCTTACCGGGCCTCAGGGCGGCGACCGCTTCAGCGATCCAGACAAGCGCTTGTGCGCCCAACGCTTGCTGTGGTGCGCGCCGTGGGAGCTGCTCGATGCCGCCGCGGAGGAAGCCAAAGCCGACGAAGAAGAGGCGCTGCGCATCGCCTACGTGGCAGCCACCAGGGCGCGCGACATTTTGGTAATTGCCGCGATCGGCGAAGAAGACCGGCAGGGCGGATGGCTGAGCCCGCTGCATGATGCGCTCTATCCGCCGCGTGAGCGCTGGCGCCTGTCGGCCAATGCGCCGGGCTGTCCCAGGTTCGGAAGCGCCACTGTGCTCAATCGACCGATGGATCAGCCTAATATGGACCAGCCCGAGGAAGTGTCGGTCAAGCCGGGGCTGCACTATCCGAAGACCGGCAGCCACACAGTGGTGTGGTTCGACCCCGCCGCGCTGGCCCTGCGCGCGGCCAAAGCTGAGGGAGTGGAGAACGAGCAGGTGCTGAGCGGCACAACCGAACAGGCGGTGGAGGGCCTGCGCCATTACCAGGAGTGGAAATCCGGGCGCGCACTACGGGTTGAGAGCGGCGCAGTTCCGCGCTATCTGGTGACCTCCGCCGAGACCTTCGGGACGGCCGTGGAAGCGGAACATATTCCCGTGGAAACGGTCACCCTGCCGGTGGTTGCCGGCCGGCCCACGGGGCGGAAATTCGGCCGCCTGGTGCATGACATTCTGCAGCATGCCGGTTCGGCCCATGAAGTCGCCGCCCTGGCGGACATCTGGGGACGCCGTCACGGCGCCGGCGACGAAGAGCGCGCCGCCGCCGCCGAAGCGGCCGGGCAGGCGCTTGCGTATGCGGATCGAGCCATGCCCAGTGGAGCGGAACGCCATCGCGAATTGCCTGTGCTAGTGCGTCTGGAAAACGGCGCCCTGGTGGATGGCCGCATCGATCTCGCCTGGCGCGATGAGAACTGCTGGACCGTGATCGATTACAAGACTGACCGCCGCGAGAAACGCAACGTCGCCCAGGTGCAGTCATATGCCTTGGCCCTGCAGCGCGCTACCAACTTGCCCGCGCGCGGCATAGTGCTGGAGGTGTAGGTGGGTCTCGCGCGGTTTGGCGAGCTAGCGGGCCAGAGTCGCAGGGCATGGCCCCGCGCCACTCACTCACCACAATCCCACCAGCTTCCACCACCACATGCCGACTCCCAGCCAGATCGCCAGGTTCATCACCGAGATCAGAAACCCGATCCGCCACCAGTCGGTCTGCTTCACATAGCCCGAGCCGAAAAACACCGGCGCCGAACCCGTTCCGTAGTGCGTAATGCCCGCATCCAGATTCGAGAAGTATGCCAGCGGCAGCGCCGCGATCATCGGCGGCACTCCGCCCGCCAGCGCGGCCGCCAGAAACGCGGGATACAGCGCCGTGATGTGCGCCGTCATGCTGGCGAAGCTGTAATGGATATACAAATACGACACCGTCAGCGCCACCATCACCACCGGCCACGGCCATCCGGCCATCACATGAAACCAGCGCGAGGAAAGCGCGCCGATGACCCCGCCGCTCACCAGCGCGTCGGACATCATCACCAGGCCCGCGAACCATACCAGCGCGTCCCAGGCGCGGTGCTCGGCCAGCAGGTCGTCCCATTCCAGCACGCGCGCCAGCAGCAGCGAGCACACTCCCGCCAGCGCCACGAACGTGTTCGAGATGCCGTGCCAGGGCGACGAGATCCAGCCCGCCATCACCGCCAGCAGTATCGCCACCAGCCACTTCTCGCGCCCGCTCATGGCGCCCATGCGCTCCAGTTCGGCGTGCGCCAGTTTGCGCGCCTGCGTGGTGTCGCGGATCTGCGGCGGCGCGAGCTTGCGGATCAGCAGCGGGACCAGGGTGAGAGTCATCAGACCGGGCAGTATGGAGCCTTTGAGCCATGTGATCCACGTTAGCTCCACGTGACCGATGTTATGCGCGAATTCGGCGATCAGCGGGTTGGCGGCCATGCCCGTCAGAAAGATCGCCGACGCCGTATAGGTGGTGTGGTAGGAAACCAGCACCAGGAACTCGCCGATCAGCTTTGACGTGGGTCCGGGCTCGGAGCCGAAATCGGCGGCCACGCTGTGTACCACCGGGAAGACGATGCCGCCGCCGCGCGCGGTGTCCGACGGAATGAACGGCGCCAGCACCAGGTCGGCCGCGGCCAGCGAATAGCTGAGGCTGAGCGGCGTGCGCGCGAAGCGGCGGATGAAGAGATATCCGACGCGCGTTCCGAACCCCGTGATGGTGACGGCGCGGGCGAAAAGAAACGCCGTGAAGACCAGCCAGACGGTGACGTTCGAGAATCCGGAGAGCGCCTGCGCCGGCGTGAGAATCCGCGTCAGCGCCAGCACCGTGATAGCGATGAGGACGCTGACGCCCATGCGCACCGGCTGCGCTACCAGCGCCACGATGGTGGCGACGAAGACCATCAGCAGATGATTTTGCTGCGGTGTCAGTATGGGGATGGGGAAAAGATAGAGAACCGCGGCGGGCCCCAGGACTACGGCCCATCGCCACCATTGAGAAGTCGCGCGTGTGCCCATGGTATTCCAGTGCGCGCGCTAGCGCTTGACCGCCGGCTTGCCGGGCTTCGGCTTGGGAATCGCCGAGAGCCGCAACAACGCGGCGGCGGCGCGCAGGCGAACTTCTTCTTTTTGGTCTTGGATCAGCGGCTCCAGATCTTCGCGCAGCGCCGGGTCGTTGCGCAAGGCGAGCGAATGCACCGCCGCGGCGCGCACGCGGAAATCCTTGTCCACCAGCGCGTCCTCCAGCGCGTCCACGGTCGCTTTGTCCTTGTCCTTGCCCAACAGCAAGGCGGCCGTGGCGCGCCCGGAGACGCTGGGGTCGGTGAGTATCTGCTGCATGGATGAGATTCCCATGCCCAATCCGGGCACGGGCGCGAAGCCCACGCCCTGCCGCACGGCGTAGAGGATAGTGGTCCGCGGCGTATGCATCATGCGCAGCGCCTGGCGCTTTTCCTTGGTGATGAAGCCGGACGCGGTCTTGTTTTCGCCCTCGAGCACCGCCAGCAACACCCGTTTTCCCGCCGGATCGTTCAGCGCCCAAAGCGCCTTGGCCGCGGCGAAAACGACTTCCGGCGTGGGATCGTCAAGCGCGCCATGCAGCGCCGTCGTGGCCGCCGTGGTCTTCATGTCGGCCAGGCCCTCCACTACTGCCAGGCGCACGTCGAGGTCTTTATCCTGCAGCATCTGTTGGAGCTGCGTAAACAGCGGGCCGCGGGTAGCCGCGAGACTCAATGCGACTACGGCCATTTTCCGCGTTTCGGGATTGTTCGCCGTCAGCGCGTGCTGCAGCAGATCGGTACATTGTTGATCGGTGATGGCGGCCAGGCCCGGCGCCGCCGAGAGGGTCAATAACCACACAAGAGGCTTGGTCATTGACCCGATTGTAGCCCGGCGTGGGACAGGCCTCCCGGCCTGTCGGGTCCGTAACGGAGCGGAGATCGACTCCTACTGATACGATGCGGTGTTCTCAACGCCGAGCAGCGCCAGGAACGTAGCATTACTGATGGATCCGCCGGCGGTCAACGGCGCCGAAAACAGGCTGCTGCCGGACGTCGGGCTGGGGCTGGAGAAGACGCCCAGGAAGCCAGTGCCGGTTCCTGCCGCGATGGCTGCCGTAGTCACCGCAGGCAATTGGTTCAGAATGGAAGCGGGTACCGTGAAAGTCCCGGGGCCCGCGGTAGTGATACAGCCGAAAGTGGCGATGCCGGTGGAGGTCGATCCCGAAGAGCCGATAATCTCCACGAAGTCGGTGGAATTGCCGCCGGTCCAATTCAGGGTGAGACCCGAGTTCCGGGTCACAGAGGAGGGCAGTCCACCGGTAATTGTAAGTAGAGTTCCCAGGGTGAGGGAGGCGCTAAATGGTCCGACATCCTTACCGCCCGCACCTTTCAGAGTGTAAGTACCGGGAACAACTGAGGCATTGGGAATCCCAGCCTCACTAGGAGGTAGGGTGATGCCGGCGGCCTGGAGACTGATGCTCAAGCTATAGACATTAGAAGTTTCAGTGAGCGCAGCGTTGGTAATGTTCGATCCGGCTGGCCCGTTGAGCATGACCGCGCCCGCGTCGAGGTAAGTGATGCTTGTAACAGGAGCGGAGGTAGTGGTAGTCGACTGACTGGCCGGCGACGTTTGAACCACATAACACGCCCCCGGCTGGTAGGTAACCGCCGAGTAGGATGCCAACTGAAAACCAGTGACCTGGGTAAAGCCGCCGGCCACTTCGGCGATTGTCTCGGAAACATTTCCAAGCGTGGCTACGACGAGGTTGGCGGAGAATTGCTCCAGTTCGAAACCGCCTGCGGTCAACGTCCCGCCGTTGTCGAGATTCTGCAACTGCGTGGTGGTCAAGCCCGGCGCGACGCATGCGTTGGCCGAGGCGCTGGGCGCGATGGAAAGGAATGTGCTGCTGCTGAGTGTGCCATTTACCGATATCTGGAAAGATACGGTGCAGCCGGTAGGAACGTTTGACGGCAGCGTGAAGTTGATCTGGTCAGCTCCGGCGAGTCCGGGCGCGCGGCCGGCGTAGGCTGGAGTGATGCTCACGCCGCCCACAATCACCTGCACGTTGACCCCGTTGGCCTCAAAATTGAAGCCCGCGGAAGCTATGTTGTCGCCGCCAGTCACGGGTCCCAGACCGGTAGCCCAGGCGATCAACGGCTGGCCGGGTTTGGCCGGCGAAATGGTAACTCCGCTCACGGCGCCAGTGGTGAAGCGATCCACATCTAATTCTGTGGCCGAGACGTAATTCTGAACCACGGCGAGTCCGGAGCCGGAGCTATCTTGCGTGATCACTCCGGGCTTGCGCTGCACGACACTGACTGCGAACGGAGCACTTACTGTGCCGTTGTTATTAGTGACAGTGACGTTGTAGTTACCCGTTGGCAAGGTGGAAGGTAGAATCGCCGCCAGTTGATTTACGCCGCTCTGGTTATACAGATAGACGAGATACGCGAGTGTGGCCGTGCCGCCCGAAGCCGGAGTGAAAGCGATCTGGACGCCGCTCGACGAAGTTGGCAGCGGAAAACTGAACTCGGAGAAACCGCTCGCACTCAGGTTGGCGCCCTTTACGACGAAGATGCTGCCTTCGGCGATGCTCGCCGTATAGCTGGCCGCATCTAGCACGGCAGTGACGGTGGGAGTGGGAACGGTAGTGCCGCCGCCCGTCGTATTGATTGTTCCGGCGCCGCTGAGAGTAAGTGTAAACGCGGTTGCCGACGTGCTGGCGCCGCTTCCACTTACTGCTGGAAAGGAGCCGGAATAGCCAGCGTAGCTGCCGGTGCCGCTGGTAACGGTAGCCGAGCCGGCTCCGCTAGACGTAGTACTGTTAAGTAATTCTGTTAGTAGCGTGAGGGGCAGAGTGAGTGTCCCCGTGAGCGTACCGCCCGCAGTCGTAATGGTAAAGGAGCCGACCACGTTGCTTCCACTGACGCTGCTGAATGGCAGAGTGCCACTAAAAGTACCGTTGCCGCTGAAGACGCCCGGCATCATCGCCGTGCCGGTAGCGGTCGCGGCTGCGCTGGTAAAACTACCCGTCGCGCTCACCGTGAGAGTGGTGCTGATGGTGGCGGCCTCTGCCGCGATCCCCAGCGAGAGCGCCAACGCGCAAAATCCAACAATTGCCTTCATTCGATCAGTGTCCTCCTCCGGACATACGCCGGAAATTAACACGGAATGG
>JBEKNN010000314.1:0-9830 GCA_049522755.1 Bryobacteraceae bacterium | reverse complement strand
GCGGCAAAGGCGACCAGGGCGAGAATTTTTTCACGGCGCCGAATCCGCCGGTCGGCGCGATTATCACGTACAACTTGAAGGACGGTTACCGCACTAAGGCGCAGGAGCGTCAGCAGCGCGAGCGGGCCGCCGTGCAGCGCGGCGAAACTGGTCCCTATCCTACGCCTGAGCAGCTCCGCGCCGAATCCGAGGAAGAAGCGCCGGCAGTTCTGATGACTGTCACCGACGCTGCCGGCAAGATAGTCCGGCGGATAGACGAGCCCGCGACTCAGGGCATCCATCGAGTGACATGGGATCTGCGCGGGCAGAGTCCTACCCTTCCCGCCGGCGGTGGCGGCGGCCGCGGCGGCGCTGGTGGAGGCGGCGGCCGCGGCGGTGGAGAAGCCGAAGCCGGTGGGGGCGAAGAAGAACCCCCGGCCTTTGCCGGCCGCGGAGGCGCCGGCGGCGCCCTGGTGGCGCCCGGCAGATACACCGTTACTCTGGCAAAGCGCATAGACGGCGTAGTCACTCCCCTGCCCGGTTCGCAGACCTTTGAAGTGATTGGCGAGGGTCCGTCCACGCGCGAAGACCGCATCGCTCTTTCCGATTTCGAGGGCAAACTGGAGAAGCTGCAGCAGGCGTTGACGGCCACGCAGGAATCGGCCGCGGAAGCGCGCACCCGGCTCGATGCCATCCGCCGCGCGGTAGACGCCACGCCCGCGCTTTCGCCGAAACTGCACCAGGAAACACTGGCGCTTGAGAAGCAGCTCGACGACATCAACCTGGCTCTGCGCGGCGACACTATCTGGCGCTCGCACAATGAAGGCGTACCCGCGTCGATCGCCGAGCGCGTGCAGGCCGCCGCTTCGCCCGTACGCGGAACCACCAGTCACCCGACTAAGACCGCGATGGAGCAATACCAGATCGCATCCGATGAGCTAGCCGCGCAGATACCCAAGCTGCGCAAGCTGGTCGAGACCGATATCAAAGCGCTGGAAAAGCAGTTAGACGCCGCCGGCGCGCCGCCCACTCCGGGACGTTTGCCCGATTGGAAACCGGGTAAGTAACGCGGGCCCATGGCATGCGACGTGTCATAATACGCTCCATGCTTCGCCGTACGCTACTTATCATCGCGCCGCTCGCCTGCTTCGCCGCATCCACTATGCCGCCCGAAGCCGACCAGCGCCTCGCCCACGACATCTATAAGGAGATCATCGAGATCAAATCCGGCTTCACCACCGGGGCCACTACTCCGGTGGTGGAAGCCATCGCGAAGCGCCTGCGCGCGGCCGGCTTTCCGGATTCCGACATCTTCATCGGCGGCGCCATCCCCACCAAAGCGAACCTGGTAGTGCGATACCATGGCTCGGGCAAGCTCAAGCCCATCCTTCTGCTCGCGCACACCGACGTAGTAGAAGCCAAACGCGAAGACTGGACCACCGACCCGTTCGTGTTCACCGAAAAAGACGGTTACTACTATGGCCGCGGCACAGCGGACGACAAAGCGCAGGCCGCCGTCTGGATCGCCAATCTGATTCGCTACAAGCGCGAAGGCTACAAACCGGATCGCGACATCGTGGTCGCGCTTACCGCCGATGAAGAAGGCGGCGGTCCGTACAATGGCGTCGATTGGCTCATCAAGGGCCACAAGAATCTCATCGACGCCGACTTCGCCCTGAACGAAGGGGGCAAAGGCACGATGGTCACCGGCAAGCGAGTCTCGAATGAGATTCAGGCGGCGGAGAAGTGGTATCTCGACGTACGGCTTGAGGTGCATAACAAGGGCGGCCATAGCTCAGTGCCTGTGGCCGACAATGCCATCTATCACCTGGCAGGCGCGCTGACTCGCCTCAGTCAATACGGTTTCCCGCTCAAGACTAACGAAGTCACTCGCGCCTACTTCACCGGCATGGCGAAGATTGATACCAGCGCGTCCAAGGCCGACCTTGCCAAAGTGGCGGCCGGCGACGCCGAAGCCATGAAGCGGGTTGCCGCCGCATCCCCGGCCTGGAACTCGATGCTGCGGACCACCTGCGTCGCAACCATGCTGGAAGGCGGACACGCGCACAATGCCCTGCCGCAGCTCGCCGCCGCCAACGTGAACTGCCGCATCCAGCCGGACGATTCGCTCCAGTATCTGATGGACACGCTGAAGAAGGTGGTGGCCGACGATCAGGTGATGCTCTCCATCACCAATCAGGAGGAGAATTCGGCCGGTTCGCCCCTGCGGCCGGACATCCTGCATGCGATGTCGCGCATCACCGATACCATGTGGCCGGGCGTGGTAGTGCTGCCGACGATGAGTACCGGCGCAACCGATGGCCGCGCGCTACGCGCCGCCGGCATTCCCACTTACGGCGTACAAGGCTTCTTCTACGAGCGCGACGACAACCGCGCGCACGGCCGCGATGAGCGCATGATGGTGCGGTCTTTCTACGAAGGCCAGACGTTCCTGTATGAGTTAGTCAAGAGCCTTTCCGGGAGTCAGTAAGCGGGGCGCACGGGCGGAGAACGCGTTCACACGAGTGTGAACGCCGCACGCAGGAGTGCGTGCGCCACAGCCGCAGTTACTGTACCAGCATCACCGGCTGCTGCCAGAATGCGGCCTTGTTCGCGGCCGGATCCAGCACCGTAACCTGGCAGTTATACTTGCCAGGCGAAAGCTTACTCAACGGAAATTGGAACCGCACCGCCATGGTCTTCAGCTTATTAGCCATCGCTTCGGTTACCGGCAGCGGCGCAGTCTCGAAGGCTTTCTGGTCCCCCCGATAGAACGTGACGAACGCCACCAGCGGCTGTGCCGTGGCCGCGCCCGGCTCGTAGGCCTGCAGATAGACGTACATGTCCCGGCTGCGGCTGAACACGTCGGTTACGCTGGGAAGCAGCTTGATTCCGTCCTCAACCAACGGACTCACGGTCGGTTGCTTCATTTTCGCGTTGATGAGAGCGTTTCGAACGTCGAGCCGCTGGCCGCTCAATACCACGGAACTGATGGGAATCCGCTTCTGTTCCTTGGCCAGGTTGGGTATGACGAACTTCTTCATGTAAGTGCCAATGTGGCCGGTTTCGTCGTCGCGCGCCAGCAGCTTGATGGTATAGGTTCCCGGAAGCAGCGTGAGTACCGTATCGTATTGGATGGGCTGCTTCGCCAGTTGCGCCGCGGTCTCGCCCGTCAGCTTGATATCGTAAGTGTCGCGGACGTTGGTGACGGTGCTGCTGTACTCGTCCTTCACTTCACCCATGAACTCGATCACGGTGTGCTCGTAGCCGCCTTTTTTCGCCAGCGCCAGCTCGCTGCCGGGAATTTTGGCCGTCACCGGAACCGTATACTCGGCGGAATTCATCTCGAAGTAATTCACTTCCATCTGCATCGTCAGCTCTGTAATCGGGTCGCCCAGCATCAGGGCGTCATGCAACTGCATTTCCTTATCGGAGGAAGTGAACTTGCTGAACAGCTTAGGTCCAAAGTAACCCTGGCGGTAACTCACCTTCGCGCTCGGGTCGCCGTTGTAGGTAAGTTTGATTCGACGGTACTTTCCATCCATCTTGGTATTGGAAGAGTAATACCCAAGAATGTAGTAATCGCCGATGGATTGCTCGGCCTCGATGATTCCCTGCCCCAGGTCGTTGTTATCCAGCAGCGCCTTCCCGCCCGTATCGGTGGCCAACGCATACATGGAGTCTTGCGTCTTCTGGAAATTCATGGCGCCTACCATCGCCGAATTTCCGTTATACATGCCGAGTCCGCCGGGCGATCCGTGAGTAGCGTCGCCGAGAGGCGGCTGCGCAACCAGGCCGCGCGAATCCACCGCAAAAATAGTGACATTGGCGCGGACAGCCGCATTGGTGGCGGACTGGAATTGCGCCTGGTTGTCCACTCCGTTCAGATTCAGGCCGCTCGCGAAATAGACCAGCGCCTTCTTCTCATTCAGCGCGCCCAACATCTTCACCGCGGTCTGAAGAGCCGCCAATTGCCGGTTGGTGTTGAATAGATTGAACTCGGTATCGTCTTCGCCAAACGCCGTGCCCGTATCGGCTGAGCTATCGTCGGCGGTAGTCTGGTCGAAGCCGGCGGCGTCCCCGATGAACAGCTTGTTGATCACTTTCAACAGTTGGTCTTTGTCGTCGGTAAAATCCTGAAGCACGTGTACGCCGTCGGAGAACGACATCACCGCCATCAGATCGGGTCCCTGCATGTTCTTCGAGACGAACGTGATGGCTGCGCTCTCCGCGCGCAACTGGTCGGGCGGCGGCATCGCGCCCATGTCGAAATAGAGCACCAGCAGTCGGCGATCCCGGTAGCGGATGTCTCCCGCCGGCTCGGTAGCAATTTGAACCGCGGTGACAGGGTCCACCTTGGCCCGGCCGGAATCGAGAGATTTGGCCGGAGCGGCGGCCACCGGCGGGGGCGTCGCGGTATCCAGCATCTTCTGAGGCTCGCAGAACTTGATGGTCTGCGGCACGCCGTCTTCGGCGACGGTGAAGTCCTTGGCCGTCAGGCCTTCGATAGGTTTGCCGCTCTTGTCGGTAACGTTGACGTCCAACACTACTAACTGGGCGGTGGTCTCAAACTTCGCCGGCGCGTCGGGCGATTGTTGCTGCTGCGCCAAGAGGCTGGCGCAAACCAGAGCAATCGATAAGGGCCGCCAGATATCCGTTCGCATGGTCAAAACCTCCACCTTAATGTGGCTGCTACCGTTCGCATTTGATTGGCTGAACCTAGAGTCGGCAGGCCGAACTGCACGCTGCTGATATTGGGAGTCCAACTGGAAAATACAACATGATTCAACGTATTAGTCGAATCCAGCCGGAAATCGAACTTACCGAAGCTTCGCTGCAAAGACCCGCTCAGGGAGAACTGTGACGGGCCAATAATGGAATTCCTTCCGGCATCCCCCCAGTCACCCGGCTCCGGCGCCGTATAAGCCGCCGGATTCAGGAACAGCCCCGGAGGAGCGTCATAAAGCGACGCCCCGGTGTATTCCGGCCGGATGCTTCCGGGGAACGAGGCGCCACCCACTTTCAACGCGGAATCGGTGGGCGTTTCGGGAAGGCCGCTGCCCACCGAAATGTTGGTGAGAAGAGTCCAGCCTTTGAATGCCGCGCCACGCCAACCGCTCAATAAGGTTCCCCCATGCATTCCCATACCGCTGGTGTACTGCGCCGAAAATGTCGCCAGATGCCGCTGGTCAAAATTCGAAAGCCCGCGCTCGGCGCTGAGATCGAGCCAATTCTGGGCCACCAGCGAACCTCCCTGCCCTCTTCCGCCCAGGACGGCGTCGTCTATCGATTTGGAATAGGTGTATTGAGCGCTCCACGTGATGCCATTGTGGAGCCGGCGCCGTAGTTGGAACGTGCCGGACTCACGCGTAGAATTGCCGTTCGAAGTGAGGTAAGCGTAATTCGAAGGACACGCGGGACAAGGGCTAACTCCGCCCTCGGGATAGGTGTTGGGGTAAAACTCCTGGGCGCCGCGCGTTCCCTTATTACCGAGATAGGTCAGATACATGAGCATGCCACCGGGCAGATCGCGCTGAATGACCGCGTTCCAGGTTTGCACGTATCCAATCAAGAAGTTCGGATTCATCGCGAATGTGTTGGGCGTGCCGACCGGCGTGGCGTCAAAACCGTCAGCAAGCGTCAGTGGCGAGGTGGGACTGTTGGACACGCTAAATGACTTGGAGAGCGGCGATTGCTGCGCCATCTGATTGGCTATGGTCTGGTACACCGACGTGTTGTAATTGACGGTATAGCCGGCGCGAACCAACAATGACGATCCGAAAATCGGCCGCCACGCGATCCCGACATGCGGCTCAAAGCCGTGCTTATCGGGCCGCACCAGAGAATCGGGATACTTCTGACCGGTAAGTGGGCCTATCGGATCGCTGCCCAGGACCGGAGCTACTGCCGAGTAACCCGGGGTAATATCCAGATTCACCAGCCGTCCATACAGTTCGGTAATCGGGGAGCTGTACTCCCAGCGCACTCCACCGGTGATTGTCAGACCAGATGCGATTCTCCAATTGTCGTTAAAGTAAGCATCGTCAAAGTTGGACCGGAAGTATTTGTCGGCATTGCCAAAGGCCAGCGAAGCAACGTCGGGAGTACCGAGCAGAAAGTCGGCAAAATCACTGCCGCTTCCCGGAACGGCGACTCCATTCACCGACTGTTGGGTAGCTGCGCCTGTGAAGCTATACTGGCCGCGGGGATTCTGCTCGGACAACGAATTGAATTCCTGCCGACGGATATCGACCCCGAATTGAAATTCGTGCGGGCGGTGCGTCCACTGGACTACGGTCGAGCCCTGGACGGTCTGATTGGCGGTGTAAGAAGGCGTTGTGTCGGTGAGCGGCGTGATGCCATTGCTAAAGGTAAGGGTTGGCGGGCCCCAATATTCCGGATCCTGGTAGTTGCCGGTGATGCCGGCATCGCCCGAGACATTCTCGCGGTCTTCAAAATATGGGTACACGTGGGTAACAAACCGGCTGGCTTGAATGGTGGAAGTAATGTTGAGCCGTTGACTGATCATGCGCCGCCAATTGGCGTTGGCGTTCATGCCGGTGGAAGCGTTGTTATCGGTAAAACCGAACAGGTTGGGATTTACATTAACCCCGCGGTTGTTTTGATAATTGTAGACGCCGAAGAGGAAATTCTTCGTATTGATCATCTTATTCAGACGCGCTTGCACATTGTCCGTATTGGCGACATTGACAACCGGAATTTCGTAGTTGATCGACGCCGTGGGGTTGAAATTGGCCTGCGGGTAATACTTCAGCAAAGCCGTAGCTTGCGGCGAAATGCGATTTTGCGGAATGGCGTTGCCGGGAAACGGATTGCCGGTGGTCGGATCGATAACGGTTACCGGCTGTCCGAGAATATTCAACACCTGCGAGAAATCTCCGTTGCGCTCGGCCTGAGTCGGCACCAGGCCCTGAGCCGTGCTGTCGGTGTGTTGCCGCCCAAACTGGTAGCTGAGAAAAAACTGGCCGTTGTTGGAATGCCATAAGTGCGGAATCCTCAACGGCCCCTGTACCGACGCGGCGCCCTTTAGGTGTTCATACGGCTCTTTGGCTATGTTTTGACCGGTCTGGGAAAATGGACGCGCATCGAGGTAAGAGCTATCCAGATTGGTCATCAGGCCGATGCTATATAACGAGCCGGGACCTCTGCGGTTATTGCCGATGGCTCGACTCTCGATTCCGTTACTGGTGCTGCCGCCTACGGAAAGCGCCTCGGCCGCGCCGCCGGAATTAAGCTCGTTTACGCCCGGGGTGGCCGCGGCCGAACCCGCCGCCGCGGATGCGTCGCTGGACGCATTCAAATCCGTCCGCTGAAAACTGCCCGGCACAACCGGCGCCGCGGCCTTTCCCTTGGCGGGCTTCTTCTTGTTGTTGGTTGCCGCGGCATTGGCGGCATCGTTGGCGGCGGTTATGGATGGAGCGGCGGCGGGCTGCGTCGAGGGTGTCGCTGCCCCAGCGGCAGGCGCCGCGGAGGTCGCCGTTGCGGCAGTGGCTGCCGCAGGCTTCGGCGCGGGGGGCGGCGCGGATGCCTTGATCTCGTCCAGCGAAAGAAGCTTCAATTCCCATACCGGACTGGGCGCCTCCGGCGTGATGCCGATCTCCTGGTTGATGGGCGTGAAGCATAACATCTCCACTTGGATCTTCCAGATTCCATCGGCTAAGTCCGGGAAGGAATATGCTCCCTGCTGATCGGTGACAGCGACCAGTTTCTTATCGCCTTGAGTTACCGTCACGGTTGCGCCGGGCAGCGGCAAACCGCCGAACGTCACCACGCCATGGTGCGGAGAAGCGGCGACTGCGAAGACGGCGGTACAGGCGACCACGCAAGACAGGAGACAGTTGAATAAGCGCTTCCAGATAGTTTGGTTCTTCATTCGCGTCCGTTTTGTCTCGTATTTGGTCCTAATCAGTTAGTTCTCAACCGGAACGTCATACCGGCCCGTTCGCTATCGTCCGGGGCCCAATCGCCGCCAAACGATCTCCCGATCATGCCGTTGGTGGAAGGCGCCGCCAGCTTCGCCGATGCCGCCTCGAACGCCGGCATTTCAGACGCGGGTTGCCCGAACGAACCCAACGCAGTGATGATCATTACGCCAACAACGCCGATTGCTCGCGCCATTCTCCTATTCTCTAGTTCTATATTTGACGATCTCGCCGACGAAACAGCCCGCAAATCGGACTGGTTTCCTCCGAATTCGCGCTCAGAACAATGACGCCTGGCTTTGCCCTTTTGTGACAACTCCTCCTTCACCAGCCATTTCGGCGCTGCTCGCGACAAGGCCGATTAACAATCGGCCGCAGGTTGACAACCTGCCCCACAAATCCTGGCCCCTTAAGATAAAGACTCCGCGACGCCCTGCGAATTAGCAGTTCGTGACGTGGGCCGATCAGTACTCCACCGGCGCCGCCCAATTATCGAGTTCCTTAGACTGGTATGACGATGCGGCGAACGACATTGTTCGCAATTCCCGAAAGTTTTTCCGCTTCGGCGCTCAATTTTCCGTGGGGACTCTCTCCACGCGGTCCACCACAATGATCTCGACGGGTAGCTTCTGCGTTTGCAATTTCAGCCCCAATTGCTCTTGCAACGCTGCATAAATCGAGGGTCCAGCCGCGCCGTCCGGTCCATCGGGCTTGGCGTTATCCGGCGCGTACTCCAACTTCAGCTTATAAACGCCTTGGAGGCCGGTCCGGTCAACCACCGGGTGCTCCACTATCCGAGCCAGGGTCTCGGCCAGCCCTGCCATGGATACTCTTTCCGCAGTGATCTGCCGCGAGTTGTTATTCCCGTTGTTGTTCATGTTTGTGCCGCCAGGCTCCACCTGTTGCAGCTTCGGCCCGCCTCTGGCCGCCACCAGCGCGTACGCAGGCATCTCTTTCGACTCACGGTGAACCGCAAGTTGGAACCGGTCCGCCAATAGCGCGCGCATCATTGCCGGGCGTTGATTCGCGCCGGCGCCGGCGGGAATCTTAGCCACGATGTCGAATTTAGCGGAACCAAGCCAATCCGGAGCCGAGAGTTGAAAGTCCTGGACGCTGTAGGCCATCTCGATAAGCTCCTTCAAACTGCGGTTCGTAATCGTAAGCTGGCCGGTAGTGCCGCTTGTCCTGCTGCTGCCGCTTCCCGAGGTATTCGGTTTGACTGAGGCCACTTCGAATGCCGTCGGCGCCGCCATCTGTCCAAACGCCGCAAGCGCGGCGAGGATAACACAGTTGGCGGTGGCGAGAGATTGCGGCATATGGCAAAAACCAGTGACAAAGCTCCGTGACAAGACCTCGATGATGGTATGACGTTATTGCCCCCCCAACTGTTGGTAATTCCAAAATGTTTTTTCTTACAATTTTTCGATATCGTTGAGACGCTCGCAAGCGGCGAAAAGTGTCCGCGTTTGCCGCTAATCTTTCGATGGGGAGCTTTGCCGCGCAGACCACCACCAGGACAATGAGCGGACCCGAACGAGCCGGATGCTAAAAAACTAGCGTGATTTGGCGAACGTGTCATCGCTTTTCGTCGGACGGGGCATTACGGAACTCGACAAGCCAAGACCGCGCCCCTCGTCGGCGTCCCTGGGGCGGCGACCCCGGCCGGTCAGGCGGGTTACGGCGGCGGGCGAAAAATCAAACCCAATTTGGGGCATTTCCGGCGGGAAGTCGTGCGCCGGATGGTACTTTTCGACCTTGTTACAGGCAAACTGGGCAAGCAGTTGATCGTCTTTGATAGCCTGTTGACAAGCGGCGTTGGGTTCGGCCGACTCGCCGGCGGTGAGAAGGCGGATACGGCCGGTGAGGCCAAAACGCCAGGCGTGGAGGCGCGCGCGATGCTTGCCTGGC
>JBEKNN010000313.1:0-10003 GCA_049522755.1 Bryobacteraceae bacterium | reverse complement strand
GGCCGGGGCTGGAAGCGATTTATCGCGAGGCAAAGAAGCCGGCTGCAAGCCAGGATCGGCCGCCCCACAAAGTATTATTCTTACAGTATGATTGAAGCCACATTGATTGAAGCTCCGGGACGATGCAGAGATCTGGAGCCGCCACCCACTTTTGCCACAGTCGAAGAGGAGCGCCGCCATCGCAAGGTCCATTTGGCGGGCGCCTTCCGTTTATTTGCGCGCTTTGGATTCGACGAAGGCGTCGCAGGCCACATCACGGTGCGCGACCCCGAGCGCGCCGGCTGCTTCTGGGTGAATCCCTTCGGCGTGCACTTTTCGCAGATCCGCGCCTCAGACCTGATCCTGGTCGACGAGCGGGGCGAAGTGATCGAGGGCGACTACCACGTCAATACCGCGGCCTTCGCAATCCACTCGCGCGTTCACGCCGCGCGGCCGGATGTAGTCGCGGCGGCGCACGCGCATTCCATCTACGGCAAGGCTTGGTCGTCGCTCGGCCGCCTGCTGGACCCGATCACGCAGGATGCGTGCGCCTTCTACGAGGATCACGGGCTCTTCGACGATTTCACCGGCGTGGTCTACGAAACCGCCGAAGGCGACCGCATCGCGCAAGCGCTGGGCAAGGGCAAGGCCGTGATTCTGCGCAACCACGGTCTGCTGACGGTGGGCGGCAGCGTTGACGAGGCCGCGTGGTTTTTCATCGCCATGGAGCGAAGCTGCCACACGCAATTGCTGGCAGAAGCGGCGGGCAAGCCGATCCAGATCGCGCACCAGAACGCCGTGGTGGCGCGCAACCAGGTGGCCGGCGGCATCAACGGCTGGTTCCAATTCCAACCCATGTGGAACATGATCAGCCGCGAGGAGCCGGACCTGTTCGATTGAGGCGCGCGCCGACGCAATTCACCGAAAGGGAGCCTCCATGAAAATGAAGGATATGACATGCCTCGTCACGGGTTCCACCAGTGGCATTGGAGAGGCGATCGCACGGCTCTTTATGAGTGAGGGGGCTTCCGTGCTGTTGCATGGGTTAGCCGGTTCGCTGACCTGGGACACCGCGACTTATGCGGCACAGAGTCATCTCGTGTATGGCGACTTGTCGGATACCGATACGCCGCGGCGTCTGGTGGAGGCCGCACTGGAGCGCTTCGGAAAACTGGATGTGCTGGTGAACAATGCCGCGAACATAGACCGGGCCAACGCGGCAAACACTACCGCAGCGGTATTCGACCGCATGATGGCGGTGAATGTGCGGGCGCCTTTCTTGCTGTGCAAAGAGGCGTTCCCGGCGCTGAAGCAGACCGGCGGATGCATTCTGAATATCGGTTCCATCAACGGGTATTGCGGCGAAGCGGACCTGCTGCCGTATAGCGTTTCTAAGGGCGCGCTGCAAACGCTGTCACGCAACCTGGCCGATGCCTGGGGTCCGCACCGTATTCGAGTGAACCACTTTGTGTTAGGTTGGGTGCTCACGCGAAACGAATATGAGCGTAAGGTGCTGGATGGGATGGGGACGAATTGGCACCTCAACCCGCCGGCGGACTCGGTGCCATTCGGGACTATGACTACGCCCGAAACGATCGCCGCGGCGGCGCTCTATTGGTGTTCGAGAGACAGTTGGCCGCTGTCGGGAAATATAATCGAACTGGAACAGTTTCCGTTGTCCGGGCGCAATCCTCCTAAGCGCGGCTCGCAATAGTTCTGTGGGGCAGGCGCTTTCGCCTGCCAACCGCGGTCACGTCCCATCCTATTTCCACTGCGGATTCTTCCCCAGACTCACCAGATTCGCCAGCATGCGGTACGCGCCCGGCACGCCCGAAGGCAACTGGCGGTATAACGCGAACGCGTCGTAAATATAGAATCCTTTTCCATAGCGCGCCAGCAGCAGGCCGCCTTTCTGCGGGTCCTGGTCCGGATCGTGCGTCTCCACCAGTGGCGTGTAGTGAGGATCCCAACTGCGCATGAAGCCGTGGCCGCGCTCCTCCACCCAGCCCTTGAAATCGTTTTCGGAGATCTTGTTCGGCCAGGCGAACGCCGGGTTCGCGGACTCGAGCAGCGTCACGGGCGAGTTCTCGTCCACCACTTTCTGCGGATTATTTCCCAGCGTGAACGGATACGGCCCGTAGTCATGATCGAAATCCTGTAAATTGTATTGCACGATCAGCACGCCGCCGTTTTTCACGTACTCCATCAGTCGGGCGTTAGCCGCTTTCAGATCCGCGCGAACCGCATAGGCGCGCACGCCCAGGATGATGGCATCGTATTCGCTCAAGTCGCCGTCCGTCAGGTCGCTGGCGGCGAGAATGCGGGCCTTCAGTCCCAGATTGTCGAGCGCCTTCGGAACGTCGTCGCCGGTCCCGGGCAGAAAACCGATATGCAGACCGGGCGCGGCGTTCACTTCCACCCCGACCGCCTTATACGTCGCCGGACGATAGTAAGGATACGGGCGCAGTCCCGGATATCCGGCGAGGCGATAGCCCTCCGAATATTCCCGCCCGTTATAGTCCGCGACGGCGGTGATAGTGTACTCGGCGGGCTTCACGATGTCGGGCGACACCGAGAACGTAACCGACAGATCTTCGCCGTTGCGGGCGAATGCGAACGGAAATTGCGGCGGCGTGGCGCGCCATCCGCCGGGCAGTTTCAAGCGCAGCGTTCCTTTTGCCGGACCGATTACGTTGCTGTGAACCGTGGCGGTGAACGCGAACGATTTCGACGCTATGGGCACAGCCCCGGCCGATGGCGAAATCCACACCGAGATCGCGGGCCCCATGAGCAGCGGGTTTTCGATAGTCCCGAAACCGGGAACGCGCTCGTTGGTCTGCACCACCCCGGCGACGTCGAACGCCACTCCGCGGTAAACCACGCGGGCCCGCGCGGCGAGCGGATACGGCGCCGAAGGCAGATTGCGATAGCGCGCATCAGTCAGGTCGTAGTACGGCTGCTCGTCGTTGGGGCGGCTGAAATAGGGCCGCGTCAGGGCGGCATCGGGCGGAGCGGTCACTGCAAATCGCCACTGCGCTTCTTTGCCGGCGGAGATCTCGCGGACCGCGCTGCCCTCAGTGCGGATCTCCCAGTTCTTGCCATCGGACGCCTCGAGTTTGACGCTGTCAACGGCGAGCGGCTCGGGGCTCTGATTGAAAAGCTGAGCATCCACGCCGAAGGATTGATGCGGAATGGCGATGGTGAAGGTGGGCGCGCCGCCGCGTCCGCCGCGCGCAGCTGCGAATGCTGCGTCAGTCGCGGATTGGGCTGGCGCGCCACGCCCGCCGCCGGGAATTTCCGCCGCCACCGCGGTCTGAAACGAAATCTCCAGCGCCGCGGCCAGCGCCTTTTCGAACTGCTGCTGCTTCACGCCCAACTCGAAGAGCACGTCGCTTTTTCCCGGCTCGGCGATGGAACTGGACTGCACAAGCGACATCAGCGCGCGCGTCTGCTTCAAGCCTTCCGCCAGAAGCGGCGCGATTGCGGACGGGCGATCCACCCGGTAATCGCGCATGGCATCCGCGGCCGGCTTGGCGATGGCGGCGAGCCCGTCCTGCAGAAACTTGGGGTCGCCCGCGGCCAATGTGGCGATTCCGCGAATCGAAACGTCGATCCCGTCGAAGAACGATGTCTCATGCGCGGCCGCCCCCACGCGCGATGCGAAGCGGTGATAGGCGCTCTGGAACGGCGCCGCGTCGGGGATGGCGCCGCCGCCGTTTTGCGTCTTCTGAAACCCGAGCCCCTCGCGCGCGATCTGCAAAAATGTCATTCCCGCGGCCGGCGCGGCAAGCCCTTCGGGAATCTCCAGCGTGGTATCCGGGCCTTGCGTGAACGCCTTCTGGTTCACGTAATCGAAGAACCGCACCGGCACGAATTTATCGATGGCGTAATCGTACATCCCCTCGGCCGTCGCCTGAAAAAATGGCACGCGCGCATAGACTTTAAGCGGCGACCAGGGCCGCAATCCCGCGCGGATCTGCTCCGGGAATTTTGCCGGATCGCCGGCCGCATTGAAGACCTCCTGCGCCATCTGTCCGGCCACCTGATGATTGCCATGGCCGTCGGTGGCCGCGCCCAGGAACACGGACATCACCACCAGCGGACGCGTCATGCGCACCACGCGCACGGCGTCGGAAAGAATGCGGTCGTAGCCCCACTTGTCGAGCGCCTCTTCGCGCGTTTTCGAAAACCCGTAGTCCACGCCGAGAGAGAAATACTGGTCGACGCCCATATACCGGTCGGCGATCAGCAGTTCCTGGGTGCGCGCGAGGCCCAGCGCGTCGTAGAAATCCTGCGACATGACATTCTGCCCGCCTTCGCCGCGCGTCAGCGTCATCAGCGCCGCCCGCGCGCCCTGGCCGCGAACTTCGTAGGCGAGCATGCCGCCGTCTTCGTCGTCCGGATGCGCGGTGAACATCACCAGGCTGGCGCGGGTTTGCAGCGCGCGGAGCCAGTGGGCCATGCCGGCAGCGCCGCGATCGGGAGCGGCCGGGATGGCGTCCGGCATTGGCTCTATGGAAGGCAACGGCTCCGGCGCCTGGCTCAGCCCGCGCAAGATCGGGATCAACAGTAGAATTCCACATGCGGCCGGTATGCGAAATCGTTGCGTCATGTATATAGGGTATACGACGGCCGATAATCTACCCACCGCCGCAACATTCCAGCGTACAATCACCTTGATATGTGGCAACAGAACTACACTCCGGTCGCCGGCAGTTTGCCGCTCTCCACGCTAGCCGCGGCCGTTCCGATTCTGGTGTTGCTGATCCTTCTGGGGGTCGCGCGCAGGCCCGCGTGGATGGCCGCACTCGCGGGCTTGGCGGCCGCCGCGGTGGTGGCTGCCGCGGTCTACGGCATGCCGTTCGGCCAGCTGGTTTCGTCGACATTCTACGGCGCAGCCTTCGGGCTCTTTCCCATCGGCTGGGTGGTATTTTCCGCCATCCTGCTATACCGCGTGACGGTGGAAAGCGGCAAATTCGACATTTTGAAAGATTCCATCGCACACCTTACCGGCGATCAGCGCCTGCAAGCGCTGCTAATCGCCTTCGCGTTCGGCGCGTTCATTGAGGGCGCGGCCGGGTTCGGAACCCCGGTGGCTGTCGCGGGCGCGATGCTCGCCGGCCTGGGCTTCACGCCGTTCTATGCCGCGGCGATTTGCCTGCTGGCCAACACGGCGCCGGTGGCGTTCGGATCGATTGCGATTCCCATCACCACGCTCGCCGTCACTACCGGCCTTCCGGTGGACCGCCTCAGCGCCGGCGTGGGGCGCCTGTGCGCGCCGGTATCGTTATTCATACCCGCATATCTGATTCTGGTGATGGCCGGCCGGCGGGGCTTGCGGGACGTATGGCCGGCGGCCGCCGTCTGCGGCATCGCCTTCGCGGGCACGCAGTTTGTCGTGTCCAATTTCATCGGACCGCAACTCACGGATATCCTCGCATCCATGGCGGCCATGGGGTCGCTGATACTGCTCATTCGCATCTGGCGTCCGGAAGCCGCGGGACGCGTGGGCAGGCCCGCACGCGAGGTAGCGCTCGCCTGGGCGCCGTATGCGCTACTGGTGGTTTTGATTTTGCTGTGGGGTGAGATTCAGCCGCAGCTCAACCGGTACAACGCCGTTTTTCAATGGCCATGGCTGCACAACACCATTGAGCGTATGCCGCCCGCGGTCCCAAAGCCGGCCCCTTACGCCGCGGTCTATACGTTCGGATGGCTCTCCGCCTCCGGGACCGCGTGCCTGATCGCCGCGATTCTGGGCGCGGTGATCGCCGGCCTCAGCCCGCGCCAATTCGCGCGCGCGCTGAGTCACACGGCGAAGCAACTGGCGCTCGCCGAACTCACACTCGCGGCCGTGTTGGGCCTCGCATTTCTGATGAACTACTCCGGCGCAACGGCCACCCTGGGTATTGCGTTCGCCGCGACAGGCGTGGTGTTCCCATTCTTCAGCGCCCTCCTCGGCTGGCTCGGCGTGTTTCTCACCGGGAGCGACACATCTGCCAACGCGCTATTCGGAACGCTGCAAGTGGTGACGGCGCACAAACTGGGGATGAACCCGGTGCTGATGGCTGCGGCGAATTCCAGCGGTGGCGTGATGGGCAAAATGATCAGCCTCACCAGCATCGCGGTGGCCGCCGCGGCCACATCGATGAAGCGCGGCGACGAGCACCTGCTCTTCCGCTTCACGCTGCGTCACAGCATCTTCCTGGCGTCGGTAATCGGGTTGATCGCGATGTTTTACGTCTATGTGGCGCCGATGTGGGCGCCTTGAGAAATGGCGCCGCCGTTCGGAACAGTTGGAATTTCCCGAGCAGTCCCACTCCCAATTGCGCGCACCAGGCGCTGGTGATGCCGTTGTTCTCAAACGCCAGATTCCAGACCGCGCCGCCCGTGAAATTGAGCCGCAGTCCGCCCTTGTTCAGGTCCACATTGATGTCCACATTGAAATTGATGGGAGGCAGATGGTCGGTCCGCAATCTTTAGCTCGGCGCATTCCGGCAACATAATCTACACCGGAATCTTCAGCCGCCTCGCTGTCGGTCGATGACTGAAACCGCGCCGTCCCCCTCGGCCTGCGGACAACCTGTAGGGTGACGCCATGCAGCGGGTGGAACGGATAGAAGACCTGGACGTGCGTGGTTTCTACGCTCAGAGTATTGTGCGCATGGGTGCTTTCGGAAGCGCCTCAAATCTTTTCCCGCTGCCAGGCAATGAGGTCGCGAAAGGCATCCTTTCCAGTTGTTTCTTCGCGAGCGGGACGTTGACCATGCCCCGTCCGTGATCTTCCGGATATCGTCGTCCTGGAACGTGATCCGATCGATGGAGGCCTGCCACAATATATCGTACATGCCGCTCTTCACATCGGGGGTTGCATCGGGAGCCACTTGGTCGGTGCGTTTGCGGATTTTATCCTCGGCGCGTAAGAGCGCGTCTTCGATTTCTTCATCCGACAAGGACCTCATCGCCTGGAAATCTTTAAGTGACATGGGGCGCTCCGCGTCCAACCACGCAGACCAGGGGTCCGGGGAGCAATGGAACAGTGAACCGGCTTAAGGCCCCTTCTTACCAGGTCCGGTCCTATAGGCGGCGCCGGCGACACTCTGATTATGTGGAAGCTGGCGAAACCTCCACGCTTGCCGTTACGATTACCCTCCAGGGAGCGTCTAGCCATTCGTACAGGAGGTTCCATTCCTATGCGAATGGCCGCAGCCATCGTCGTTTTCGCTGGCGTTGCCGGTTCGGTGCTTCAGGCGCAGCCGCCTGCCTCTGCGGCTTCGGCCGCGCCGAAATTCGAGGTGGCGTCGATCAAACCTCACCCGGCTGGCGACAGTTTTGGCGGGACGGGCGTTTCTCCCGGAACGATGAACGTCCGCAACCTTCCCGTGCGGCGTCTCATCCGCAACGCGTATAAGGTCTCCGACTTTCAGATCACCGGCGCTCCCGACTGGGTCAACTCCCAGGGGTTCGATATCGTTGCAAAAGCCGACGGCGAGCTTCGCGGCGACCGGGTGCTGCTGATGCTGCGAACGCTTCTCGAAGACAGATTTCAGTTAAGAGTCCATCGCGAGACCAAAGAGGGCCCGGTCTATGAGCTGACCGTGGCAAAGGCCGGCCTCAAAATGGAACACTCGAAAGAAGGAAGCTGCGTTGTCTTCGATCCGGCGCACCCGCCCGCCATTGGGCCAGATCACAAACTCCCTGCTGCTTGCGGCAACCTGCAAATCACCGTCAACGGGCCCAGCCGCTCAATGAAGGCCGTAGGCGCACGAATCAGCGTGGATGATATGTCGGGGGTGACCGTCCCTCCCTTGACCCAGTATCTTGCTCAATTCCTGAACCGCACGGTAATCGACAAGACGGGGCTGACCGGGATGTTCGATTTCCATTTGGAGTTTACGCCGGACGACGCCACCCCTGGAATTACGACTTCGAGCGATGCGGGCGATCCCCTTGGCCCGTCCATCTTTGCCGCTTTACAGGAACAACTTGGTCTCAAGCTGGAAGCGGGCAAGGGGCCGCTGGAACTTCTCGTCATCGACAACGTGCAGAAGCCCTCCGAAAACTAGGACTAGGAGGGGATAACCTCCGTTCTGTGCGGTTATAGGCGGCATGGAATAGCAAAGTGCCCGTCAGCGATGGTAGCTGAGGGAACCACCGATGGGACTGCCGTTATGCCGAATCCCAAGGGTTGAGAAGAACCAGACCGAGCCCGGCGAAATCCTTCACGTTCCGTGTCACAAGTGTCAGGCCGTGTTCGAGCGCCGTGGCGGCGAGCACACCGTCCACCACCGCCAACGTTACCCCACTTCGCTTCCCGGCTGCGGCCAGGCGGCCCCAGCGTTCGGCGATGGATTCGGTAACGGGGAGAATCCGCCCGGCGAACCATGTACGCAAATCGCAATCAAGCCAGTCTTGCAGCGCACTCCGCTTCTGGCTGGCCGGAAGTAGCTCGATGCCTTTGCAGATTTCTCCTACGGTCATCACCCTGAGAAAGACGCTCTCTCTCCCGGCGTTCTCGAGAAATGCCGCCACGCGGGAATCCGGCGTTTCGTGGGTAAGTTCGGATGGAATGTTGGTGTCAACCAAGTATCCGTTCACAATTCGATGTCCCGTCCCGGGTCTCTGTCTCGTTCAAAATCCAGATCGAGTCCACGCAGGGGAGCGAACAACTCAACCATATTCTTGGCGACTGGCGCGGGCACGGACGGCAGATCGACGGCCTCTTCGAGTAGCGTTGCGACGTAAGCCTCAACCGGCGTCCCGCGCATAGACGCCCGGCGAGCCAATTCGGCCTTGACCTCCGGCCGGACGTCAACGGTGATTGTCATGCATATCCTCCAAAGCTTAACCGTACCGCCCCGTCCGTCTGAATTCAAATAAAATAGCCGGATATTACGTCCCTTCTATCCGGTTATAGGCGGCAGGGAATAGCAAAGTTTTACCAAACCTTTATTCAGTCACGCCACTTTCAGAAATATTCGCCCTTTGTTCCCTATAACTTACAGCCATCCACCCATAGCAGCCGAATCGACGCCTGCTAGCCTCGAGTCGAGAGGATTCATGTCAAATCGCAACGAACGCGCCGCCAACCGGCGAAACACCGAAACAACAGGCACTCCGCAGGGCCAACCCGCATCCCGCTACAACGCCGCGAATCACGGCATCGTCGCCGTTCACCAGATCATGTTCGACGAAACCGCCGGCGATCTCACCGACCTCGCCGCCGAGTACCACCACCAATACAGTCCCGCCGATTCCACCCAGCGCTTCCTCGTCGACGCGCTCATTGCCAACGAATGGCGTCTCCGCCGCCTGCGCCGCGTCGAAGCCGAACTCTGGGAACACGCCACCAATATCTTCATGGGCGCAAATCTCGAAGCCCCGGCCTGCTCGTCCGGCGACGCCTTCGCCACCGCCTCCCCCACCTTCGAGCGCCTCCAACGCATCGAAAATT
The DNA here is from genome assembly GCA_049522755.1 of Bryobacteraceae bacterium. Taxonomy (GTDB): domain Bacteria; phylum Acidobacteriota; class Terriglobia; order Bryobacterales; family Bryobacteraceae; genus PALSA-243. The sequence goes on along the minus strand of JBEKNN010000313.1, from coordinate 573 downwards.
CCTGCGAGCGCGCCTATCACCGCGCCTTAAAGGAGCTGCAAGCCAAAGTGGGGCAGGCGCTTCCGCCTGCCAACCCCGATCCCCAGTCGCAGCAAGCCGCTCCCGCCGCTGCCGCACCCCCGCAACCCCAACAATCCAAACCCACTTCCGCGAAATTGGGTTCGTTCCGTCAAAACCCCCAAACCGCATCCCGCGCAGCCGCCCAACCGCCTCCCGCCACGCCGTTTGCCGGCCCGCAGTCCCCCGCAGAACCCTCCGAAAGCCAGCCATCCGCCACCGATCGCCACCCGAAACCCCAGGAAGCGGTATAAATTTCAATCTTCATCGCGTCATCCTCGCACCCGCCGAAACGCTTTCGCCGGACGTGTATTCACACCCTGTAGTACGGCGAAGGCGCCGAAGGGCGGAAGCATTGCACGTGCTGCCATTCGAGGCGCGCCGGCAAGCCCGCGAATTCGCGCTCCACAATGGCGCGCAGCGATTCCGGCTCGGCCAGCGCGCGCACGTTTAACAGGATTTCGTGCGTGCCGGATGGCGAGGCGTCCAGCGCGCCTTCTACCATCGGCTCCTGGC
>JBEKNN010000312.1:0-10071 GCA_049522755.1 Bryobacteraceae bacterium | reverse complement strand
TAGCCAGCAAACAGCGGCTTTACGCTTCAGGCGCCTTCGGGAGAATTGATCAACGTGGGGTCAACTTCAAACTCCGCTAACACCTTCAGGGCGTTGGACGCCGTCCATCTGATCAGCGACGGCAACGGCATTTGGTGGGCTGTGAGCGCCCAGTAATTTCAACCCTACTGGCCGGCCCCGCAACGCTGTGCAGCAACGGTGCTGCAATGGGCGGGTTATTGACTCGGATTTCCTGACTCATTCGACTTAGCTCAATAGCTCCATGCCGCGGGAAACACGCTCAGCGCGTTGAGTGTGTGCGCCACGCCGTGAGCCCTATGCCATACAATCGCTGACTGCCGCCGCTCGGACCCGCCTCCACGCACGGCGCCGATTGCGTTCGCGGCCATCGGTCGCCGGAGGCTGTGCGAACGTGGTGAAGGCGTTCCTACTTCGAACCTCCCGCTTGCAGCTTTGCGATCGCAGGCATGGTGAGCGCCGTCTGGCGCGCCTGTGCTTGGTAATGGCAAATGCCGGGGCGCTGGGAGCAGTGGACGCCGTCACCGCCGCCGGACCAGATGTTCCAGTGCCGCAAACCCAGTTACGCCTCCTCTGTGGACGCGCTGGAACCTTGCCCTGTCCACCTGATTTGCGCAGCCTCTGGCTCCCGTACGCCCGGTGATGCGAAGGGGCGCTTCCGGCCGAAATCGGTCGCTGTGGAACAAAACCCACCGCCGCCGCGTAGTTCCACTCAGGAGCTTCTACCATGTACTGCGACGGTTGCGGCGTCAAAATGCAGAGCTACCAGCGGTATTGCGCGGCGTGCGGCAAGCCGGCCGCAGCCATCCCGCTCATGCCTACGCAAGGCAGGCTTGCCGGACACCTGCGACTGCTGGGCATTCTGTGGCTTGCGGTCTCGGCGCTCTCCATCCTTCCGGCGTTCGTACTGCTGACGTTTTTCCGGCCCGGCGTGTTTGAATTCGCCGAAATGCCCAATTTTGTCCACGGCCTGCTGCAATTCATCGGAATGCTGCTGCTGGGCAGCGCGGTGCTTGGCATCATCACCGGTTGGGGGCTGCTGGAACGCCAGCCTTGGGCGCGCATGCTGGCGATCGTGCTTGGCTGCTTCAGCCTGATCCATATGCCCTTCGGAACGGCGCTCGGCGTCTACACGCTTTGGACGCTGCTGCCGGCGCGCTCCGAGGAAGAATACCGCCAGTTGGCGCGCGTGGCTTAAAGCGCTTCAATGCCGTTCAATTGGTGCAGGCGGATCAATCGTGGGGCGCTGCGAGTTGAGGGAAGACGTCTTTTCTGGCGCCTTCCGGTGGCGCGGAGCTTCTAGCCCAGCCAGACTCGGATGCGTTAAGCGAATAGTAGCGCCGATCTTTATGAGCGATCGCCGTAAGCAATGCCGTCAGCAATATGGATGCGGAGCCACATGGAATCTTCTCCGCTCAATGCATCCCCATCTTCAGCGTACCCACCAACTCCCGCACGTTCCCTATCTTCTCCCGCCGCAAAAACTCCGCCAGTTCCTCCGCAATGCGCACCGGCGATCTGGGGTCCCAGAATGTCGCTGAGCCCACCTGCACCGCGCTGGCGCCTGCGATCAGGAACTCGGCCGCATCTTCGCCGGACGCGATTCCGCCCAGACCGATCACCGGAATCTTTACGGCGCGCGCGGCTTGCCAGACCAGGCGCAGTGCGATCGGTTTGATTGCCGGTCCGGAGAGTCCGCCCAATCCTGCGCCGATCGCCGGGCTCCGCGTGTGCGCGTCGATGGCCAGCGCGATAAACGTATTCACCAGCGAAATCGCATCGGCGCCGGCGGATTCGGCCGTTTGCGCCAGCGGCTCAATCGCGGCCACATTGGGCGAGAGCTTCACGATCAGCGGCCGCCGCGCCACGCTCTTGACCGCGGCTATCACTTCCGCCAACAGCGCCGGGTCGCTGGAAAAGTAGATTCCACCGTGGCTGGTGTTGGGACACGAGACATTGATTTCGTACGCCGCCAGCCCTGCGTGATCTTCGAGTACGCGCACTACTTCCACATAGTCCTCGGTCCGATAGCCGAAAACGTTGGCGAAGACGGCGGTCTTGAGCTTCATCAGCGCCGGCAATTTGTCGCGCACGAAAGCGCGCACGCCGATGTTCTGCAGACCGATGGAATTGATCATGCCGCTGGCGGCTTCGAATACGCGCGGCGCGGGGTTGCCCTCGATGGGCTCGCGCGACAGGCCCTTCACCACCAGGCCGCCGAGCGAATTAAGGTCCAGCAGCTTCTCGAATTCAATGCCATACGCGAACGTGCCCGAAGCTGCGATTACGGGGTTGCGCAGAGCGATTCCACAGAGCGAGGTGGCCAGCGCCGCCGCGTCCGCGCTCATTCGAGAAGTCCTTCGCCCAACACCCGTCCGGTGGACGACGATGGCGCCGCCACACCCATCACGCGCGCCAGCGTGGGCGCGAGATCGACCGATTCCACGGGCGATTCATACACGCCTGCGCGGAATTGCGGCCCGTAGAAGCACAGCGGCACGCGCGCGTCGTAGTTGTATAACGAGCCGTAAGAGACGCCGCGGTTTTGCCCGAAATCTTCGACGTATTCGGCGCGGTAAGAGAGCATCACGTCGCCCGAACGCCTGGCGTGGAAGCTGTTGCGGAAGCGGCGCAGCCATTCGTCCTGGGTGGAGCAGGCGCCCCCGGCGGTGTAGTAGTTGGCCACCGCGGCGTGGTTGAGCGCGGCGCGCGCCGCAGCCATCCGAACCGGCTCCGGGTCACGCCATCCCGAAGCATCGAGATAGAGAAACGGATAGACATATTTCCGCACCGCGCCGAAGCTGTTCGCCGCCAGAGCGCCGGCTACAGCCTGCGCCACCCTTTCGCCGTTGACGGCCATTCTGGCGCGCGTATCCTGCGATGGCAGCGGCGGCGCGCCGTGTGCGCCGGCCAGCGCGATGCTGAATCCATTTTCGCCGCCGCCCTTTGCCAAGTCCCCCATTAGCACTTCCAAACGGTGGTCCAGTTGTAGCACCATCTGTTGCATCAGCGGCGACTGCGCACCGGTCTCATAGCCCAGCATCGCGGTCGCGCTGGAAAGGACGCACACGAAATCGAACGCGTCGGTTTGTCCAAGCCGTTCCCGCTCCATGCATTCGCCGAGCAAATCGAAGACGGCCGATTGAGCGAACGGCGAGGCCTTGTAGAGCGCCGTGAAATCGCCGGGATGATTCTGGTCGTAGGTCAGCACGCGCAGCGCGGGCGTGTCGGGCTTGGCGCCGGCTGCCAGCCATTTGGCGTTATGCAAAGCCTCGGGTGAATTTCGGCTGTTGTAGGCGGCCAGCCATTCCGGCGCTTCGCCGCGCGTAGCGAACTCGCCGCCGGCATCCATCCAGAACATGCGGGCGCCGGACGTGCCCGCGAACAGGCCCGCATGCGCCGCGGAATCGGCAACCACGAACACCCGGGTCCCGGATTTGGCGACAACCTGGGCGGCCAGGGTGGTGGCAAGCAGCGCTTCCTCATTGGCGGAGGCCAGCTTCTTCGAAGCTTCGTCGTACCAAGAATCGGCGATGATGCCGTGTTGCGCAGGCCACGCTCCGGTTGCCAGGGTGGCGACCGTGGATGCGGAGAATGTGCTGGCGGCGTGGCGGCAATCCGGGAAATAGGCTCCCTTTTCCAGGAGGCGCCGGAATCCACCGGGGCCGAGGGCGGGCCAAACGGAATCGAGGTAATCGGGGCGGAATTGTTCTAAAACTACTAGTACCAATAACTTAGCGCGGGATGGCGCCGCCAGCGCCCGGGCGGCCAGGCTGCCCAACATACACGCGCCGAAGCTGCGACGGCAAATGTCCATAAAAAAAGAGTTTATCAGAGGCAGAAGTAGTGTTATAGTGGCAACTTACGGGAAAAGTTCCAGTAGGCCTATCCGGCCCACCCCGGAAAGATACGCCGATGCCAGAAGAACGAAGCGTTTTGGGGCTGTCTACGATTCGACGCAATCGAGGCATAACCCTGGATCAGATCGCCGACGCGACCAAAATCAGCGTACGGCTGCTCACAGCCATCGAACAGGGGGAATTCCAGAAGCTTCCCGGCGGAATCTACGATACCAATTACATCCGGCAGTACGCTCGCGCCATCGATTACGATGAGTCCGCCATTCTGGCGGCTTACCGCAAGGAAAAAGGCGTAGAAGCCAAGACCTCCACGCCCTCCCGGGGATTGTTCAGGCCGTTCCGCACAGCGTAGCCTTTGCGGCGCGGCGCCGGATTGGCTGCGCGGTATTCCATGACACTGGCGCGGGACTGAAGCGCGTTCACAGGAGTGTGAACGCTGCACGCAGAGTGCGTGCGCCACTTACACTAACACTACCCCGCTGCGAGACCAGCCAGTACGCCGCGCATATAGCTGAAGGATCGCTGTACGCCGGGCTGCGGATCGTCGGCGTGGATTTCATATTCCAGGTTCACGCAGCCCTGATAATTCATTTTCTTGAGCTGTTTGAAGATCTGCGGGAACGGCATCACGCCGTCGCCTACGTCGCATTGGCCAAAGTTCGGCAACGTTTTGTAGCTCTCCTCGTTAAATGCGGAGAGATCTTTCACGTGCATGTCGAAGAGGCGCGAGCCCGCTTCGGATATGGTTTTGATCACGTCTGCGCCGGCGCGCACGGAGTGGCCGACATCCATGCACAGGCCGCAGCGCGCGTCGAGTTTCCGCACCACTTCGAGTACGGATTGCGGCGTGGGAAAGTTATGGTCTTCCGGGCCGTGATTGTGGATCGCAATCCGGATGTTGTATTCCTTCACCAGGGCTTCCACAAACGGCATGTTTTCGTGCGTGGGCGCGCAGACCATCATGGGAAGGCCCGCGGCTTTGGCCCATTCGAAGGTGGGCCTCAAATCCTCTACAGACTTCGCCTTGGTCATGCCGACGTTGCCGGAGCTCATGATCTTGATGCCGGCCGCTTCGTATTCGGCGCGCGCCGCACGGATCTGCGCGGCCGCATCCGCTGCGAGAGGCTTGCCTTCCGCGGGCAATCCGGGCAGATGCTGGTTGGCTCCGGCGCCGGGCGGCTGGTCCGCCTTAATGCTGAGCCAGGGGGTTTTGACGGCCTTGATGAAATCGATGGCCTTGGCCCGCTCGAACTTGCGGTAAGTGTAGGTGGCGATGCCCAGTTTGATTCCCCAAGGCTCGGGCTCGATCTTCGCCGAGGCGGAGTCGACATAGACTGCGCTCAGGCCGGCCGCGCCGGCCGCGCTTAGAAACGTTCGTCGCGTGGTTCGCATCAGATCCCTCTCCAAATAGTCTAAACCCATCTTGCGCGGACGGCCATGTTCGAAAACGGCGATGTTTGAAACAATACTGGCCGCTGTGCGCGGCTTTCCGCGTGGCCATCCTCGTGCATGACGGGATAGGGCAAAGGAGCTCACTATTATGTCAGGCAAGAATACAGCAGTCTTTGGAATCTATCCCAACCGGTTCGCCGTGGAGGAAGCGGTGGAGCATCTGCGCAAGACCGGTTTCCGCAATACCGATATCTCGGTGCTGTTTCAGGACAATCAGGGAACCAAGGATTTCGCGCACGAAAAAAACACCAAAGCGCCGGAGGGCGTCACCACCGGCGTGGTGGCGGGCGGCCTTGCAGGCGGGGTATTGGGATGGCTGGTCGGCATTGGGGCGCTGGCCATTCCGGGGCTGGGGCCGTTGATTGCGGCCGGTCCTATTGTGGCCGCTCTGGCTGGCGCAGGAGCGGTGGGAACGCTCGGCGGTTTTGTGGGAGCGCTGGCCGGAATGGGGATTCCGGAATATGAAGCCAAGCGCTACGAAGGCCGCATCCGCGAAGGCGGCGTCCTGCTTTCCGTGCATTGCGACAGCTCCGATTGGGTTAAGCGCGGCAAGGAGATCCTGGAACACACCGGGGCGCAGGATATCGCCTCCGAGAGCGAAAAGGCCGGCGACTATGGGAACTCCGATAAACCCCGGCCGCGCGTGGCTTTAGCCAGCTCCGAAGACGCCAAGGCTGACGACTATGTGAGCCCCGACCGGGTCGTTGTTCCGCGCGTACGTGGAGCCGGAAGCGGCGCGACGCTGACCGACGAAGATCTCTACGGGCCCCGGACCGTTCGGCCGGATAGCACCACTGAAGATCTGTAATTCTTACTTGTTTAGCGGCAGCGGCTTATCGGGTTGGGCCGGTTGGGAAATCTGCTGGCCGTCGGCCGGTAGAGTGTCTGTATTCTGATCGGATCGCCGGATGGTCTTTACCATAAGGAACGCCACGAAAAGAAGAGCCAGCAGGCCGATTATGCCGACGTAGAGAGGAAACCTGCTGGTGGCGCTCAAGTGCTCTCCGCAATGCGTGCATCGCCGGGCATCCACCTTAATCGCCAGCTTGCATCTGGGGCAGACATTTTCGGCGCGCGTCCAGTTCGGGGTTTCCAGGGTATCCATATAGGTGGGCTTAGCATTGATGGTACCACCCGGCATCTTTGCGGTAGTCGGATGGCGATAGTGGGATGGTTATAATCGAAGGGTGCGCATAACCTTCCTCGTGGCTGCAATTCTGGCCCTCGCCGGTTGCCGCGGCGGAAATCAGGATCGGGAGGCGGTCCGTCAGGGCATTCTCGACCATCTGGCTGAGGCCGGTTTCAGCAATCAGAATATGGATGTGTCCCTGGCCTCCCTCCAGTTCAACGGCGATAAAGCCGATGCTGTAGTGCAGATCGCGCCCAAGGGAGCGAACCACGAGCAGGGCATGCAGATGCGCTACAGCCTGCAGCAAAAAGGCAGCCGCTGGGTGGTGGTGGGCCGCGGGGATGCTGGGGCCGGGCACGGCGGCGCCATCGCTCCGGGAGCGGCGAATCCGCACGGCGGCGGGGCGATGCCTACGGACCCAGCGACTGGCGGGGGCGGGCAGAAAATGCCTTCGCCCCAGGACCTGCCGCCTGCCCACAAGAAGCAATGAAACGCGTCGCCATCTTAGGCGGCGGCCCCGCGGGAGCTTTCGCCGCGGAGCAATTGGCCGCCACCGGGCTCAAGGTTCAGCTCTTCGACGAAAAGCTGGCTTGGGAGAAACCGTGCGGCGGCGGCCTGACGCACAAGGCCTATAGCCAATATCCGTTTCTGATGGAGAACTCCACGCCCAAGCGCTTCGTTAGCGAGAGCGTGCTAGCGGCTCCGCATGTGGGCGAAGCCAGCCTCAAGCTGTCCGATCCACTGTTGATCTATTCGCGCATCGAGCTGAACCGCATGCTGCTCGACCGCGCCGGACGCGCCGGCGCGCAACTGGAAAAGGTCCGCGTGGTGGGTATGGAGCGTAGCGGCTCGCGTTGGCTGCTGCGCACCAAGTCGGGCATCGCCGAGGCGGATTTCTGCATCGTCGCCACGGGCGCGCGCAATCCGCTGCGCGGCGTGGGCACGCAGTGGACGCCGGCGGATGCCATGTCGGCCCTGGGTTACTATGTGCCGGGCGAGCAGGCGCGAATCGACATCCAGTTCCTGCCGCGCCTGGAAGGGTACATTTGGATCTTTCCGCGATGCGGCCACCTTTCCGTAGGCATCTGCGGCAAGGGCGAGACTGCAAGTTCCCTGCGCCAGCGCCTGGAACGCTACATGACTGAGCGGGGGCTCGGCTGGAAGGGTTCGCCATTCTACAGCCACCTTCTGCCCTCGCTCGAAGCCGCGTCCTGGCGCAGGAATCGCGTGGCGGGCGAGGGATGGATGGCGGTGGGCGACGCCGCCGGCCTGGTGGACCCGATCACCGGCGAGGGTCTCTATTATGCCATCCGCTCGGCCGATCTGGCCGTGCGCGCGCTGCTTTCCGAAGCTGGCGAGCTGGCGGATAAAGTGGCGCACTACGGCCGGCTGCTGAGCAGGGATTTCGGCGCCGATCTGGAATTCGGCGCGCGCCTCGCCAAGCGGGTTTTTCAAGGGCGATTCCTGTTCGGCGCCGTGCCTTCCCGCATGGTGCAGTTCACGCGCCGTAGCCAGCGCTTTTCGGCCGTGATGCAAGACCTGTTTGCAGGCAATCAGCCGTATCTGGGTCTCAAGCGCCGCCTCCTGAATAATCTGAACGGCGGCGTCCTAGATAGGTGCCTGAATTTTGGATTGAGCCGGCTGATGTGATAGTGGGCGGCCGATCCTGGCTTGCAGCCGGCTCTAAGTTGCTGTTACTGAATTTATGAAATCGACTACTAAGTCGGAAGCCTTTTTTCAACGCGCGCAGGATCTGATTCCCGGCGGCGTCAACTCGCCCGTGCGCGCTTTCCGCAGCGTGGGCGGCAATCCACTATTCATCGCGCAAGGGCAAGGTTCGCACATCTTCGATGTGGACGGCAACGAGTACATCGACTACGTCGGCTCCTGGGGCCCGCTGCTGCTGGGGCACCGGCATCCGGAGATTATCGCGGCGCTCGAAGGCGCGCTGCAGATCGGCACAAGTTTCGGCGCGCCCACCGCGCAGGAGATCGATCTGGCGGAGGCGATCTGCGCGGCGGTCCCTTCCATCCAGATGGTGCGCCTGGTCAATTCGGGCACCGAAGCTACCATGTCCGCGATTCGCCTGGCGCGCGGATACACGGGGCGCGACGCGATCGTCAAATTCGACGGCTGCTATCACGGCCACGTGGATTCGCTGCTGGTGCAGGCCGGCTCGGGTCTGGCGACGTTGGGTATTGCCGATACGCGCGGCGTGCCGCAAGCGTTTTGCGACACTACGGTCTCCGTACCGTATAACTCCGTCAATGCCGTGGAACAGGCCTTTGAAGCGCATGGCGGCAAGATCGCCGCGGTGATTGTGGAGCCGGTGGCGGGCAACATGGGCGTGGTACCGCCCGCGCCAGGTTTTCTCGAAGCTCTGCGTGAGATCACGCGGCGCGAAGGCGCACTGTTGATCTTCGATGAGGTGATGACCGGTTTCCGCGTGGCCTTCGGCGGGGCGCAGCGGCTCTACGGCGTCTATCCCGATCTCACGACGCTGGGTAAGGTGATCGGCGGCGGATTGCCGGTGGGCGCCTATGGCGGCCGCAAGGACATCATGCAGCTCATCGCGCCCGCCGGTCCGGTGTATCAGGCCGGGACTCTCTCGGGCAATCCGCTGGCGGTGGCCGCGGGCCTGGCGATGCTGAGGCATTTGAAGGCGCATCCCGAAGTCTACAGTCAGTTGGAATCGCGCGCTGCCGAGTTGTGCGCCGCCGCTCCCGCGGGTATCACGGTGAATCGCGTAGGGTCGATGTTCACCTGCTTCTTCACGGACCATCCGGTGACCGATTACGAATCGGCCAAACGCAGCGACACCGCGCGCTTCGGCCGCTTCTTCCGCGCCATGCTGGAGCGCGGCGCGTATCTGGCGCCATCGCAATTTGAAGCCGCATTTGTGTCTGCGGCGCATTCGGAAGAAGATATACGGCGGACTGTGGCGGCGGCCGGTGAGTCTTTCGACGCCGCGTCGAGCGACGCGGTTAACGGCGCGTTCAACGCTTGACGGCCTGCCAAAGGCGGCGCGCGGAGTAGGTCGCAATTCCGAGGAATACGGCGAAACTGATGGCGACCACCGTAAGCTGGCGATCGGGTGAAAGCAGCGTGGCTTCCGCAGAATCGATAAAGACGCGCAGACGGACTTTGGAGGTCTCCGCTCGCCCGGAGCGGTTCTCGACGACCATTACGTAGTCGCCGGAGTTACCCGTGCGTACTTCGAGGCGGCCGGCCAGTCCGACCGCGGTGGACAGGACCATGCCATGCGTCTCGCCGCGATTGAGACGCTCCAGATCGGCTTGCTCCATCAGCATCAACTGCACCGGCGGACCGGCCTCGACGGCGAAGTCGGCCTTAACGAGCGCGGATCGCGGCCTGAGTCCGAGATCGACGAAGCTCCAATCGTTAGCTGGAATCTGGTAGGTGTGGTCCACCAGTTCCACGCTGGAAGAGGCGGCCAGCAGTAGCATCCAAGCGAAGAGCGGCATGCGGACTGACCGCCAGTATCCCACATACCTCCTAAGGAACTCCCGCTGCGAACCCTTCAATTCAGCCAGCTACGCGGCAGGTTTTTCTTCGATCGGTACGAGTTTGTAGCCGAGCTGCTGTGCCTGC
>JBEKNN010000311.1:0-10318 GCA_049522755.1 Bryobacteraceae bacterium | reverse complement strand
AGGGGCACGCGGGGTTTATCCGTTTTGGAACTTTCTTCGATTTAGATCTTCTTCGTGCCCGAGTTCCGTGGCTGGTTATTTCTTCTTCGGCGGAACAATCGCATCCTTTGCGGCCTTCGCCACGCGGAACTTTACGACCTTCTTGGCCGGAATCTTAATGGTTTCGCCGGTCGCCGGGTTGCGTCCCGTACGAGCTTTGCGGTCCTGGCGTACCAGCCGTCCGATTCCGGGCAGCACGAACACGCCGTTCTTCTTCACCTCAGCGATCGCTACGCTGGCTAGGCCTTCGAGGATGGCTTTCGCCTGCTTGTTGCTGATCTCGTTGCTCTCCGCGAGCGATTTCACCAGTTGCGTCTGGGTCATTCTTGTTGCAGCCATATTTCTCCTTTTTTAACTGATTCTCCCCGGCGCGTAGTTCGTTCGAACTCGCGTCAATCGATATCAATCATAAGGGAAGCATCACGTGAAGTAAAGAAAAAAGCCCGGTTTTTATGGGTTTTTTTGCATCGTATGCGCTGGAACGCCCTTTTTACCGGGTCTTGGAGCACCCTGCGCCGCCATCGAGGCGCAGGTCGCCCTCGCGGAACGCCGCCGCCACTTTGCTTTTCAAAATGCGGAAATGCACGTTTCCGGTCCTGCCGGCGGACTCCAAAACGATGCGCACAGCCGCGTAGAGCTTCAGCCCCGGCCCCCCCGCGCTGGTTTCGTCCTCGGATGCGCCGGAGCGGCTACGTACTTGATTCAAAACAAGAATAGCCGTTTCTGTTCTGGCCGCCGCGAAGGCCAGGCGGCGGAATCCGGACGACAAAACGCGGCCTTGCATCCCCGCCGAGCCGTCGCCCAAACCGATTTCCAGCTCCAGCGCCGGCGTCAGCGCGGCCGCCGAATCGAGTGCCAAAAGGTCGATTCCGCCCGATCCGGCCAGTTGCCGGGCGATTTCGAGCGATTCCTCGGCGGTATCCGGGCTGGCCATCGGCAGCCGCTCCAGACTCACGCCCCGATCGCTGGCGTAAGCCGGGTCGAAACCATGTTCCGCGTCGATCCATGCGGCGGTCAGGCCGTTTTCTTGAGCGTGCGCGACGATATCGAGCGCCAGCGTGGTCTTGCCACCCGACGGCCCGCCGAATAGTTCCGTGATGCGTCCGCGCGGCAATCCGCCCGCGAGCGCGCGGTCCAGGGCTTCGAAGCCGGTGGGAACGAAGGCCGGAAACCGGGTCTCCGACCGCGCGAGCTTCACCCGTATGGCGCGCTCGCGTTCCCTCTCGGTCATGCCGCTGACGCTACCTGCGGGCGGCAACCGGACGCGCTGCCGCGGTTGGATCCGGCATCGGAATCGGCTCGGCCGCGCCATCCGGCTTGGTCAACCCGAGCGCCTTGCGCAACTCGGTATCCACGGCCTGGCGGATGTCGGCATTGTCCTTGAGGAACTGCCGCGCGTTCTCCCGGCCTTGCCCGATCCGGTCGCCCTTGTAGCTGTACCACGACCCGCTTTTCTCGATGATATTCTGGGCCGCGCCCAGATCGAGCAGATCGCCTTCCTTGGAAATTCCCTCGCCGTAGATGATGTCGAACTCGGCCTCGCGGAACGGCGACGCCACCTTGTTCTTCACCACCTTCACCTTGGTGCGGTTGCCGACCACCGCTTCGCCGTCCTTGATCGCCGCGATGCGCCGGATGTCGAGCCGAATCGACGAATAGAATTTCAGCGCGCGTCCGCCAGTGGTGGTCTCCGGACTGCCGAACATCACGCCAATCTTTTCGCGAATCTGGTTGATGAAGATCAGGCACGTGCGGGATTTGCTGGTTGTGCCCGTGAGCTTGCGCAGCGCCTGCGACATCAGCCGCGCATGCACGCCCATGTGGCTATCGCCCATTTCGCCTTCGAGCTCGGCCTTGGGTACCAGCGCCGCCACCGAATCGAGCACCAGCACATCGATCTGTCCCGAGCCCACCAGATGCGCGGTGATCTCGAGCGCCTGTTCGCCGTAATCCGGCTGCGAAACCAGCAGGTTGTCCGTATCCACGCCGAGCTTTTTCGCATACGCCGGGTCGAGCGCGTGTTCCACGTCGATGAACGCCGCGATGCCGCCGCGCTTCTGCGCCTCCGCCACCACCTGCAGCGCGATGGTGGTTTTGCCCGACGATTCGGGTCCGAAAATCTCGATGATGCGGCCGCGCGGCAAGCCGCCGACGCCCAGAGCGGCGTCCAGCGAAATCGACCCCGTCGAAATCACCGACACGGGTACGATGGCGTCTTTCGATCCCAGACGAAGGATCGAGCCTTTGCCGAACTGTTTCTCAATCTGGCTGAGGGCCAGATCCAACGCGCGCGTGCGCTCCTTGTCTTCCATGCGGGGTATTACTCCTGAGTTGGGGTGAAGCTCTATTGTAGCAACCATGCGTATAGTGTCCTCAATAGGGAGAAGTATAATCGGGGCAGAGGATTTCTCATGTTTTTCCGCCTTCCCGCTCTACTTTTTTTGGCGGCGCTGCTTTCCCAGGCCGCTCCCAAGAAGACTATCGTCACGGCGCGCGGCGAGAATCAGGATCTGATCGTTACGTTCACGATTTACACGACGCCGGAAGATGTCAAAGAACTGCTCGGTTCCGATCTGGAGGGCCATTACATGGTGGCCGACGTGAAGGTGGAGCCGAAGTACGGCAAAGACATCGTGATCTCGCACGACGACTTCGTGCTGCGCGATATGGAGAACGTGGAGAAATCGACGCCCTTCGAGCCCAGCCAGATCGCTGGAAAGGCGGCCCTGATCATCGTGCGCAATGAGAACGGAACCGGGAACCAGCCGGCGCGCCCCACGTTCGGCATAGGCGGCATAGGCGGCGGATCGGGATCGGGAAGCGGCAGCAACGCCCCAACCAACGTGAAGGCCAAAATGCAGAACGCCGACGAGCCGAAGGACACGGCGCTGGAAAAGCTGCTGATGGACAAGATGCTTCCGGAAAGGAAGACCGATCAGCCAACTAGCGGCCTGCTCTACTTCGCGCTGGAAAAGGTGAAAGTGAAGAATTTACAACTGGATTACGGCGGCAAAGAGAATCGGATCACGCTGCGATTCAAAGACAGAGAAAAGTAGCGAGGCGTTCGCCCGCCGTTGCCGAGCGGCGCGACGAGAAACTGTTTGAACCGCAGGGGTGCACGCGCCACGCGCTTCAGCGCTCACGCTGCGCGACCGCGGCAAAGGCTGAGAACACGAATGCCAGGAGTATGGGCCGCACATGGCTAAGACTCAGCACGGCGCGGCCAACTACACTCCCGGCTCCCTCGGGCCCTACTGGTCGGGCAGTGAGAATAGATACGACGTCAATTTGTCGCGATCCTGCGCCGACATCGGGTAAGGCGGCATGCTGGTTCCCGGCGATAGCTTCTGCGGATCGGCAAAATGGTCTTCCACCCAGCTTCGCGCCTGGCGCTTCGACAGGCCATTTAGCACAGGACCGATCTTGCCGCCCGCACCGTTCACCGAGTGACAGGCGTTGCAGTGCTTGGCCTGATAGACCGCCGCGCCTTGGCGCACGAATGCGGGAATGTTCGGCAGGGTTGAAGTGGCGATCTGATCCGGCGTCAGGCTCATCCAATCGGTGGGAAAAGAGAAGTCCGCGGCCGCCTCTTGAGGCGGAGTGGACCTCACCGCGGCCATGGTCAGCGCCGACCAGCCGATGGCCGCCAGCACCACAATGCCAATGGCGGCAAAGCGCCGGGTGACCTTGACCACGCGGCCGCGGTCGAGGAATGGCGTCAGGATCAACGCCAGCACCGTCAAGCCCGGCAGCACCACCGCGCCCACCACTTCCAAAGGTCCGTTGAATAGCTTCAGCACTTGAAAAAGGCACAGGAAATACCACTCCGGCCGCGGAATGTAGGAAGTATCGGTGGGGTCCGCAACCTGCTCCAGAGGCACGTGGACGGCTACCGCCATGACGAACAGCAGAGCAAACGCCAGGAAGATGGCCACCGTGTCTTTGAAAACCTGCATCGGAAAGAAGCGCTTCGTCGGCTTGAGCTCGTCGCCGGGCTCGGGGGCCACGCCGTGCTTGCGCACCAGATAAACGTGCAGCGCTACCAGCAGGATGGTCGCGGGCGGCAGAATCAGCACGTGAACGGCATAGAAGCGGGCGAACGTGACCACGCCCACGCCATTCGCGGCGCCGAGCAACTGTGTGAGATACGCGCCGACGCCCGGGGACATCGCCGCGATCTGGGTGGTGACCGTCGTGCCCCAATACGCGCGGTTGTCCCAGGGCAGCAGGTATCCGGTGAGGCCGTAGGCCAGGGTCACCAGGAACAGCACCACGCCGATCATCCAGGTGGTTTCGCGCGGCTTCTTGTATGCGCCATAGAGGAACACCTGCACCATGTGCAGTACCACCACCACGATGATCATGCTGGCGCCCCAGTGATGCAGGCCGCGAATCAGCGACCCGCCGGTCAGTTCCGTGAGAATGTAGCGCAAGCTGTCATAGGCCTCGCCGGGCGTGGGCGCGTAATTGAAGGCCAGCAGGATGCCGGTGAAAGCCTGCACCATGAAGAGGAATAGCGCCATGCTGCCGAACACCTGCTGCCAGCCGCTTGACGCCGGTATCTCTTCGTAGAGGAAGTGGTGCAGCGCGCCGACCAGGCCGGTGCGGTTCTCCACCCAATCGCCGATTTCCGCGACGAGCCGTTTCATCCCTGAGACTCCTCCGACTTCTTCAGTTCGCCGATGAGCAGCTTATTCCCTTGCAATTTGGTTTGGAAGCGGTCGAGGGGCCGCGGCGCCGGTCCGGACACCACCTTGCCATCGATGGAAAAAACCGAGTTGTGGCAGGGGCAGAGGAAGTCCTTCTGGCCAGCTTCCCAATGGTACGCGCAGCCGAGATGCGTGCAGTTAGGGCCGAAGGCGACGATCTGGTTCCCCTCGTTCTTCACCACCCAGGCAGTGCCCTTTTCGGCAACCACGCGCCAGCCGTCGACGCGGGTTCGGCGGAAAACCATTTCGACAGGCGAGTTGGGGACGAGACTGGAGATGTCGCCGGCCTGGGCCCAAACGTCGGGCTTCTTCTGCCTGGCGGGCGTGAAGAGATAGAGCAATGCGGGAATGCCAAGCGCGGCGGAGACGATGGCCATCATGCCGTTGATGGCGGTCACGTAGAATCCGCGGCGGGTGGTTCCTTCAGGTTGAACTGTTTCTGCTGGCGGCACGTCATCCATAGTAAACCGGACGGACGCGCATTTTGTCGCCTAGTTGTATTGGTTTTGCAAAACCCGGCTACTTCATCTCGGGGCTGCTGGCGGTGGCCGCTTCAGCGCCGAAGTTCTGGTGGATCACCATGCTTTGGTCCGAATAGAAGGTCCGGCTGCCGCCGCTGGGGTTCGCGGGCATGGCGGTAATCACGTAGCCGCCGGCATTGGCGGTGAGCGTGAATTTGTACTGGCCCTTTTCGCCGCCCGACAAGTCGTTACCGATCAGGTCGGAGGCGGAGGGCGTAGCCGCGCCGCTGGCTGGCGGGCCGAGTTCCTGCAGCGAATTGGCATACCTGCCGAATTGCGACTGGTACTGCACCTGTGCTTGATGAAGGGTTTGAATGGCCTTGATGGCGCCTAATTCGCGCGCACCCATCTGGGCCTTTTGGAATTTGGGGACGGCGACGGTGATGATGATCAGGATAATCGAGATCACGATCAGTAGCTCGATCAGGGAGAAGCCGCGGCGGCGGTCGATTTGGTGAAGCATAAGCTCTCTTCTATTCTATGACGCGGAGAAGGGGCGCAACGTTTAGGGCGTCCCCGCTGGAGGCGGGTCGCGGCTCTCACGCGATCCGGCGCGACGGCTCGCGTAAGATAGCGCGACACTGTATACATCAGGTCGGATTTGCCGGCCCGATGGTCGCTTTACAACTGCTCGGCGAATCTCCCGGCGAAGTTGTGGTGCTCGGAGTGCAACCGGAATCCACGGCGTGGAGCGCCGAATTGAAAACCAGTGGGCATTCGCAAACGAATCGAAATTCGCGGTGTCGTGCAGGGCGTTGGCTTCCGGCCATTCGTGTACCGTATCGCCAAACGCTTCGATATGCGCGGCTGGGTGCTGAATTCATCCGATGGGGTGGTGATCGAAGCGGAAGGCGGCAAGGCGCGCTTCGAGGGCTTTCTACGGGCCTTGAGAGCGGAGCTTCCCCCGCTGGCACGGATCGACCAGCTGACCGTTTCCGATCAAGCCCCGCGCGGCGACCGCGATTTCATCATTGAGCACAGCGTCGCCCGCGGCAGCTTCGCTCTGGCGCCTCCCGATATAGCTACCTGCGCCGATTGCGCCGCCGATTTCACTTTGCCCGGCAACCGCCGCTTCGAATATCCCTTCACCAACTGCACCAATTGCGGGCCGCGCTACACCATCATCCGCGACGTCCCTTACGACCGTCCCAACACCACCATGGCGGCATTTCCCATGTGCGCCCGCTGCCAGGAGGAATACGAAGATCCGCTGAACCGCCGCTTTCATGCCGAGCCCAACGCCTGCCCGGACTGCGGGCCTTGGCTCACGCTTTTTTCCGCGGACGAGCTCGCAGCGGAAGGATTCCCAGGAGCACAACTCGCGCCGGCCGCCGCGCCGCAATTTGTTTCCGGCCGTGGAAGCCCGGCGATTCCCGATCGCGCCCGCCAGCTTCTTCGCGAAGGCCGCATCCTCGCCCTCAAAGGTCTCGGCGGATTCCACATCGCCTGCGACGCCTCCAATGAGGGTTCCGTCAGCCTTCTGCGCGAGCGCAAGCGCCGCAGCGGAAAAGCCTTTGCCGTGATGGTCCCCTCGCTCGCCATTGCCGGGCGCCTCTGCGTGTTGACCGATGCGGACCGCGCCCTGCTCGCCGGCGCGCGCCGGCCCATCGTTCTTCTTCCCAGCCGCGAAGACTCTGGAATCGCCCCCAGCGTGGCCCCCGGCAACGCGCGCCTTGGCCTCATGCTGCCGTACACGCCGCTCCATCACCTGCTGTTCGATGGCTCTTGCGGCGCGCCCGGAGCCTGTGATGCGCCCGGAGCCTGTAATGCACTAGTCATGACCAGCGGGAACATGAGTGAAGAGCCCATCGTCAGCCGCAATGAAGATGCGTGGCCGCGCCTTCACGCCCTCGCCGATTATTTCCTGCTGCACAACCGGGCCATCCAGACCCGCGTGGACGATTCGGTATTACAGATCTTCGAAGGCCGCGAATATCCCGTGCGCCGTTCGCGCGGCTACGCGCCCGATCCCATCGAACTCGCCATTCCGCTCGCCGAAGTGCTGGCCTGCGGCGGCGAACTGAAGAACACCCTCTGCCTCACCAAAGACCGCTACGCCATCCTCAGCCAGCATATCGGCGATCTCGAAAATCTCGAGACCATGGAATTCTTCCGCGAAACGCTCGAGCATCTCCAGCGCTTCTTCCGCGTCTCGCCCGTGGCCGTTGCCCACGACCTGCATCCCAATTACCTGAGCACGCGTTTCGCGCTGGAGGAATCCGGCCTGCGCCCCATCGGCGTTCAGCACCATCACGCGCACATCGCGAGCTGCATGGCCGATAACGGCATCGACGGAAAGGTAATCGGCGTGGCGCTCGACGGCACCGGCTACGGAACCGACGGCAAGATTTGGGGAGGCGAATTCCTCGTCTGCGATTTTCTGAATTTCGAGCGCCGCGGCCATCTGCGCTACATCCCTCTGGCCGGCGGCGATAGCGCGGTCCGCCAGCCATGGCGCAGCGCGCTGGCGTATCTGCGCGCGGCCTTCGACGAACGCGCACTCTCTCTGCCGCTTCCGCTCTTTCGCGACATCCCGCCGAAGCACGTGCGGGTAGTGGACGCCATGATGGCGCGCAATATCCAGACGGTGGAAACCTCCTCGTGCGGACGCCTCTTCGATGCCGTCTCGTCTCTGCTCGGCATCCGCCACGAAACAACCTACGAAGGGCAGGCCGCCATCGAGCTCGAAATGGCCGCCACCAACGCTTCCGGCGTATATCCTTTCACGATTGAATCCGGCGACCCGTTTCAGATCGATCTGCGCCCGGCCATCGAGTCGATTGTCCACGACTTCACAGGCGGCGCGGCGCCGGGCGAAATCTCCGCCCGTTTCCATCTGACTCTGGCTAAAGCGGTCGTCGAAAGCTGCGCGCGCCTGCGGGTTGCGCACGGCTTGAGCCGCGTCTGCCTCAGCGGCGGAACGTTTCAAAACATCCGTTTGCTGGGCCATGCGGCGGCCTCGCTCCGCGAAACCGGCTTTGAGGTCTTCATCCATCACCGGGTTCCCGCCAACGACGGTGGACTCGCTCTCGGTCAGGCCGTAATCGCCAGCAGCAGACTGCGCCTGGGACCGGCGGCAGGCACGGAAGAACGCGCAACCAGACCCGACGATCTCATCGCACGCTGAGGCCACGGCGCGGGTCGCCGTCGTCTATAACTCAGTTGTAACTCGGAGTAAGTCGCAGCGGCCGGAGATTCCGCCAGCCGCCGCGTGTTATCCGCCCATGCGGCTGTGATTACTGCTTATCGTTCTTGTCGTTATTGTTAGTCGCGTTTCCCCGCAGACCCGGCGGCGGGGGATCCTTCACCCACTTATCGAACCAGCGTAACTTCTCCCAATTGACATGCTCGATGGTTTCCTTGGCGCGATAGCCGTGAGCTTCGGCCGGCAGGAAGACCAGGCGCACTGTTCCGCCATTGCCGCGGACCGCTTCATACATGCGCTCCGATTGAATGGGGAAGGTGCCGGTGTTGTCGTCCGCTTCGCCGTGGATCAACAGCAGCGGGCTCTTGATCTTATTGGCGAACATGAACGGCGACATCTTGATATAGAGATCCGGATCGTCCCAGATCGTACGGCGTTCGTTCTGGAAGCCGAACGGCGTTAAGGTGCGGTTCGGCGCGCCGCTCTCGGCGATTCCGGCTTTGAAGAGATCGGAATGCGCCAGCAGGTTGTCGGTCATATACGCGCCGTAGCTGTGGCCGCCCACGCCGACGCGGTCGCGGTCCGTGACGCCCATCTCCACGGCCTTGTCGACAGCCGCCTTGGCATCCATCAACAACTGCTCGAGGAAGTGATCGTTGACCGTGGCGCGCGGGCCGACGATGGGCATCGACGCATTGTCGAGCACGGCGTAGCCGTCAAGGGCGAAGAAGATCTCGGAATATCCGCCGATCTCGGTGAACCGCGAACGGGAGCCGTTGGTGGCCGTCTCACTGGCATCGTCGGCAGTCTCATACTCGTACGGATAGGCCCACAGAATGGTCGGCAGGGGCTTGCTGCCAGGCGTGTAATCGGGCGGCAGATAGAGAGTGAACGACATATCCACGCCATCCGGCCGCTTGTAAGTTACTAACTCCTTGTGAACCTTGCGCATGATGGGCTGTGGATCGGGGTAGTTAGTCATCGCCGTCAATTGTCCCGAGGAGGTGCGCACATAGTAATTAGGCGGCTCAGTGGGACTCTCGCGGCGCGTGAGGAACTTGTCCCCATGCGCGTCCAGCAAGACGTCGACTGACTCGTAGTGATCGTCGTCGCACTTGAACAGCTGCTTAGTCTCCTTAGTAGCGAGATTGTAGCGGCTCAAGAAGGGATGGTCTCCTGTGGCGGAAGCGCCGTTCCCTTGCAGGAAGACGTTATCGCCGTCCAGGATGACCACGCGGACGCCGCTCGGAAGCGTCTTCTCCATGGGCCGGCCGGGATCGTTATATCGCGCTCCGCCGCGGGTCCAGAGCGGCTTGGGCTTTTCCGTCGGGTTGGCGAAATCGATCAGGTACGCGGTGGTAGCGCGTCCAGCGCCGCCGCGGCCGCCCCCTCCACCGCCGCCACGCCCGCCGCCGCCGCCATCCACGATCGCGGTATGAAGGTTTTCAGTGAACGTGAAGCCTTCGAGGCTCGTGTCGGCTTCGTAGATCGGCTTCCCGGTTCCGTCGAAAGGAGCCTTGAGCGCCATGATTTTGTCATGGACAGGCTCCGGCGGGGTGTTAGCCGCAGCGCCGCCGGGCGCCGCGCCCCCACGGCCGCGTCCGCCCCGGCCGCCCGTTCCTTCAAACCAGATTAATGTGGCCGGCTCGGTAGCGAGCCAGTTCAGGCCGCGCGGACCGGCAGGGATGGGGTTCTCCAAATCCGCAGCCGCAGCAGCAGCGCCCGCGCCGCGTCCTGTGCCGCCGAGCGGAATGCTGGCCTCCTTCTTGAGCACTTTGCCGGTGCGATCCCAAATCTCTATTTCAGTGGGGAACTGCCGGGCCGTATACGAATAAGAGAACGGCCGGTGAATGTAGTGCACGATGAAATTCTTGCCATCGGGCGACGGCTCCGCGGATTCGATC
>JBEKNN010000310.1:0-10332 GCA_049522755.1 Bryobacteraceae bacterium | reverse complement strand
TTATCAAATGGCCGCCGCCATGTTGCTGGTATTGATGATGGGTTTCGCCGTGATCGGAATACAGCAAGGCGCGAACCGCGCGGGTCCGGGATTCGACACGTCCAGCATGTATCTGTTCTCAGTCGATCCGGTGCGCGACGGCTATTCACCCACTGACTCCGGGGCGACATTGGCCGGCCTGCCCCAGCGTCTGGCACGGGTAAGCGGAGTGGAGGGAGTGACGCTCGCCGACTCAAGCGCTTTCACTTACATGCCGCCTACACTGAGCGCCGTTTCCGTTGGTCCAGCGGAACCGGAAAACCCGAAAAGCATTTACCGAGTGAGCTTGCAAAAAGTCGGCCCGGGGTTCTTCGCCGCTTTGGGAATGCACGTAATGCGCGGCGCCGAATTTGACTTTCGCGACCTACGCTCCGAACCTGACTCGGGCGCCAGGCTGCCGGTGGTGATCAATCAGTCCGCGGCGCAGAAATTATTCGAAGACAATGATCCGATGGGCAGGGTCATCCGCGAGGGCGAGCGGATTTTTCAGGTGGCGGGCGTCGTGCGTTACGAAAAGTCGGCAGTATTTCAAAGAGATCCCGTGCCGGCGGTGTTTCTGCCGCTTACCATGCAGGACCTCCAGCGCGGCCGGATGGTGGTGGTTCGCGTCCGGAAAGGAGTTGGGTTTGCCGCTATCAGGGGTGAAATGAAAGCGATCGACAGCCGTTTGACCTTGGTCAACGTGCAAAGCATGGATGAGTACCTGTCTCAGTTCAGTCACGCTCTCGAATACGTGACGACTATCTATGGCACGGTAGGTATGTTTGCGTTGATTCTGGCGTGCGTTGGACTGGCGGGAGTCACCGCGCAGGCGGTGGTAAGGCGGCGGAGGGAAATCGGCATCCGGATGGCTCTGGGCGCGAGACGGCCGGAGGTGCTGCGCCTGGTGATGAAGGAAGCGGCGGCCATGGTATTGGTTGGCTCGGTGCTGGGGATTGCCGGCGCCGCTGCTCTGGTGCGAGTGGTGCTTTGGGCTTCCGCCTCAATTGGTCCAATTAACCCGGGAGCCTTAGAACCGGCGCAGGTTGTGGGACCGCCTTTGTTGTTGATTGCGGTAGCTGCCGTAGCTTGTTATTTGCCGGCGCGCAGATCGGCTACTATCGATCCGGTTGCGGCATTGCGAGATGAGTGAGAACTTGCGTGGCGTACGCACTCCTGCGTGCAGCGTTTCCACTCTTGGGGACGCGCGTTTCGAGGGTGCAAGAATGCGTTCACACGAGTGTGAACGCGGCACGCATGAGTGCGTGCGCCACGAGTTGGGTACATGACTAGGGACATGACTAGGGGCTGATGGGTAGGGTGTAACTTTATGCTCGAACTTCGAAGTGTTACTAAGCGTTTCCCCGGCACTATCGCCGTGGATAACGTCAGCTTCTCGGCGCATCCCGGTGAGATCACCGGCTACCTGGGCCCGAACGGGTCGGGTAAATCGACCACCATGAAGATGATTACCGGACTTATCGAGATGACCTCCGGCGAGATCCTCTTCGATGGCGTACCTATCCAGAACGATCTGCTGGCTTACAAGCGGCGTATGGGCTATGTCCCCGAAGAGCCGCATCTGTACACTCATCTCGGCGGTCTTGAGTATCTGACGATGGTGGGGCAATTGCGCGGACTGCCCGCCAAACCGGCGGCCAGGTGCATTGACGGATTGCTGCGACTGTTCTTACTCCACAGCGACCGTCACTCGCCCATCTCGAATTACTCGAAGGGCATGCGGCAGAAAGTGCTGCTCTCGGCCGCACTGTTACACAATCCCGATCTGATTCTGTTGGACGAGCCGTTCTCCGGGTTGGATGTGGGCACGGCGCTGGTGTTGCGCAGCCTGATCCAGGAACTGGCCGCGCGCGGCAAAGTGGTGCTGTTCAGCTCGCATGAGCTCGAAACCGTGGAGCGAGTCTCGTCGCGCGTCGTCATTTTGCACCGCGGCAAGATTGTCGCCGACGATTCCATTGAGCGCTTGCGCACGCTGATGGCGCTGCCGACGCTGGAAGACATTTTCTCGCAGCTTGCCGTGGAACAGGATACGGCGGGGATTTCGCGAGAGATCGCGGACCTGATTGGAGCATGAGGGCAAGAGACATGGAGAAGCTCCAATTTCGCATACTCTATCGCGAGTTCCTATTCCGCATGGTGGATTTGGAGTTGCTGTCGCCGCAGGGAGACATCACCAAGTTACTCTGGCAATTCGCTGCGGTATTGATTTGGATCAGTTCGGGCCTCTTCCTGGGCGCCCTATTTTTCGATACTCGCCACATTCCGCCCGAAAGGCTCGTGAGCGTCCTTTGGGGTCAGGAACACTTTCTAATAGCCACTACCATGCTGGTGGTTGGGCTGTTCGCGGTCCTGAGTTGGGAATCCACATTTCTGAACCGGCGCGACGTTCTGGTGCTGGCGCCAATGCCTATACTGCCGCGCACCATGTTTCTGGCCAAAGTGGCTTCCGTGGCTACCGCGCTCAGTCTAACAGTAGTGTCGCTGCATACTCTCGCGGGCGTCGCCTGGCCGGTGCTGGTCTTCTCGCCGGTGAATTCGGGGATTTTGGGAATGATCCGGTCACTGGCAGCTTATTGGGTTACCATGCTCGCGGCGGGCGCTTTCATTTTCTGCTGCGTGTTAGGCGTGCAGGGACTGGCGGCGCAACTGCCGCGGCGGTTGTTCTTGCGTTTGTCAGCGGTGCTGCAGATTGGGGCCTTTTGTCTGGTGGTGAGCGTCTACTTTCTTCAGCCGTCACTGGCCACGCCCGAAGCTCTCTCCGCCGCGAAGAATCAACATGCGCTCGCCTGGCTACCCTCCTATTGGTTCCTCGGATTGTTCCAGGCTCTTAACGCTTCCATGCATCCGGCGATGGTCCCATTGGCGAAGCGGGCATTTCTCGGCCTGGCACTCGCCATTGCGGGAGCCGGCGCGGCCTTTCTGCTGTCTTACTTCCGGACATTGCGGAAGATAGTCGAAGAGCCGGATATCGTGCCTGGCGTGCGCGGCATCAATTGGCTGCCGCGATTCGGTAACTCGCTAGAGACCGCGGTGGTCCAGTTCAGTATCCGCACACTGCTTCGCAGCCGCCAGCATCGCGTGATTCTCGCCTTCTATCTGGGAATTGGATTCGCTCTTGTGACTCTGCTTTGGAAGGGCGGAGGACCGCGGCAACAGGCGCACATACCGTTGATTATTTCGCCGATCATTTCGTCCATTGTAATGATGACAGCTTGGGTGGTGGGAACTCGCGTGGTCTT
This sequence comes from Bryobacteraceae bacterium, assembly GCA_049522755.1. GTDB lineage: Bacteria > Acidobacteriota > Terriglobia > Bryobacterales > Bryobacteraceae > PALSA-243. Next base: position 7,054 of record JBEKNN010000310.1, on the reverse strand, counting down.
TGCCCTGCCGCTCGATCTGCGCGCGAATTGGATGTTCCAAGTCACTTCGGTTCACCCGACGCCGGAATATCTGGCCGCGATCCGGCGGCCTCTGTTCGTACTCTCCGTAGGCCCGGTCTGGCTGGCTTCGGCGGCGGTGCTTCTATCGGCATGGCCGTGGCGTCCAGTCGTGGGGCATCTGGTGATTCTTGGTCTCTGGGGGACCATACTGGCATTTGTCAGCCTGTATGGATTTCACAAGATTCCGTTCACTTGTTCCTACCTGCCGGGTAAGTCAAAGGTTAATCTGATGTTCGTCGCTGCTGGGGGGTTGCTGCAGGCCATCGGCTTTGGCATTGCCGCGGAACTGCGCGCGTTACGCAACCCCGCCAGTTACGCCGAGCTAGTCGCCGTTTTGAGCATCGCGGCGGCTTATTGCTGGTGGCGAACGGTGGCGCTGGCGAAAGCGGAGGAGTCGGTGGTGCTGTTTGAGGAGGAGGAGTCACCGGCGATTCTCGGCCTGGGGTTGTTTCGGGACGGGGCGTTGCCGATGGAGGCTTCGGCGCCGAATCCGCTTCCTTGAAGATCGGCCACAAGGTCGCCCGATGCGGGCGCTGGCAAGCTAAAGCATACCCTACCGGATGGATATAATGTCCGGAGACCGCTATGGCATGGACGCTCCCTACTGAGAACATCCTTAAGCTGGCAGCCCGGCTTGTAGTAGCTTTGTTACTCTATGCCTTCTTACGCAATGTTGGCTTCTATAACTTCACCGCCCGTGAAGCGGAAGGGTTGAGCGTCCTGATTCAACTGGTCGGCGATATCTATGCGGTCCTGCTTGCCTTTACCATCTTCGTCATCTGGGGCCAGTTCACCGAAGTCGAGAATTGCGTCATCCGCGAATGCAACTCGCTAGACGACGCGCTGCGCTTTAGCGGCTATCTGAACGCCGACGCCCACGCCGGCATTCGCCGCGCCATCGGATTTTACGCGAACCACGTTCTCAGGTCCGAATGGCCGGCCCTGGGCGATGGCCGCGCGGACACCCAGGCCGATGCGGTGTTCTCCAAGTTCGTCAACAGCGTGGTGGAAGCCGTACCCCTCACCGATGCCGAACAACGGATGCACGCCCGCCTGATCGACATGGCGCAGAAAGCCAGTGAGTGCCGCGACGAGCGCGTGGCCAAGAGTTTGACGCGGATTCCACCCACGCTGGCCGGTCTTGTCAATACCATCGCCGGCGTGTTGCTGCTGCTGATTTTCGTTTACCCTTTTCGATATTGGTACACCGGCGTCTGCTGCTTCACTCTGGTGGCGGCGGTGTTGTTCCTGGCTAACTTCGTGATGATGGACACAGACAACCCCCTGAAGGGTGTCTGGAACGTCAGCCCTCAGCCTTTTTCGGACCTGAAGCTGTAAGTGGTATCCCGTTGCGCGGGGCGTGGCTGCGTACTATACTCAGTCCAACGCTATGTGGATAACGACATGGATACCGACGTGGTTATCGAGACTCATTCTAATGTCCCTGGCAACGGTGGGCTGCATGGCGGCTCAAGTCTTGCAAGATCCCGGAATGCAGACGACCGCGCCGGACGCCTTTCAACACCTTCCGCCAATGCCATCGCAGGTGCAGCCAACGCCAGTTCCTGTCAAGATGCCCCTGGCGCTGCCGAAACCCGTCGTGGCCCACGCGCAAGCTTTTCCGTCCCGGCAATGCGCAATTCCCCTGCTGAACGTTACCCCGGATGACAGCATCCGTTACACGCTTCGGAAGACGGTTCCGCAGACTGGGCAACTTGCGGCGATGGCGTATGTGACTGCGGCTCCAACTTGTGGGGATGCTATCGGGGACGCTATCAAGAAGTAGTTATGAGTCTCGATACACGAGTGACCGTCGGGAGCCGCCTGAAAGGCGGCTGCAGCCAGGATTGGCTGCCCCACTAAGGCCACTTGTGCTTGGGATAGCGGCGCGATAGCTCTTTGCGCACTTGTGGATACAACCGCTCCCAGAAGCCCGCTAAGTCGCTGGTCATTTGTATGGGGCGCTGATTGGGCGCGAGTAACCGCACTACTAATGGTATTTTTCCGCCCGCAATGCGCGGAGTCTCCCGCATCCCGAAGAAATCCTGCAAGCGGGAGGCGATCCACGGAGGCTGGCCCGGCTCGTAGTGCACGCGCACCTGGCGGCCTCCAGGTAGCTTGATGCTCTCGGGCGCGATGGCGTCCAAGCCACGCGGTAACTGCCGATGCAGTGTGTGCAGTAACTCCCGCCGCGCCACCTCTTCCAGTTCCGCGAAGCTCTTTCGACTGCGCGCCAGCGCTCGCAAGACCTCGCTCGCCGCTTCCGCGCCCACTGTGGGCATTTCCATGTATGGCGCGGCGAAACGTGCGCGCTCGAGGAACGCTTCCAGCTGTTCCATGTCCACGAAGCGCGCCAAACCGGCCTCGATGGCTTTCTGAGCGAGTAACTCTCCGGCCGCAGCGGCATCCGGTTCGCGCCGGGTCTGCTCGATGGCGATCTGTCCGAACATTAGCGCGCTCACGCTCTCCACGCGCTCGGCGGAGCGATTCCACTCGACGGTCGCCGCTTCGGCGACGCGCTCGGGGAAGAGATCCACCAGCCATTCCGGCTCAATGGCGCTGGCGATGCGAATCAACGGCGCCTTTTGATCGCGGCGGTCTTCGGCTTCCACGGCTACCAGAAACTGCGCCTGGGTCACGGTGCTCGAAGGCGCAAGCTGCGCGGGTCCGCCGGCCGCCAGTTGGAAATCGTTTCCCTGGCGGCGGCGCGCCACGCGGTCGGGAAAGGCTGCGAGCACCGAGATCAAGAGCGCGTCCTCGTCGCGCTGGAGGGTGGATGAAGCAGCGGGCCGCGACTGCTTTGGCGGATTAACGGCGCGCCGCACCTGCCGCAGCACTTGTTCGGTACGCGCATCCCACGGCGCGGCACGTTGGGCATCCAGCAGCGCCAGCAAGTCCGAGCGGGAAGCGTGGGCCGCACGCGCGGGCAGACGTTCCCCGGCGCTGAGCAGCGCGGCCACGGTGCAGGCATCTTCCGCTACGCCGCGGCGACGTGCTTCCACGATGAGCCGCGCCAGGCGCGGATGCAGCGGATAGCGCGCCATCTCGCGGCCGGTCTCACCATCGGCGCCAAGCTGACGCAGCAGATCCTCGGCGTGTTTCGCGGCTGCGCCGGGCGGCGCGTCCAGCCAATCGAGCGATTCCAATCCACCTAAGCCCATGGCGCGCAGCAGCAGCGCAACGGGTGAAAGATCGGCGCGCAGGATCTCGGGCGCCTCATGCGCGGGGCGGCGCACGAAATCTTCCAGCGGATAGAGACGGATGGCGCGGCCCGGTCCGGTGCGCCCGGCGCGGCCGGCGCGCTGATTGGCGGAAGCCTGACTGATGCGAGCGATTTCCAGCGTGGGCATGCCTGACCAAGGAGAATGGCTGGCCACGCGCGCCAGACCCGAATCGATCACCGCGGCCACGCCTTCGATAGTGATGGAGCTTTCGGCGACGTTGGTGGACAGAACGATTTTGCGCTGGTGCGGGGTCATGATCACCCGGTCCTGCTCTTCCGGAGATTGATCGCCGTGCAGGGGTAAGACGATCCATCCGAGGCGCGCCGCAAGGGCTGCGCAAGCCGTCTGCGCGCGGCGAATCTCGGCGGCGCCGGGCAGAAACACGAGCACGTGGCCGGCGATGCTTCGGGCCGCCAACCGTTCTACGGCGGCTGCCACCTGCTGCTCCAGAGCCGCGGCGGAGTGCGGCGAGTATTCGATCTCAAGCGGATGCTGGCGGCCTTCGGAGCGGATCACTCGGGCGTCGCCGAGGTAGTGCGCCACCGGCGCGGCGTCCAGGGTGGCCGACATCACCAGCAGCCGCAAATCGCGGCGTGTGGTCTGCTGCAGGCGGCGCAGCAGGGCGAGTGCGAGGTCGCCTTCGACGCGCCGCTCGTGGAATTCGTCGAGCACCACGCAAGCGGTGCGCGCGAGGTTTGGGTCGGATAGCAACTTCCGGGTCAAGACGCCTTCGGTGACGAAGCGCAAACGGGTGCGCGGGCCGGCCGCTTCCTCAAATCGCACCTGATAGCCGACGGTTTCGCCTATGCGCTCGCCGAGCTGCTGGGCTACGAACCGGGCAGCGAGGCGCGCCGCCAGACGGCGGGGTTCGAGGACCAGGATGTCGCGGGGGTCCAGGTGGAGCAGCGCTGGTGGAACGCGCGTGGTCTTGCCGGCGCCGGGCGGCGCTTCGAGCACCAGGTTAACGGCTTCCCGCAGATGGCGCAAGATTTCGGGAATGGCTGAATCCACCGGTAGCTGCACGCAATTTGATGGTGGCATGGAGGGCGGCCGGACAGGCCGGGAGGCCTGTCCTACGACAACCGGGCCAGGCGTCCGGAGCGAATCAGAGATTCTAGCGCGGCGATGTCGCGGTAGAAGGGGCGGTCGCCAGCGATCGGCGGCGATGCGGCGCGGATGCGCGTGCGGGCTTCTTCCAGGGGCGCGCTGGTCTTGAGCGGCGCCAGCAAATCCAGGGCGCGCGCCGCGGCTAGCGTCTCGATCGCCAGCACGTTGCGGGTGTTGCGTACGATACGCTGTAGCTTCACGGCGCTGGTCATGCCCATGCTGACGAAATCCTCTTTGTTGCCGCTGGTGGTGATGGAACCAGTGGACGCCGGGTGCGCCAGCACGCTGTTTTCCGCCACCAGACTGGCGGCGGTGACTTGCGCCATCATCAATCCGGATTCGAGACCGGCGTGGCCGGCGAGGAATGGCGGCAGCTCTTCGTTGAGCGCGGGATTGACCAGACGGTCGACGCGGCGCTCTGAAATGCCCGCCAGCGCGGAGAGCGCGATGGCTAGAAAATCGAGCTGGAAAGCCAGCGACTCGCCGTGGAAATTGCCGCCGGATAGGATTTCATCGCCAAAGACCAGCGGGTTATCGGTGGCGGAGTTGAGCTCGATCTCGAAGACGCGGCGCGCTTCCGCCAGGGCGTCGCGAACCGGGCCGTGTACTTGTGGAATGCAGCGCAGCGAGTAGGCGTCCTGCACGCGCTGGCAGCCGATGTGCGATTGGCGGATTTCACTGCCTTCGAGCAAGTTGCGGAGCCGCTCGGCGGAGGCGAGCTGGCCGGGGTGCGGGCGCGCCTGATGAATCCGCGGGTCGAAGGCGCGCGGCGTGCCGCGAAGCGCATCGAGCGTGAGTGCGCTGACGACATCGGCGGTGTCCGCGAGGGTCTGGGCCGCATCCAGCTCGAGGCAACCAATGGCGAGCATGGCCTGCGTGCCGTTGATGAGGCTGATGCCTTCCTTGGGGTGCAGGTCGATGGGCTCGATGCCGGCGCGTTGCAGGGCTTCGGCGCCGGGGAGTATAGCGCCAGGGAGATCGGCTTCGCCCTCAGCGAACTCGGCTTCGCCTTCGCCGATGAGCACCAGCGCCATGTGGGCCAGCGGCGCCAGATCGCCGCTGGCGCCGACGCTGCCTTGCGACGGAACTATGGGCGTGACGCCGCGGTTCAGCAAATCGCATAGGCGCTCTGCGACCAGCGGGCGGATGCCGCTGAAGCCTTTGGCGAGCACGTTGGCGCGGATTAACATCATGGCGCGGACGACTTCGCGCGAGAGCGGCTCGCCAACGCCCACGCAGTGCGAGCGGATGACGTTGCGCTGGAGCTGGTCGAGCTCGCCGCGCGGGATGCGCACATTGGCGAGCAGGCCGACGCCGGTGTTGACGGCGTAGATGGGGTCGTCGCCCGCGGCCAGGCGGTCGATGAGCGCGCGGGAGTTTTCCATTTGGCGGCGCGCGGATGGGGCGAGGGTGACTTGGGGAAGGGGCGCGGCGACAGGCCAGGAGGCCTGTAGTACATCTTCGATTGTCAGGCTGGCGCCGTCTAGTTGCAGGGGCATTTAGCAGTGCTTCTGGCTGGCAGCTACTAACTGGTCGATCTGGACCAGGTCGGTCGGGTAGTCGCCGGTGTAGCAGGCGTAGCAGTATTCGTGGCGCTCGTCGTCACCCACGGCCTTGCGGAGCGAGCCCAGCGAAAGATAGCCGAGAGTGTCGGCTTCTACGAATCGGCGGATCTCTTCGATATTGTGATTGGAGGCGATCAGCTCGCCGCGCGTGGGCGTATCGACGCCGTAGAAACACGGGGAAACCGTGGGTGGGCAGGAGATGCGCAGATGCACTTCGCGCGCGCCGGCCTGACGCACCATGCGTACAATTTTGCGGCTGGTGGTGCCGCGCACCAGAGAATCGTCCACCAGCACGACGCGGCGGCCAACCAGCAGATGGCGCACCGGGTTGAGCTTGAGCTTGACGCCGAAATCGCGGATGGCTTGTGACGGCTCAATGAACGTGCGGCCCACGTAGTGATTGCGGATGAGCGCCTGGCGATAGGGCAATCCGGACTCGGAGGCGTAGCCGATGGCGGCCACCACGCCGGAATCGGGAACTGGCACGACCACGTCGGCGTCGGCGGGGCATTCGCGAGCCAGCAGGCGGCCGAGCTGCTCGCGCGATTCGGCGACGGGACGTCCGAAGACGATGGAATCGGGGCGCGAAAAGTAGACGTGCTCGAAGGCGCATTGCGCCAGCGCCTGCACCGGCGCGTAACGCTCATGCGTGATGCCTTCGGGGCCGACGATCACCATTTCGCCGGGCTCCACATCGTGCAGGTAAACGGCGTTGATCAAATCGAAAGCGCAGGTTTCGGATGCGAACACGTAGCACTTGCGGCCGCCGGAGACTTCCATTTCACCGACGGCGAGCGGGCGGAAACCGTGCGGATCGCGGGCGACGATGATGCGATCTTGCGCGAGGAACACGAGCGAGAATGCGCCTTCGAGCTGCAGGAGAGCGTCGCGGAGGGCGCCGGCGAAGGTGCGCTCGGAAGAGTGCGCGACCAGATGCAGAATGACTTCGGTGTCGCTGGAGGCCTGGAAGATGGCGCCGCGGCGTTCGAGGTCGGCGCGCAACTCGGCGGCGTTGGTGATGTTGCCGTTGTGGGCGACGGCGACTTTTCCTTTGTTGCAGGCGACCGAGAAAGGCTGCGCGTTGAGCAGCACGGTGTC
>JBEKNN010000309.1:0-10345 GCA_049522755.1 Bryobacteraceae bacterium | reverse complement strand
AGGACAGGAGCTATTCATTGGATGCGGGTGCGCGGCTGGTGGTAAAGCATGGGGCTCAAATTTCCTTTACTGGAAGTTGCGCCGTATCCCTGGGCGAGGGAGACGGATTTCAGGCGAATGACTTGATCTTGAGTGGAGGCCTGACGAATAATCCGGGAGAGCTGCATGAGTTGTTTCGGCGCTGGAATGGCGGACCGTACCAGGGGGCGGCGGCAGATTTTGATCCGGCGCCGGCAAGGACGGGTGCTCTGCCTCCGGTAGTGGCGGCTGCGCCAGGCGGCCAAGCGCCGGTTGCACCGACGAATGGGCCAGCGGCGAACGGGCCTGCTCCGGTTAAGGCGGATGTGGTCACTGTGGGACAGAATGATGGGGCCGCTGAAGTTTCAGTCGTGGTGACGAATCTCAATCGTGTGCCGCTTAGTGCGTTTATGGTTGTGTATCGGAATGGAGTGACGGCTGGGGTATGGCGCGACGCATTTGTCGATGCGTGCTTGGATCATCATGCGGCGTGGCAACCGAATCAGCAGTGGCGGCGCGGGTTTGGAATGGTAGTGACGGTTAGGCGGATGGAGGCGTATGTGGGGGCGGCTATCTTTACGGACGGGAGCACGTGGGGCGATGCGAAGCGGTTGGCAAAGTTGAAGCAGCATCGCGGGAGCTGTCAGTGGCCGGGAGCTTGAAGAGTCGCTAGTATCCTGAGCTAGAAATTCGTTTAACAGTCGCTGAACTTTGCCGAGGATCAGATCGGCGTCCGCTTTCCAGACGAACGGCGTGGGTTTACGATTGCGCCGATCCAGATAATCCAGCATGGCTTTCTCCAGTGCCGGTACTCATGTGTGACTTGCGCAAATCATCGCGATCAGGCGCCCTTGGCGAAAGTATAGATTGGCATTCAAGGGCCTTTCGGTCATGCATCCCGGAGCTGATGCGGCCCACGATCCGGTTGTCATAGAGGATCTCCAACTTCGCACCAATTCGCCAGCGCCGTTCTTCCAGGCGCTTCACTTCCCTGTCTCGGGCTACTCGCTCGGCGCCAACTCCATCGAGGCCTTGAAGCAAGACTAAGGCCGCGGGGCTGCTCACGAGGGCAGGAAGGCCACGGCCACGACGGGCTTCCGGCCCAGGAATCGCAGAACCTGCCCGTCCGATACTGTTGGGACGACTCCTCTCGCGCATCGGCGTAATTTCGGACCGGCTCGACCTCACTAAAGAAGACGGTTGGTCGGACAGCGCTTCGGTTCGGTAGCGGGCCCGACAACTGATTCGTATTGGCCGCCGACCGGTCACGCGTTCTAAAAATAAAGTTTCCCTTTCCTTTCAACACGATACAGGCATTCCACCCATGCAGCCGCAAACCCCCGTGCTAGTTGTAGGTCAGTGGCGCGGCCCCATGGGCTGCGCTTCCACAGGAAAACCACATGACAACTCTCGCTCAATTAGAAGCCAACCTGGCCAACGCCCAGCATTCCACGGGTCCCAAAACCGAAAAAGGCAAGCACCGCACCCGCCTCAATGCCTATCGTCACGGCCTCACCGGCCAGATCTGCCTTCTCACCGCCGACGAGCACCAGGCCTTCGAGAAACACTGCGCCGGCATCCGCGATTCCCTCCAACCCGTCGGTGCGTTGGAGATCGAGCTCGCCCAATCCATCGCCGAAGACCATTGGCGCCTCAAGCGCGCACGCGCCCTCGAAACCGGCATCTTCGCGCTCGGCCAAAACGGCGCACTCGGCGCCCCCGTCACGCGGGACCGGGACGACCCTGCCCAGCTTCCCATCGACGAAGCGCTTTCTCAAGCCCGCACCTGGCTCGCCAAGGGCGAGAATTTCCAGCTTCTGGCTCTCTATGAGCAGCGCATCCATCGGGCTATTGAGAAGAATATGGCTGAGTTCCGTAGGTTGCGGGCCGAACGCCAGGCCGTCCATCAACAGGCGCTCGAAGAAGCCCAACTGCTTGCCCGGCTTGCCTATAGCAAAGGCGAAAAGTACGATCCGGCCGGCGACTTCCCGCCCCAGATCGTGGCAATTGGGTCTGATTTTTCGAGCGCCGGAATCCGCCGCCTGGTCGGCCGGAATCAACGCCTCAATCAGGCCCGCCACTTACTGGGACAGCCAATCCCGGCCACAACCGCCTCTCAGGCGGCTGTTTCGTGACGGCTGTTTCGTGACGGCTGTTTCGTGACGCGGAAGAGACAATCGTTTTTTGTCCTCTGTCAGGCCCCCAGCCGGCGCAGGCGGAAAGCCGGCGGCAACCGCGGCCGCGAACCAGGGCTAAACGTAGACCCGGTGAACGCGCGCGCTGATGCTGCACAAAATGTTATAGGAGATAGTTCCGGCCACGCGGGCGATCTGCTGCGCGTCCAGGCGGGCCTCGCCTTCACACCCGAGCAAAGTTACATCGTCGCCGGGCGTCAGCGCGGTGGTGTGGCTGAGATCGATGGTCGTGAGGTCCATCGAGATGGCCCCGAGAATGTTGGTGAGCTTGCCGCCGGCGATCGCTTTGCCCCGGTTGGAGAGCCGGTGGAAGATGCCGTCGGCGTATCCCGCGCCCAGGATGCCGATGCGCATGGGGTGCGGCGCGCGGAAGGTTCCGCCATAGCCGACCGTCGCGCCTTCGGGAATGTCTTTCACCGCCAGCAGCTTGGCTTTCCAGGTGAGCGCGGGCTGAACATTCAGAAGCTGCGCCGGCGCATCGCCGCGCGCGGGCGAGACGTATCCGTAGAGCGCGTGGCCGGCGCGGACCATATTGTGCCAGCCCTCGGTGCGCCCGTAGCCGATAGCGTTGGTGCTCGAGGTATGCACTTTGGCCGCATCCACTCCGGCGCCGCGCAAATGCGCGCAGACGGCATGGAAGTATGCAAGCTGATCGGCGGTTTGGCTGGAGGTATAATCCGCGGCCGATGCGAAGTGCGTCATGAGGCCCTCCAGGTGAGCGTGCGGCGTTTGCTTGAGGACGTGGAGGATGGCGTCGGCGCTGGCGCGCGTGCCCAGCCGCCCCATGCCGGAATCGATCTTCAGATGATAGGGGATGCTGCGCACGCCTTGAGCGAGCTGGTGCACCTGGCGAATCTGGTCGAGCGAGTGGAGAACGGGAGTGAGCCCGTGTTCCACCACCGCCTCGCCTTCATACGGCAGAAAGCCGCCCATTATTAAGATGCGCGGCAGCCCAATGCCGCCGCAGCGAAGCGCGACGCCTTCTTCCACTGAGCTAACCGCCAGCCAGCGGGCGCCTTCCGCGACCAGCACGCGCGAGACTTCCAGCGCGCCATGGCCGTAGGCATCGGCCTTGACGACGGCGGCGACTTCGACTTCCGGACCAACCACGGAACACACGTTGCGGTAATTGCGGGCAATCTGATCGCGGGAAACCAGCACGTAGGAGCGGTACGGAACAGGCACTACGATTATTGTAGGGCGGACCCCCCGGTCCGCGCGGGTCCCCCTGGACCCGCTCTCCGCACGGGAGGAGTTCACTCCCGCGAAATCCACCCCACGCCTAGCCTATCCAGGCTACATTTGCAACGTGCTTGAACTTTCTTTACCAACAACTTTCAATTCCTTTACAGACGGATGAGTCCCACCGGCCAAATCCGCGTCCAAGGCAGTGGAGGGCAAGAAAATGGCTGGCTTAAGGATGTTGTTGGACCCCGCCAAGACGGGGCCGGAAGCACTCACGCTGGAAGAGAATCTGCGGAAGCGGGTTGTCGGTCAGGATCACGCCATTCGCGAGATAGTCAACGTCTACCAGACCTTCGTTGCGGGAATGTCGAGCCCGGGACGGCCGGCGGGAAGCCTGCTTTTCCTGGGCCCAACTGGTTCCGGCAAAACGCGCGCGGTGGAAGCTGTGGCGGAAGCGCTGGTGGGCGACGCGCGCGCGGTGCTCAAGATCGATTGCGCCGAGTTTCAGCACAGCCATGAGATTGCCAAACTGGTCGGTTCGCCTCCCGGATATCTGGGACACCGTGAAACCAAGGCCATGTTGTGCCAGGAGGCGCTCGACCAGCATCACACCGATACGGTGAAACTGAGCTTCGTGCTGTTCGACGAGATTGAAAAGGCCAGCGACGGGCTGTGGAACCTGCTGCTGGGCGTGCTCGACAAGGCCACGCTGACGCTGGGCGATAACCGGCGCGTGGACTTTTCGGACACCATCATCTTTATGACCAGCAATCTGGGCGCGGCCGAAATGAATGCGATGCTGCAACCTAAGCTGGGTTTCTCGATGCAGACTGCAGAAAGCCAGGCTCCCGATAAGCTTGCACGCGCCGGAGTGGAAGCGGTGAGGCGCCGGTTCACACCGGAATTCGTCAACCGCATCGACAAGATGGTGGTCTTTCACGCGCTGGGCGAAGCGGAGTTACGGCAGATTGTGGAGCTGGAGCTGGCATCCGTGGAGGAGCGGATCCATGGCGCAACGGGCGCACGCGGCATCGAGCTGGTGGTAGCGGATACGGCCAAGGATTATTTGCTGCATGAAGGAATCGACGCGCGGTATGGCGCACGCCATTTGAAACGCGCGATTGAGCGGCTGATGGTGCATCCGGTTTCGAACCTGATCGCGACCGGCCAGTTGGAAGGCAACGACCGTCTGCTGGTGGAGTTCGATTCGAAGCTGGCGCGCCTGGTGTTCATGAAGGAGTATCTGGCCGCCGAGCCGCAGGTGGGCGAACGCGCCGCGGCGGCGTAAGCGGCGATGTGGGGCAGGATGGCATCCTGCGCGGCGGTTGCCAACCGGTTGCCAACCGCCGCCTCAACCTAGTGGCCCGGGCCGACTCCGATCCCGCCGATTTCACCATTGACATCGCCGGTGGAGAGATACATGTGAGTCACGCCCGAGGTAGTGTCGTACGTTTCAAGAGATGTCGAGAGCGAACATGGGACGCCCGATGTGGCATTCAGCGTAATGGTGCCGCGGACCTCAGTCCTCACGCCCGTAGCCGCAGTCTTGGCGAAGGGCAGTGTCACCGAAGAAGTGACTCCGCTGGCAGCTGTGAATGAAGTAGCGCTGCCGATTACCGTTCCGGCGGCGTTGGCGAAGGAAATTGTCCCGGTGCAGGATGCCGCCGTACCGCTGGATGAAGACGTGGCGAGATTCGTCACATTGATCTGGGCCGTCTCAGAACTGGCCAATCCCACCGGAGGGAGAGTCGAGGTCAGCGTTCTGGTGACGCTCGATGTGGTTGTCTGAGCGATCGCAACCGCGGCCGTGAAGCCGGTGGTTGCGACGAGTAGAGTTACAAATCGTCGAAGTAGCATTCTGTTTGACCTTTCGTTCGGCTTTCGATGCAGCGTCTCCCGTGGCTGCTGGAGGGGTCCATCACCTGGGGGCTCCACCACCTGGAGGGCTTCATCACTAAGTCCGGACGCCGTGCGATCGAGGCTCGTTCCACTACCGGCGATCTCTTTACGTTCTTAATCGAAAGCTTAGCGGGCTTAACTCAGGCCTAACTCCCGCGGCGTGGCCAGGTTCGTAGTAAGTTGGCCAGGTTTAATCAGGCGAAGAATCCGCTGTCTGCGATTCGTGGCGCCCCGGCGCCGGCGATGACTCCAATTATTGGGATCTCCAGCAACCTTCTCCCACGTCGTAACGTAGCGCGCGGTCTTCGGCCGCCTCGGCGGTATGGTCGCCGCGTTCCGCTTCGGCTTGAGCATCGCGTCGGCCGCGCCGCTCTTGGCGCCGAAAACCTGGACCAGGCTTTGCCCCAGTTCGAGGTCGTGGTACTTCATCCGCGATGCCTGATAGTGGGCCCACGCGTCGTTGGCCGACGACTTGGATATGATCGCCGCGGTGTGCGTGCGGTGTGAAGCGATGGTCGCAATGGCTAACGCCACCGCCAGAACCGCCGCCAGGATACCGATCTTCTGGCCGGTTGGGTCGGCTGGTTGGGTCGGCTGGTTGGATCGGCCTCGTGTTCGGTCTCTTGGTGGATTTCAAGTTCGGGCATGGGAATCCTGGGGTAGGTTCCCGTATTATAGCGAGTGTCCATGCACGAATCCTTTATGCGCGAAGCTATCGCACTGGCGCGGGCAGCGGAGGCCGCGGGCGAAGTGCCGGTGGGCGCGGTAGTTGAGCTGGGCGGCCAGATCGCCGGCCGCGGCGCGAATTCGCCCATCGCGCGGCACGACCCCACAGCCCATGCGGAGATGCTCGCGCTTCGGGAAGCTGCGGCGCGCATCGCGAACTACCGGCTGGAAAACGCCACGCTCTACTGCACGCTCGAGCCGTGCGTGATGTGCGCCGGCGCGCTGGTGGCCGCGCGCGTCAAGCGAGTGGTCTTCGGCGCACGCGATCTGCGCTTTGGCGGAGTCCGCAGCAAGTTTCAGATAGCGGATTCCGACGTGTTGAACCACAAGGTGGAAATTGTGGAAGGCGTGCTGGCGGTGGAATGCGTCGAGCTGCTGCGAGGCTTCTTCGAAGCAAGGCGGTAATGGCGACTGCCAGTTCTAGGTTCTGTCCGGACGCTGCCGCGGCGAAAATCCGCTTGCCATAATATCAGTCAAGCTGTACCATAACAGCAGTACAGTTTAACCATGCTGTTCAAGCTCCATCCACAAGCGGGCCAACCCCTCTACCTGCAGTTGATGCAACAGATTCGGCATGCGGTAGATACAGGGGTTCTCCAGCGTGGGGATCAGCTGCCGGGTATTCGCACGCTCGCGCAGGAGCTTGTCGTCAGTCACAACACTGTAGCCAAAGCCTATTCTGAGCTGGAGCATGCGGGATTGCTCGAAATCCGGCACGGCTCAGGCGCCTATATTGCAGCGAAAGGTGGCGGCAGATCTCGATCGGAGAGAGTCCGTTTCGCTCAGGAACGGGTTCGTGCACTGGTGGAAGCTCTTCAACAGGAGCGCTTCTCGGCGGAAGAAATTCGCCGGCTGTTCGAGGCCGAGCTGTTCTACCCCGAGCAGCTCGAGACCACGAGGTGAAGGATGGGCAGCGACTACGCGATTGAGACGCAGAATCTGTCCAAACGCTACGGCGGCGTAGAGGCTGTCCGCGCCCTGAACCTCAAAGTGTCCCGCCATCAGGTCACGGGATTTCTCGGCCGCAACGGAGCGGGTAAGAGTACCACCATCAGAATGCTGCTCGGCATGACTCGTCCCTCTAAAGGAAGTGGAACTGTGCTTGGCCGAGCGATCGACGACGCCAGAGAGAATCGCGAGATCCGGCGCCACGTAGCCTGCGTGGGAGAGGACAAGGAGCTATACGGCTATATGACCGTTGGACAGTTGGTCCGGTTCACGGCCTCGTTTTATGCGGACTGGCGGCCCGAGAGAGCACGCCGCCTGCAGCGTCGATATGAGTTGCCAGCGGAGCGAAAAGTCAGCGATCTCTCCAAAGGAATGCGGACGAAACTCGCGCTCCTGCTGGCATTGGCCCGGCGCCCCGAACTTCTGATTCTGGACGAGCCCAGCGATGGATTGGACCCGGTCTCGATCGAAGACCTCCTCGGAACGCTGGGGGCGGCCACTGGCGAGGGCACGACAGTCTTCTTCTCATCGCATCGGATTGCAGAGGTGGAACGCATTGCCGATCGCGTTTGCATGATCGACCGCGGCAGCTTGGTCGCGGATCTATCTCTCGACGAGATGCGGCAGGATTACCGTCGGATCACGCTGGGTTTCGCCAGACAGCCGCCGGAGAATGACTTTGACATCCGCGGCGTGCGGCAAGTCCGGACCAGCGGCCGGCAGATGATTCTGCTCGCGAACCATAACGCCGGCGCCATTGTGGAGCGGGCTCGGAGTCTGGAAGCAGTGTCAGTCGATGTAGCTCCCGTAACCTTGCTCGAAGTGTTCCTCGAGACGGTTAAGGAGGCGCAATAATGCTCTTCTATAAGGCCTGGCGGGAGAGCCGGACCAGGTTCCTGGTCGGCGCCCTCGCTTTGGCGGGGTATTGCGCCGCCGTCGTTTTTAACCGGATCGGAACGGAGGGCGCCTTTTCCGAACGGGTGGTTGACCACTCCTACGGCGAGTACATCGAGAGTCTGGTTTTCGGCGGCCTCGGCAAATTGGTGTTCGTACTGCCGGCTATTTTCCTGGGACTCGGAGGCCTGCTACGGGAACGCGCTCACCACACCGCCGCTTTTACGGTGGCTCTTCCGGTCAGCCGCGCGCAGCTGATTGGCTCACAGATTGCCGTCGGGCTCGGTGAATTGGCCCTGCTTGCCGTGGCGCCGGCGCTGCTGATACCGCCGCTCTCAGGGGTTGTGCACCAATCCTACCCGGTTGCGGAAGCGCTGCGCTACGGCCTTCTGCGATTTGTGTGCGGGGCATTCATCTTTGCCATAGCGTTTCTGCTGTCGGTTGTTCTGCGAGGACAGTATACGGCCCCCATGGCATGCTGGTTTGGTCTGTTAGTGCAGGCCCAAGTGGCATCGTGGGGCCCGCTCCGTCCTTACGGTCTGAATCCTCTTCGGACCATGGATGGGCGTTGGGCCTGGGGCGGATCGAACATCAACGACCCGCTTCCCTGGACGGGTCTGTCGATCCTGATGTTGATCGCACTCGCCCTACTCGCCGCGGCCACTAAAATTACGCAAAGGCAAAGCCTATGAGAATTACGGTACTGTTCCTGTTCATTTCCACCGGCTTCCATGGCTTGGCGCAGTCGCCGGCGTTCGACGCCGCCTCCGTAAAACTTGCCACTGAGGAGAGTATGCGCATTCCGGGGCGCCGCATTCAGACCTCGCCGGGATCGCTGATCACCCACGGTTTATCCCTGCGAGCCTGCATCATGTGGGCATATAACATTCCGGCTCAGATCGTCGGCCCGGATTGGCTCGATGGCGTTCGCTTAGATATCGTGGCGAAGGCCGCCGCGCCGGCCGGCGATAAAGAACTCTATCTGATGCTGCGGACGTTGCTCGCCGAGCGTATGGGCGTCAAGGCGCACGTGGAACGGAGAGAGATGCCGGTCTATGCATTGACGCTCGCGAAGGGAAGGCCGAAATTTTTCGAATCCACCACGGAGGGCCCAATGGTTTCCGGGCAGGACAAAGGCGCGCTGCTGATACAGCGGGTTTCGATGAGCGAACTGGCCGCGGAGGTGGGGAGAGGGTTTGACCGCCCGGTGGTCGACGCGACGGGATTGAAGGGGCGCTACGACATTCGCATCGACGTGGCTTCAGTCGCGGCTGTGAATCAGGCGGACCGGATGGATGCGGCGACCGCGATGATGACGGCCTTGCAGGAACAGATGGGTCTCAAACTCGAAGGGCGCAAGGACTGGGTCGACGTTCTGGTGATCGATCATGCGGAGAAGACGCCCACGGAAAACTGAACCGGCGCCAGCACATCCCATTCGGCCCCCGCGGTGGCCGTTGCCCGGTACGCCGGTTCGATGCGAAAATAGGATACATGCGTTCCTGGGTTCTGGCTGCTTTTGCACTCTGTTTCGCCGTCTGTCCCGCTACGCCCTCGGAAACCACTTTAACGGTCAACAAGCTGGTTCAATTGATTCAGTCCTGTACGGCGCCCGAGGCCAGAGGGAAATATCCCGATAAACAACTAGCCGATTACATCAAAACGATCAAGCTGACGGAACGGCTGGACGACCGCACTCTCGAAGAGCTTGAGGCCATGGACATCGGCGTATACACGCGCCATGCGCTGGAGGCGTTGCGCGACCGCTCGAAGGCAATGACCGTTGCCGAGCCGCCCACGGCGCTGCTGCCGCCCAAGCCGATTCCGCCGCCCTCGTCGGAAGAACAGGCCGCGATTCTCGACGAAGTGCGCAACTACGCGCTCAATTTCAGCAGCAATCTGCCGGACTTCATCTGTACGCAGGTGACCAAGCGCTACGGCGCGCCCAAGCCGGGCACGAAATATGGCGGCTCGGTGAAGGACGATCCGCGCTGGCAGTCGTTCGACGAGTTGACAATGCGCTTGAGCTACTTCAACCAGAAGGAAGATTACAAGCTCATCCTGCATAACAATACGCCCACCGTGCAGGATTATAAATCCGTGGGCGGGTCGAGCTCCTATGGCGATTTCGGCACCATGCTGAAGAAGATTTTCGACCGCTCGTCGCAGGCGCGTTACGAATGGGACCACTGGGGCACGCTGCGCACCAAGCGGGTGATGGCGTTCGCGTACCGCGTTGAGCAGAACCGGTCGGAATACCATCTGATGGTTCCCGATGAGCACCTGGATTACGTGACCGCGTATCACGGCCTGGTGGAGGTGGATAAGGATACGCACAAGATTATGCGCATCACGGTGGAGGCGGAAGATATACCCGCCAGTTTCCCCATCAAGGCCGCCAAGACCGTCCTGGATTACGACTACACGGAAATTTCCGGACATACGTTCCTGTTGCCCCTGAAGGGCCAGGTGTTCATGAC
>JBEKNN010000308.1:0-10380 GCA_049522755.1 Bryobacteraceae bacterium | reverse complement strand
GCCCGCTCCACCATCCGATGTTCACTGGTACCAGAGCGCGCCCACTGTCGCAGAGTCTGCTCTTCTTCAGAGGTCAAAGAAATCGTCGATCGTTGGCTCATGACCAGATTATAAGCGAATACGTTGAGTTTTGCAATTAGGTACTAGGGCAACTCCTTTCCGTTATATCACTTAGGAGCGTGGAGCCCAGGGGGCAATTGGGTCAAAAATTGAAGCTCTCTTCTTCCGCGATCATGATCACCGGGGGGCCACCAGACGAAATTTTCATGGCGTTCGCCAGCGTTTCCTTTCCGCCTTCCGAGCCTGCGCACTCTTCGAGCTGCTGCATGGAGGGAAAGTGAACCTCGGCCACCCGGTAGAACGGCGGCGAACCTTGTGGGGACGCGATGATCCTCGTGCCGACGATCTTCGTCATACCCTTCAGCTTGTCGATCGCCAAGGGAACG
This sequence comes from Bryobacteraceae bacterium, assembly GCA_049522755.1. Taxonomy (GTDB): domain Bacteria; phylum Acidobacteriota; class Terriglobia; order Bryobacterales; family Bryobacteraceae; genus PALSA-243. Next base: position 9,934 of record JBEKNN010000308.1, on the reverse strand, counting down.
TGTTCTTCTTGATACGCCTTTTCAAAAGCTTCTGCGTTCGTGGGTTGTGGATAGGCCACGATCAGTTTCGAAGTAGTCATGTACACCTTTCTATAGGGATCATTCGTCGTCCCTCAAGGAAAGTTACGGAGCGGAAAGGCATCGACCCGGAAATTACGTCCCATCGGCGAGCCCGACGGTCGGCGGCCTCCTGGACTCGCGGTCCAGATTTTGAATCACAATGTCTCGCCCACCGGGATCGATCTCTTCGAGCTCGTTGGGCGCTTTTCTCAACGATGATGCTCAGCGAAGTGCGGCAAACCATCTACCGGCAGTATTCCTGAATGCTGCACAACGAACGGCAGATCGACACGGAGAGGACGCCAATCGGCCGCGGCTGCGGCGTGGGCTGGACGCGAAAACCCCCGGCGATAAGAAGTAAAAAGCGGATTAGGACGAGTGCCTCGCACTGAAACGGCGGGATCCACAGGCGAATCGGATCAGGGTCGAGCTATGAGTCCAGTACGTCGCGTATTCTGGCCATGATCTTTTCTCTAATCGGCCTGGCGGTTAACTCCGGGAGATCGAACGAACCGCTGTCCGTCACAATCTTGACAGTCTTGAGAGTGGAATCGTAAACCACTTGGCAGGTTTGGCAGTGTGAGAGGTGGTCTTCGAGCTGTTGGCGGACTTCGCCTGCAACGTCTCCTTCCAGGTAATTCCCCAAGTCCGCCATAAATTCGTCGCAGGTAATCATAGCCCTATCCTTCTTGTATTGCTTATGAAATGAGGCGCAAGCGCTTCGCGCAGCATCAGGCGGGCCCGAAGCAGGCGAGCCTTCATGGCGGGTATTCCCAGGCCAAGCGCCGCGGCGGCCTCCGCGCCGGAAAGCTGCTCGATATCGCGCAATATTAAGACCACGCGGTACTTTGGCGGAAGCTTCATCATTGCGCTTTCCACAAGGCCGCGCCTCTCGGCCTGGGAGCACAGCTCTTCCGGGTCCCCCGTCCAGGCCCGTACTTGACGCGGGCGGAACTCTTCATCTGTCTCGGGTGCTGAATCGTCGAGGCTCTCGATATGCCTGCGCTCGCGCAAGCGTTGCAGACCCGCGTTGCTGGCAATGGTTACCAGCCATGTAGAGAACCTCGACCGGCCCTCGAAATTCCCGATGTGCTGAAATGCTTTCACGAAGGTATCCTGCATTGCGTCCTGAGCCTCCTCAATGTTCCCGACGATACCTATCAACGTCCGGTAGACACGGCGGCTGTGGCAGGTAACCAATTCTTCAAAGGCATCAAGGTCGCCATTCTGCGCTCTAGCCACAAGCGCGGCATCGGGATCGTCTCGCGTTCCTTCCGTATGACGTTCCACAGTGGGAGGAAGATGCACATCTTCCGGCCCGAAGACCCGTCTGGCTTCAACGTCCGGAGTCGTGCCCAGCCCCATTTGCAGCGTGTTGATGAAGTTATTGAGAGCTGTCACCACCACGGCCTCCAGAATGTGCGTTTCCGAAAAACCGCAGTTTCGAAGCCGATCGATATCCTCGCGACCGAATTCGGAGGGGTGACGGGTAAGTCTGAGGGCGAAGTCCAAGAGCGCCTTATTGGCCTCCGAAAGATCGGCCTGATGGTGGTCGACCGCGATCTGGTCCGATTCCTCCGCCGGTACTCCCATTGCTCGAAGCATCTCACAGTGGGCGGCGACACAATAGGTATTCAGATTCGCGGCGGAAACGACCAGGAGGATGCGCTCCTTCTGCACATGAGAGAGGAAATCGTCGGGCATCAGCACGTTGCGGAACGCACTTGCTTCGGCTTCGATCGCAGCCGGCCTGAGCGTCTGGGCCCGGAAGAGGTTGGGAATCGAGCCAAATCTCTCCAGGAAGAATGCGAAGGGCGGAAAGCTTGCGGGGCTTAGTTCCACAGCGTGCAAGTACGGTCCGGCGATTCCGCCAACGTATGGGCGTGCGCCCGGCGGGGCAGGCGTAGTGACTCCGGGCATAGGAGCCGGCGGCTCAAAATCGGGCGATGGGCCCAACCCGGCGGACAGTGTGCAGAGGAAACCGCTCAATGCAGTTGTCAGGATCGCCTCCAGGATGGCCTCGTCGTTGAATCCGTGGCCTCGGAGTGCACCGATGTCCTCCTCGGACAGCCAAGGTGCATTCCTGGCCAGCCGCACCGCGAAATCGAGCAGAGCCATATCGGGTTGGGAAAGGTCGGCATGGCGGTAGTCGACGACGATTTGGTTGATTTGACGATCCGGCACTCCCAAGGCGCGCAATGCTTGAAGGTGTGCGGTGAGGCAATAGGCGTTTCGATTCGCAGCCGCGACCACCAAGAGTATGGTTTCCTTGCGGATTCGAGGAAGTGCACCCTCCTCGAAGAGCACCGCCCCGGCAATTCCCGCTTCGGCATCAATCGCTCGTGGCAGCAGAGTTTGGGCTCGAAAGAGATTCGGAACGAACCCAAAAACCTTCTCCAACGAGGCGAACGGTGGGAACGTCTTGCTTAACTCGACCTCTTGGAGGAAGCTCATGTTTGCCTGTCGGCCACCCGAAACGCACCGTAAGCATTCTACAGAAAAGCGCCGGAGCCAGCCGGGTTTGGACTCTGCACGCTTCAGCGATCTGGAATAGCTTCGCCGCGCTACCTCGCTGCCGCCGTAGATGGCCGAGGCGCGGGCGCCTTCACCTCACCGCGCCAGCGGCGGGCCTCCAGCGACCTCGGCAACTAAACAGCTCTTACCCTTTAATAGTTCGCCGATAGTAGTTCGCCGAAAAGGTCGAACGGTTACGCCGCAGGCTCGACAAGCGGCCAATCACAAAGCCGGCCGCCATTGCGAGCGAGGTCACGCCCAAGTGCCAAATCAAGATATGAGAGGCGCTCAAGTTGGAACACTGCATCTCCAGCACAGCCAAACTGACGAGACCGGCCAATCCACCGGCCGTCGCGCCGGTCACCCCGGGGGATAACGCGACCCCTCGCCTTAGAAACAGCCAAAACAAGGCCGCTGCAGGAACCGCACAGGTCAAGCCGGTTCTCATGCAGCCGATACCGTTCTGGACAAAGGCGGGCTCCAGGCGCCAAGGGAATAAGGATGCGATCACAACCGCCAGCAGCGATAAGACGCCAATAGGCAGCCTGGCAGGCGATATGGCGTGCTTACTCCCCGGCGCCATGAGCCGAACCTGAGACCAGGCCAACATAACGGCGCCTGCCGTCAGCGGTACTAAGACAGCGATCTTCCGAACGGCGCCGAGCGCTTGCCATCCGTTTGTTCCGAACAGCGCAGAGCCGACTGCAACCACTGTAAGACATCCCAGCAATAGTACAGCGAAAAATATGCGGGCGGGCGCCAGCGGTTGAACCGGAGCCAGGTCTTGCAGCATCATCGCCTCAATACGCTTTACCCGCTTTTCGGAAGGCTTGGGAGCTGGGCGACACTCGTCAAATACGCTTGCCAGACGTTGGCACGACTCACATTCGGCGATATGGTCCGCAGCCTCGGGCACGAGCCCTGAAAGGGTTGAATGCGACGCGATTATCCGGTCCATCTGGTGGCAGGTCATTGAGCAGCTCCTCGGCGCTTCTACTCGATAGTTCGCTGAAGCCATCGCGCTGGTAACGGCGCCCGGAAAACTTCATACCGTAACATCGCTACGCGATTTCCACATTCCTGCGGCCTCGGCTCGCGACGGCTGTGGACAAGTGGAGATCCGACAGCCACGAGTCCCCCTTTCCCGCCGCTCAGCCTACCCAACAAGATCAAAACGAAAGGAACTTGATCCCTGTCTGGTGCGCTGGTCCTTCCTTATCTCTGAATTAGAAAATGCTCGTGCCCGCTGCCCGAGTGACGGCCGGCGGCGGGCACGAGGGAACGTCAATCGAGCCGTTGAACGATGGGACAATTAATGGAAAACCCGGCGCTCCCAAACGCCGCCCCAGCCAGCCCCGTAAGGAAGCCGTTTTGAACGTAAGTCAGAACCTGGAACTCTTCACGCAACTGGCCCCGGTATCCGTTGTTAATTGCAGCTTGGGTCCACGTGAACAAATTAGCATCCCAGGTAGGAGAATAGTCCAGGGCTTCGGTCGGTATTCCGCCCAGGATGTTGTTAGGCCGAAAACCATCCTGCAGGTCGGCTGACAACCCCTGCCGCATCGGATTTGCGCATCCTTCCGGACCGTTGGTGGCGATGAAGATCCGTTCGATCGGGCTGGAGAAGCTGTCATCCCTCCCGAGCGGAAGATTCGCCATCAGGGGCGCAAAAGTATTGTGCTCGATCGCGGCCGCCAGAGGTATGCTGGCGTCCATCGAGATGTACCACACGGGCCTGCCAAAACTGAACCCATTGATCAGATTCAACGTTACCGTCATATTGATCGGATCGATGGCAATCACCTGATCGTGAACCATCGAATAGTCTACGTTACCGTTCGGGAAATCGATCTGTCCGGCATTAACGTTGAATGCGACGATGGGCGCGTTGTATATAACGCCCGCTGCATTCACGACCTGAACAAGCGGGCTGTAGTTGCTGTCGCCCATCGATCCCGGCTGGTAGGCCGAGGGTGGAAATTCCTGGCCGGGAGGCCCGGCAATAATACTCCTGACGGGAGAAAAATCGACAGTTCCCTGATTGAACACAAGGTCGTTGTTCTCATCGAAGTTTGCGGTCCGCGCCGCGTTCGCAGCAAATGTCAGCTTCGCGGAAAAATTCAGTCCGAGTTCGGCTGCCACGTTAACGTCATCGACATCTGTCAGAATGTACCAGACGTTCCTCCCATCCAGCATGTGTCCCAGATACAGTGGAATCGTGACCGTGCCATTAAGCGAATTGACCTGGCCGGTGTTCAGCAACTGCACCGGACCAACCAGGCTTTGATTGACCGTTGACGGGGGTGGTCCGAAGTAGGAAAGATCCACGGTCGTGCCCACGGAAGCCGGAGCTGGGAACACATCGCAGCCCGGTCCACCGCCTCGCGCGCTCCCTCCGGGCCCCTGCGCAGTGTTGGGGTTACTGGTTGCAGTTGCAGGGGAAATGTTGGCGTTGCGTATGTCGATCTTTCCGTTGAACAGCCTGCGCGGGGTACGAATTGCGCGTGGATCCTGCGTAGTCTGCGTAGTCTGCGCCAAGACGGTTATTCCCAATGTGATGGAAATCGCCGATGCCATGACGCCCATTAATATTCTTCGAGTGTTAAACACTTTACAGTTCAATTGAAACTCTCCTCTATTCAAAGTAATTGGGCTTGCATCTTCGGACGCGATGTGCCCGGAGATGTCCGTTCCACTAAACGTAATCGCTTGACGCGCCCGAAAAGTTACGCAGGCCAGAGGTCTCAAGCAGAAACTTTCTGGTAACAACCCGCCCCCGGGTTCCGCTCATGTAGGTCCAAGACCTGTGCTTCCTTCCTCGTGAAATGAGTTTCATTCATGGTAGTGTCCATTTGGCATCTCCTCTGGCATCGCGTAAAGGGCTGCGGCCCACCGGTAAGACGCGACCGAAGCCAAGAGGATGCAGGAACTCCCGCCCAAAGTCGAGATCAATCTGAGGTCAGGGCCAAATCCGAGGTCGGGGCCAAATGAAACGCCATAAATGGAAACAATTTCGCTCTGACCAAACGGCCCACCTCCGCCGCTAAAGACATCTGGAATTCCACCAGAGGAGATCTGGGGAGTGGCAGCGCTGAGCGGCAACCAGTCGTCCGAAAAAGTCCGCAGTCCGGCCGCTGAAGAAAAACGGTGGGCGTCAAGCGGCGGCTTCGATGCGATAAGCGACCGGTGCATGAATTCTGGGCGTGGGGACCGGGCCAACTGCACTCATGCTGCCACCATGCCCCAAACAGTTTGCATCCTTGGCGTCCAATGCGCGTCTCTGTCCTCTGGCGGTCCCAGCAGCCACCGCGGTTACGGCACTCCCCAGGCGGGCTCCGTAACTATTTGGCCTGTCACAGCGAACTACGAACTATTGAGAGGGTATCCCCTATGCAGCTTGATGCGATCCAACCCAACAGGGCTGCCGCGGCGGCTCGCGAACACGAAGCGGAGCATCTGATGACGAGGTACCAACAAGCGGATGGGGCGGCGGCGACGGCTTTGGTCGATCTGCTCAGTCCGCAACTCTATCGGTTTTTTGCCAGCCAGCTGGGCAGCAGAGCCAATGCAGAAGACATGTTGCAGGAGGTGTGGTTGCGCATTCACCGGGCCCGGCACACTTACCGTCCGGGAGAGCCGGTCTTGCCTTGGGTCTATGCCATCGCACACCATGTACGGGTCGACGACTATCGGAAGCGGAAGCGCATCTCTTCGCACGAGTTCGGAACTGACGAGTTGCCTGAGCCTCCGGCGGAGCACGATCAAACGAGCGACTTGCCGCCCTTCGACGAGCTTGTGGCGGCGCTACCCGAGAGCCAGCGCGAAGTGCTCGTCATGCTCAAAGTGAATGGACTCAGCATCGAAGAGATTGCCCGCGCCACCGCGTCGACCCCCGGCGCCGTAAAACAGAAGGCCCACCGGGCGTATGAACGGCTACGCAATTTGCTGACGCGGACGCCGGCGAAACGGAGTGAGGCAAGAGGGGTTGCACAATGACCTGCAACGAAGTGCTTCGCCGCGAGCGGCAAGAACCTCCTCCGGCGGTGACTGATGGGAAAGGCGCGCACGATGAGCGATAAGGTTCAATTTCAGACGAATATCCCGGTCGAGGTCGCTTTGAAATACGGCGACGGGAAGGAAGTGAACGGCCAATACGGAGACCAGGTCTTGTATACCCTCACTGACGGGCGAGTCATGTACGTACCGCCGATTGTCAAAAGGAGAATCGAAGAACTCGGAATCGGACGAGGAGAGTTGTTCATTCTCACCAAAGCGGAAAAGAAGGCCACAAGTGGCTGATTTTGGATCGCAATATGCGGCAATTCGCTCGGCGACCGACTGTCTTGCGGAGAGAGTATCCGCCGAGGATCAGATGGTGCAATCGTGTCCGGAGGCCAGTCCGATGAAATGGCATCAGGCACACACGACGTGGTTTTTCGAGACCTTCGTGCTGAGACCGTATCTTGCGGATTACAAGCCCTTCCACGAAGACTTCAGTCGGCTCTTTAACAGCTATTACAACTCGCTTGCTGAGCAGATTCCGGACAGAGGCCAGCGTGCGTCCTTCTCCCGTCCGTCACTCGATCAAGTTCTGGCATTTCGTGAACACGTTGATCGTGCCATGCAGTCGCTGCTTCAGCGAAGCCTAGGCGACGAAACAGTCCGTCTCATCATTTTGGGTTTGAACCACGAGCAACAACACCAGGAGCTCATGCTGACCGACATCAAGCATGCGTATTTCTCGAATCCGCTGCATCCCTCCTATGATGCGTTTCCACTTGTCGAAGACCTTGACGTTTCGCCCGCCAGACTGGGATGGCACGAGTTCAGCGGAGGGGTTGCCGAGATCGGCCATTCCCCCGACTTCAAAGCTCCTCTTGATTTTTGCTTTGACAAGGAGACTCCTCGCCATAAGGTGCATTTGGACCCCTTCAAGATCGCCGGCCGCGATATCACGTGCCGAGAGTATCTCGACTTCATGCTGGATGTCGCATACAGTCGCGCTGAGCTGTGGCTTTCCGAGGGTTGGGATGCGGTGCGCAACCAGGCGTGGCAGGCGCCGCTGTACTGGGAACGCTTCGCTGCGGACGAGACCGGCTGGCGTGTATTCACTTTACGGGGCTGGCACCCGCTTTCGGCTTTGTTGGATACGCCGGTATGCCATGTGAGCTATTTCGAAGCCGATGCTTTCGCACGATGGCGATCTTGCCGTCTCCCGACGGAGGCGGAATGGGAAGTTGCGGCGACCGGAAAAAAGGTTCGCGGCAATCTTCTTGACAGCGGGAGATTGCACCCGGCTACAGCGAAGATGGCGGGCGTTCAGCAGCTTTTCGGGGACTGCTGGCAGTGGACAGCAAGCGCGTATACAGCCTATCCGGGCTATAGACCCTTGCCGGGGCCTCTCAGCGAGTACAACGGGAAGTTCCTGTCCAGCCAGATGATTCTGCGAGGAGGGTCCTGCGCCACGCCCACGAGCCATATTCGCCCTACGTACCGCAATTCCTTTAGTCCAGCGGCGCGCTGGCAGTTCACTGGCATTCGATTAGTATCCTCGATGGATTCAACAAATTGTCATGGCCAGCTATTCTCAAGCACTCGATCAAATAGAAGTCGCGCCGGCTGGAACAAGCGAAGCGCTTGCCCGTGAGGTCCGATGCGGGCTGGCGCGACGGCCACGATCTCTCGCACCGTGGATGTTCTACGATCGCCGAGGCTCAGTCTTGCCCTCGGGTGTGGACAATTTGAAGTCCGGGGCCTTTTCGCCGATAGCGGGCGGCGCTGCCGCTGCGATCGGGAGTACGGTCGCGAATGCGGCCACAGTCATAAATACACGATTCACGCGATTCCCTCTCTGATGTGAAGATTCGGCCGGGTACCGGCGCCACTCACGAGTTCGCTCGGCCCCGGCGAAAGTTACGCCGTGATCGCGGTTCTTTGCTTAAGCGGAAGCCACGAGATACGGGAATGAGCTGACCCTTAATCCACGCGGCATCGCTGGAGGCCAAAAGGCGGCCGGCTCGATGGGGCATTCCGGGCGGTGGTATATCCCCTGATCAAGCTAAACCGCCATTGGTGGCTCGACGGCGCTGTGCAGTTTGACTCCGCGCCTTTTTTCACCGAAGATTTCAGCGCGCCCGGACACAGCGTGACGACCCAGATCCTGCTGGCCTCCCTGGGTTATAAGCAAACTTGGAATGCGCTCGCGCTCACTGTTCGCGCCGGACAACTGGGGTCGGTAAGGGGCGACTTAAACCTGCGATACGACGACGCCGTGAATCCGCTCATCGATATGCCGATTCTGTATGGCTATTACGCCAAAATTTCGCCGATGGGGGTGGCAGGTGTGGAGGCCGACGTCACGGACCGGAACTGGGACGCCCACGCGCAGTTCGTGAATTCCTCGATGATGAATCCGCGTAGCGTATTCGACCGCGATCAATATGGCAACTGGGTGGGCGACGTGGGGTATACCATCTTGCAAGGCCTCCGCGTAGGCGCTTCCGCAGGACGCGGTCCCTACCTCGACCGGCATTGGCCCTTCTACGTTCGGGGGGAAGCCAATCCCAACGTGCTGCCCGGCAGAAGCGCCGCCGCTGACGTGGAGTTTGGGTATGGTCACTGGGATGTCCACGGGGAGTGGGACTGGATGCTGATGTCATACCACGCCATCCCGTTCACGCGCCGCGAAGGATCTTATGTCGAGGTCAAGCGCGGCTTGGCTCCGCGCTGGTACGCCGCGGTGCGCGCGGGGTATCTCACTATGAACAGAGACCTGGCTGAGAGTTACGAGGTGGCGGCCGGCTTTCGCCCCAATACGCGCCAGATCATCAAGTTAAGCTACGAGAGCCAGCACAACGACCAATCGGGACAGACGAACCGGGCGGTCATGGTGCAACTCGTGACCACCATCCACCCCCTCAGTCTCGCGTGGGACTTGCCGCATACCACTCACCAGTGACTCGCTGGCCTGGACAGTGGCTGCGCGAGGCGCTCTTCTCGATCTTTTCAGATCCCGATAAGTTTATCGGAGCGGCACCCAATACCTTTTCGGTCGCCTCTTTGATCGTGCTGATTTTTGGCCCCGGCAAGGCTTCCATGGACGCCTTCCTCACTGCAAGGTTAAGCCGCGACGACGTGCGGAGAGCGATCGGCCATGGATCGCAAGCCGTCCCGCAGAATTAAGCGGACCGATGTGGCAGCATGGTCTTAACGCCGTTCGACAAGAAGGAGCGCAGACACTATGACTACGATGAAAATTCAGGTTCGCCAGGTTTCCGCCTCGACGTCCGAAGCGACGCTCCGGACCCATCACGTGCTTATCGACAGGCCTGTTGAGAAAGGCGGCACGGATAGGGGTCCC
>JBEKNN010000307.1:0-10394 GCA_049522755.1 Bryobacteraceae bacterium | reverse complement strand
CGAAATAAGGCGTCGGTTCGCCGATATAGTCGAAGCCGGTCCAGACAAACTCGCCCAGCACTTGCGGGAAACGGTCCTCGTAAGTGAAGTCCTCATCCGGACAATACGCCCACGGCGGCGCGATGATATCGTAGCTGCTGATCTGCAGCGATGGGTCCTTGTCGTACTTACGGATCGGCAATTGGTACACCCCGCGGGAGCTCACGCAGGAAGCAGTCTCCGATCCGTAGATGACCCAGTTGGGATGCTCCTTCATGATCTGCTCATAGTGCATCGGCGCATAATTGAAGCCGGGGATATCCACCTCGTCTGCAAGTTTGTTCTTGATGGCGCCGGCCCAATTGTTGAACGCCGATGTTGTCGGCCGCGTCGGGTCTTCCTGGTGGAACAGGCCCGTGAGCCGCTTCGCTTCCTGCCAGCCATCGGCGCGCCCCTGTTCGGGAATCTCGTTGCCGATGCTATACATAATGATGCTGGGATGATTGCGATCTCGCCGCACCATATCGCGCAGGTCGCGCTCCGACCATTCGTCGAAATACTTCGAGTAGCCGTTCGGAACTTTGGGAATACGCCACATATCGAACGATTCATCCATCACCATCAGGCCCATACGGTCGCATAACTCCAGTAACTCCGGCGACGGAGGGTTATGGCTGGTGCGGATGGCATTGACTCCCGCGCCTTTCATGATCTCTAACTGCCGCTCAGTGGCGCGCCAGTTCACGGCCGCTCCCAATGCTCCCAAGTCAGCGTGGTTACACACGCCTTGTATCTTCAAGTACCGGCCGTTGAGCAGAAATCCCTTGTCTTTGTCGAACACAATGGTGCGGATGCCGAACGGCGTCGTGTAACGGTCCACCACGCGCTTGCCGTCCATCACTTCGCTGACCAGGGTATAAAGGTAAGGATGTTCAGTGTCCCATCGCTGCGGCCTCGTCACTGACAGAGTTGTCGCAACGGTCTGCATCCCGCCCGCGGGAACATCGGCAGCATCGCTATTGCGGCTCACCATCTTTCCAGCAGGGTCCAGCACTGAAGTTTGTAACACGATCTTCATTTCGCGATCCGATTGATTCCTTATCTCGGTCTTCACCGCCACGCTGCTCTTATCGTCGGCGACTTCGGGAGTGGTCACGTAAGTTCCCCAGCGGCCCACATGCACCGGCCCGGTTATATCCATCCACACGTTGCGATAAATGCCCGCGCCGGGATACCAGCGCGACGAACGATCCTCCGGCGTCAATCGCACCGCCAGCGCATTCGCTTCGGCGCCGAAGTGAAGATATGGCGTCAGGTCGAATCCAAAACCGATGTATCCGTAAGGACGCCCGCCCAGCTCTTTCCCGTTCAGCCACACGCGCGAGTTCGCCATGGCGCCGTCGAATTCGATGCTGAAGTACCGGCCCTTGCCGCTGGCGGGAATCGTGAACGACTTCCGGTACCAGCCCGTTCCGAAGATCGGCAACGCCCCGGTATGCGGGTTCAACTTGGAATCGAACGGACCTTCGATGGCCCAATCGTGCGGCAGGCGCACCTGGCGCCACTGGGCATCGTTGAAGTCCGGACGCTCGGCGCCTTCCGCCTCGCCCTTGAAGAACCGCCAGTCGCCGTCGAAATTGACCCGGCGCTCGCCGGAGATCGGGACCGTTGTGGCGGCAGCCGCAAAAGCTGTGCGAATCCCCGGTAGCGCCGCTAGACAGAGAGCGGCGATCAGAACGCCGCGAATGCTAAACATGTTGGTGCACCTATCTAATGTTGCAGCACCCTTCCCCCCGGCGCAAGTATCGGCTATGCTAGGGCGATATCTGCGACGGAGGTTTTGCCGATGAAGAGCCCGCTCGACCGAATGAAGAGATCGCGTTCGGCGCTCGCCGCCGTTCTAGTTGCGCTTCTGTGGACCGGCGCCGCTTTGGCCGCCGACGCTACCGGAACGTGGTCCGGCCAGATGAAGGGCCCCGATGGCAGCGGCGACTTCGAGATTTCATTTACGTTCAAGCAGGATGGCGCCAAACTGACCGGAACGGTGCAGGGTCCGCAGGGCGACCCGATTGAGATCACCGACGGAAAGGTGGACGGCGACAAGATTTCGTTCGTCGTCAAAGTCGACTTCAACGGCGGCATGAAGATCACGCACGACGGCACCATCAGCGGCGACGAGATCAAGTTGAACTCGAAAGTGGAAGGCGGAGACTTTCCGGCTGGCTCAATGACTCTCAAACGAGTCAAATAGCATTTGGCTGCGCGCTTCACTCATGGCTTCACTCATAGCCTCACTCATATCGCAGTGCCTCTATCGGATTCACCTTTGCCGCCCGGCGGGTAGGGGCCCAACAAGCCAATAGCGCAACGCTGGCGAATAACAATCCTACAACGATCAAGGTCGCCGGATCGGTAGGCTCCACTTCAAAGAGAAAAGACTTCACGACGCGCGACAAAACCAACGCCGCGGCAATGCCTGAGATCACGCCGCCCGCAATCAGTCGAAACCCCTCGGCGAAGACCAGGTTCCGGATGTCTCGCTGCTGGGCGCCCACTGCCGTGCGGATCGCAATCTCGCGCCGGCGAGAGGCCACCGAGAGCGAAAGCACGCCATAGATACCGACCAGAGTCAGCACGCTACCCACTAGCGAAAACCCCGCCAGTAGCTGCATTGCAAACGTGCGCGATGCCAGCGAATCGCCGCGAATCTGTTCCATCGTCTTCACGTTCTCCACTGCGACGGTCGGATCTACGGATCGCAGCTCGCGTTGCACCACGGCCATGAATGAGCGCGGGTCTGCCGCCGTTCGGACAACCAGATGCTTGGAAAACGCCGATGCCTGCCACAGGGAAAGATAGATCTCAGGCGCGGCCGTCTGCGTCAGGTCGCCGGTGCGTCCATTGGACACCAGGCCGACGATTTCCGTGGGCGGCTGCTTCGGGCCGCCCAGCCAGAGCTTCTTCCCGATCGGATTGGCTCCAGGGAAATAACGATTCGCCAGAGCCTGGTTGATCACGGCCACATTGGGCGCGTTGCGGATGTCGGTGGATCGGAAATCCCGCCCATCCAAAATCGGCAGCCCCAGCAGCTTGAAATAGTCCTGGGTGACTGACCGCAACGGCAGGGAGGTTCTATCACTCGCCTTGGTGGCCGCGGGTTGCCCTTCAATCTCTACGGTCGCTGGCCAATTGTTGCCGGTCAGTGGCACTCCCCAGGCGAAAGCGGCGTACTTCACTCCGGGAAGCGCCGAGACGCGTTCCAAAGCCCGGCGATGAAAGGCAACCCAGTCGCCCTGGACTGCCGTGACGCTCATCGTCAGGATATGTTCGACGTTGAAGCCCGATTGCACTTTGGCCACATTCATCATGGTTCGAATCAGCAAGCCGGCGCCTACCAGCAGCGCCAGAGTCAGGGCCGTCTGAGCCATAGCGACAGCGCGCAGCAGCCGGCGTTCCCCATGTCCCGCACTGCCCTTCGGACCGGCGCTCTTGAGCACGTGGATGGGGTCGAGCCGGGACGCGCGTAGCGCGGGAAAGAGCCCGGCCAGAACCGCGGCCAAAACCGCCGAGCCCAGACCACACGCCAATACCGGCCATCCGGTGGTAACCGCATCCAGCCGCGGGATGGCGTGTCCGCCAATAGACTTGAATAGCGCTACCGCTCCAAACGCCAAGCCCACGCCTAACGCTCCACCCAAGAGGGCCAACAGCAGACCCTCGGTGGAGACTTGCCGGAAGAGCGCCACTCGTCCGATGCCCAAAGCGCTGCGCACCGCGTACTCCTGCTGCCGTTGCAGCCCGCGCACCAGCAACAGGGCCGCAACATTCCCGCACGCGATCAGCAGGACCAGCGCAGCCGCACCCAGAAGCGGCAGCAGAATGCGGCGGCCGTCACGATTCAGTTCGACAGTCAAAGATTGAACCCGCGGGAGCACTCCTTCGAAGTCATGCTCGGTCTGCGCCTGCCTTGCGGCAATGATTGTGAGCTCCCCTTGCGCCTGGTGGAATGTGATGCCGCTGTTCAACCGACCCACCACATCCCAGCCCGGATCCTTCAGCCTTGCCGGGCTGGGAACAATCGGAATCCAGAAATCCACCAGTGCGTTCAAGTTGTAGTTCGGCTCTTGCGCCGCTGCCGGAGAAGGCAGGAAGCGGACTCCCGGCGGCATAACTGCGATGACCGTGGGCGGCGTTTCCTGGCGGCTGATACGGACCGTCTTACCGATGATGTTTGGATCGCCGTTGAACTTACGCTGCCAAAGGTCATAACCGAGGATGATGACCGGCGGCGATGTGGACTTAGCCTCGGATTCGACGAACGTGCGGCCAAGGATGGGTTGTAGTCCGGTCAGGCGGAAATAGTCTCTGGTGACGAGCATTCCCTCCACCGATTCGCTGCCATCGGTGCGGATCAGAAAATTGAATGTCCAGGCGTATGCGGCGATTCCTTCAAACGACTTCGCCTCTTTTTGCCATTCCATCCATTGTGCGGCGGCCCAACCCTGAGCGCGTTCCGTCTGCTGACCGCTGCCGCGAACCGACGGAATCAGCACGAGCCGGTCCGGTTGCCGATACGGCGGCGGCGTCAACAGGACGCCTTGGATCAGACTGAAGACGGCCGAAGTTGCGCCAATGCCCAACGCCAGTGTGAGCACGGCAATCAAGCTGAAGCCAGGTTGCTTCAGCAGCATTCGCACGCCAAAACGCAAATCTTGAAACATTCGATCCTTTCGGCCTTTGACGAATCTACCGCCGAAGGGTTAGCAATGGGGCAGGCCCGTTGGATGCCCGTCAGTTCTCACTCGGAGTCCGGTCCACGTGGTCGATCACAATGACCGGCCGGAATCCATAACATAGCGCCGGTAGCGTTTGCATAGATCGACGTAGGCGCCTTTCGGGAAAAACGCCATACGCAAGCTGCGCAGATATCCGAAGCGCCCCAGTTGCGCGCGCCAGCTCGGTCCCATAAATGTCGGACCGCCGGCTGGATGCGAGAACGTGTATCCGGCGTCGTCCGGAGTTTCCACAATCGCCATCATAGCGGCATCGCCTTTTTCGAACCCCCACTACGACATGGACCAGCTCTCGATCCAGTGACTTTGGATGACGCTGTTGTCCCCCTGGGCGCGGTGGATGGGGTGGTAAGACTTCGGCCAGTTGCGCGGCAGCAGCGTGCCATCGGAGCTGGGGATGACAGTGTAATCCACCTCGCGCCCGTCCATTTCTTTCGGCCAATTCAGCTCGCGAACCACCGCGCCGCGCTCGATCGCGGTGGATTCGAAGATCAGGTCTTCGTCGCCGCCTTCGAGACACATGGTCAGAACCAGCCGCAGGTCCACCGGCGAGCCGGGCGCGTGCTGGCCGGTGTTGCGGAACTGGTCGAGCACAATCTTGATCCCGGTTTTGTAGCCGGTCTGATAAGGCGCGATCTTGATCTCACCGGCATCCGCCAGGCGGAGCGGGAACTGGTCGCCATCCTTCGCGGCGAGAACATCCTGCGCGGAGGACGGCATGGTCTTCCACGTCACCGCGCCGTTTTGCACGGTGACAGAGAAGTCGGCTTCATGGAAGACAACCGTGTTCTTCCTGCCGGCGCTGGTCCATTGGCCGGCTGCGTGGACTACCCGGACCTCGGGAGCGCCAGTGTCCTGAGGCGTTTGGGCCAGGGCCGAAGCGCAGAGCGCAAGGTAAGAGCGGGGCGAGGCGTCGCATGGCCCAAATATACCGTACTTGATCGGTAACGGTGGCGTCGGCGATGGGCGCTACGGCGCGGTGCTCAACCGATCTGGGGCACAGTCGCCGGGTTGACAGACGAAAGCGTCTGTCCCACGTGGTGCGCCCGAGGCTGACGCTTTCGCCTGCGAAGTGCCGGTTGGGGGCAAGCTAAAGCATACCCTACCAATTTGGTTTACATCGCCGCTTGGACTGCGGCTTTTAGGTCCGCGTCATTGAGGAGTCCCGCGAATCGCTTGAGCTGCTTCCCGGACTTATCGAACACTAGCGTCACCGGCAATCCATCCAAGGAATATTGTTCAAACATCGCCGGTGTGCCTAGCGCAACTTGATACTCCATCGGGTGCTTCTTCAGAAACGGCGGCACAATGGATGGGTTCTCATCCATCGCTACGCCCACCACCAGCACACCCTTGCCGCCGTATTCCTTGTCGAGACCGTTAAAGCTTGGAATCTCGCGAATGCAGGGCACGCAGTAAGTGGCCCAGAAATTCACCACGGTCACCTTGCCGTTTGGATCCACGACGCCGCCGCCAATCTTGGCGAATTGCGGCAAGGCTGCGGCGGCAGCGGACGCGGGCGGGGGCGCGGCGTCGCCCTTACGTAGAAAAGCCGCAAACACGGCCGCGTCTCGCGTCAGCCCGGGGAAAGTCGCCACTACGCTTTCGTCCGGCGCCATGATGGCGTAGTATGGCTCGGCCACGGTGTTGAACTTAGTCAGTTCCAGCTTCTGATTGGCATCGGATGTGGCATCGCCGGCGTCGCTGAACAGCTCCACCAGTACGAACTTCTGCATGGCGGATTCGATCTCCGGCCGCGTGAACATGTTGGCCTTCATCCAGTGACAGTTGGTGCAGGCATAGCCGGTGAAATTCACCAGCACCAGTTTGCCTTCGCGGCGGGCGCGGTCGAGCGCTTCGCGATATTGGTTCTCCATCCACTGGAGATTGCCGTTGGCGAGCGGCACGTACGCATCGAGCTCGCCCAACTTGCCGCCGCCCATTCCCGGCGCCAGCGTGATCGCAAAAGCCACCAGCGCCATTCCACACAAGAGGCGGCCGAGGCCCATGCGGTCGTCGGGCTTGATGCCTTCGAGACGCAAAAAGCCCAACAGATACAGGCCCGCGGACGCGAACATCACGATCCAAATCGCCAGGAAGCGCTCGCGCGTCAGCACGTTCCACTGCAATACCTGATCGACGCTGCTCAGATACTTCAAGCTCCACGCCAGGATGACGAAGCCCATCACGACCTTGACGCGCGCCAGCCATCCGCCGCTGCGCGGCAGCCGCTGCAGGTACGAGGGAAACAGCGCCAGCAGAAAGAACGGCAGCGCCAGGCCGGTGGCGAAGGCGACCATACCCACCAGCGGCCGCACCGAGCCTCCGGAGATGGAGCCGGCCAGCAGCGCGCCCATGAACGGCCCCACGCAGGCGAACGACGCCAGCGCGAAAGTCAAGCCCATCAGCAGCGTGCCGATCAAGCCGCCCTTTTCGGACGATTGGTTCAGCCGCGTCAATATCGACGAGGGAATGCTGATCTCAAATGCGCCCAGCAGGCTCAAGCCGAACACCATGAATAGCACTGCGATGAAGCCGTTGACCCACGGGCTTTGCCCCAGCGCTACTACGCCGACCGGACCCAGCGCGGCCGTAACCAGCAGGCCGATTCCCGAGAACAGCACGATGATTCCCAGGCAGAACGTGACCGCCTGCGACACGCTGCCCTGCTTGTTCATGAAGTAGGACATGGTAATCGGAATCATCGGGAAAACGCACGGCGTGAAGATGGACGCGAGGCCGAATCCGAAAGCCAGCAGGACGAATCCAGCAAGGCTATTCTCGCTGTCGGCGCCACCTGCCGCGGCACTTGGGGCAAGCCCCGCCGCGCGCGGCTTCACTTCCGTATATCCCGCTGGAATGGCCGGCGCGCTCGCGGTTGCTCCGGACGCGATGTTCAGCGCGAGCGGGCCGCTCCAATGTCCCGGATCGCATTCGGTGGCATTGCAAACCTGGTATTTCGCGTTGAGGGTATAATCCGCGGACCCTACGGGCGCATCCTTCTTGAGCTGCAGATCGAGCAGGAAGGCGACGTCACTCTCGTAGGTTTCCGTTTCCACGCCGAAGTTGGCGTCGAACGCCCGCTTTGGCTGCGGCTGCAGCATGCGCAGCTTCTCGATGGCCGCGCCCGGCTCCAATCGGAAAGAAGTGGGAATGCCGGCCGCGGAGGAGCCCGAGTAGAGATGCCAGCCCGAATCCAGCTTGGCCGCGACGCGAACCAGCGCTTTACCACCGGGGGCCGCGGGATTCGGGGCCGCATCCACCGACCAAGCTACGTGCTGCGTCTGCGCGAATGCGGGCGAGCACAGGAATGGCAACGCTATGCCGACTCGGACTATTGCTTGCGCTGTTTTCCGCATTTTGGTTTGACGATGGGAAGAGAGCAAATATTCTCGGTCTCCCACGCTTTTCCGGCAACCGGCCGGGTCACATCCCAAGAAGCGACAGGCCGGGAGGCCTGTCGTACATGGCCGGGTCACATCAACTCCGCTTCGCGCACCTTGCCTCGAAGCTCGTCCTCGATCCGATGGTTTACGTTGCCCTCGGAAAAATCCTTGGCCACGCGGATGGCGTTCTTCATGGCGTTGGCGTTCGACCGTCCATGGCAGATGATGCATGCGCCGCGCACCCCCAGCAGAGGCGCGCCGCCATATTCCGAATAATCCACGCGCTTCTTGAAGTCGGCGAACGCGGATTTCGAGATTACATAGCCTATTTTACCCATCAGGGTGGCTTCGAACGACTCGCGCAACATCTGTTTCACCATGTCTGCCAGGCCTTCACTTACCTTTAAGACTACGTTGCCGATGAAACCGTCGCAAACAATTACATCCACCGTGCCGTTATAGATGTCGCGGCCTTCCACGTTGCCGACGAAGTTGAGGCTCAAGCCCTTCAATAATTGAGACGTGGAGCGCGTCACATCGTTACCCTTGTGCGCTTCCTCGCCGATCGAAAGAACGCCCACGCGCGGCTTGGGACGGCCCAGAATGATACGCGAGTAAATCTCGCCCATTACCGCGAACTGCGTGAGCATTTCGGGCGAGCAATCCACGTTGGCCCCGACGTCCAATACCACTACCGGAGAGCCTTTCACTACCGTGGGAAGGGCAATCGCGAGCGCCGGCCGGGTCACCCCGGGCAACATGCCCTGCACCATTTTAGCGGTGGCCATGAGCGCGCCGGTATTGCCCGCCGACACGAATCCCTGGGCGGTCCCGTCGCGCACCAGCCGCGAAGCCACGCGCATAGAGCTATCCCGCTTCAGGCGCACGGCGCGCGCCGCGTGATCGTCCATGGTGATGCGCTCGCGCGCGTTGACGATTTCGATAGGAAGCTTCCGGTGATCGGAGTACTGAGCCAGCTCTTTGCGGACCACTTCTTCCTGGCCCACCAGGACCACCTTCACGCCCAAACTCCGGACGGCTTGAACCGCCCCTTGCACTTCGGCTTTGGGGGCGAAGTCGCCGCCCATTGCATCTACGGCAATGGTCAGCATGCAGTCGCCAAGGCTACGCCTGCTCGACTTCGACTACTTCCCGGCCCTTATATTGTCCGCAGTGCGGGCACACGCGATGCGGCAATTTGGGCTCATGGCAATTGGGGCATTCCGAGAGCCCCGGAGCCTTCAGCGCATCATGGGCGCGGCGGGTGCTGGTCCGCTGCTGGGAATGTCTACGTTTCGGATTCGGCATATTTCTACCTCTGAACGAACTCTATAGTTTAACTGTTTGCGGACCGCGGCGCCCGGCTATGAGTGCGGCCCCGCGCCAATATCGCGTAGGGCGTGCCAATGGGCGGCCCCGCTCTCCACTTTGCAATCGCAGGCGGCCTCATTCCGGTTCTGGCCGCACACGGGGCAAATGCCCTTGCAATTTTCACTGCACACTCTTTGCATGGGTAAAGCGAGAAGCACCTGTTCCCTCAGGATATCGTCGAGCTCCAGGCCGCCATTCTCGTAAAACCCGATTTCCGTTTCACCCGCGGCGATCTCCACTTCTTCCGCGCGCGCGATGACCGATGCCGGCCGGTAGTACAGGTCGAATCCGGCTTCCACCGGTATCCGCGCAGCAGCGAGGCAGCGATCGCATTGGTAAGCCATTTCCACCGTGTATCGCCCCTGGATTCGAACCTCGCCATCGGAGTGCGGCAATAGTTCGGCCGTACCAGCCGCGCGCAGGGGGGTTGCCTGCTCCAGACACTCCTCGCTGAAATCGATTTTGCCCGGCCCGAGAGACTCGTCGAAGCGAATCTTTCGCAGGTCCATCTCTGAGACGCTAAGGAACATAACGGGGAACCCTCGCGTTTATCGGGCGGAGTTACTCATTGTAGCAGGAGTCGAGGGCATAATCATCGGCTGGTTAGCCGTGTCCGGCCGTGCCCCTGGTCTTCGCGTTCGTAGGTTCTCATACACTTTCGGAATTTTCGGTTCGACCGCGGTAAATCGAAAAGGCGCGATGCCGATGCCGGGCTTGCTACCCGATTCTAGTGTAGCGCGGGGATTCGTGGATACCGGGGAATTGGGAGGTAGGAACGCTAAGGGGACGCCTGACAACCGGGCGATTTTGATGGGGCCGGGGAAAGTGGCGGAACGAAGCCAATTTCGTGGAAGTCCAATTTTGA
>JBEKNN010000306.1:0-10411 GCA_049522755.1 Bryobacteraceae bacterium | reverse complement strand
CCGATTGCGTCGACCGGCGTCGACTGGCTGGCGGTGTCGGAACCGCCACCGCCGCTGATCGAGACGCTGCGAGGATTCGATTCGATTGTTTCGTGGTACGGCGCCAACCGGCCGGAGTTTCGCGAGGAGGTAGCGAGGCTGGGGCTGCCGTTCACCTTCTTCCCGGCGCTGCCGGCGGAGGGCGCGGGGGTACATGCCACGGACTTCTACCTGGCGCAGGCGCGCACGCTGGCGGCGTGCCAGAGCGATGGAATTCCGCGCATTCGGTGCGATATTTCGCGGGATGCGCCGCGCGAGGAATTCGCCGCGATCCATCCGTTTTCCGGGAGCGCGCGCAAGAATTGGCCGCTCGAAAACTTCCGCGAGCTGGCGCGGCAACTGGAGGCCGACATGCCGGTGCGTTGGTGCGCGGGCCCGGAGGATCCACCGCTCGAAGGGGCCGTGCGCATCGACGATCTGTACGAGTTGGCCTGCTGGCTGGCGCGGGCGCAGATGTATGTGGGCAACGATTCGGGCATCACGCACCTGGCGGCGGCAGTGGGAACGCCGGTGCTGGCGCTATTCGGGCCGACGAACCCCGCGGTGTGGGCGCCGCGCGGGGAGAATGTGACGGTGGGGCGGTTTTAGGTTGGTTCCCGTTCCAAGTGGGGATACCGGAGTTTCCTGTCAGCGATGGAGGAAGCAGAGGAGCTGTTTGTCCTATCGTGGTTATATGACTGGCCTCCTGGAAGAAGCGTTGCGGCGCGGGAGTCTCTCTCCAATTTATTGGATGCCGAAGTTCAGTATTGCCTTCTTGTCCGCCATGCGGGACGAGCGTCCGAAGTCGGTTGCCGGCCCACACAGAAGGTGTTTTGGGCCGCCGATGAACGCCGATAAATAAAGCACAATTCTTATCGGCGTTCATCGGCGTTTATCGGCGGCCAATGCCTCTTTTCGAATTTGGTCTCTGCGTCCTCGTGTGAATGATGTCCGCATCACAAAACAAAGTATTATGGATGTGTTTTATCGAAACGTTATACTAGCCGCGTTCCCAGCTCAGCCGGTCTACTTGCCGGGCTCGTGGGACTTCAGAATTCGTAGCACTGAGAGGATTGTGTTCCAACTGCGCGTTGTCGCCGGCGCCCCAAAGAGCCTGTCGATCTGGCCGAGACAGCCAATCGTCTTCATGTGGCGGCGGTACACGCCATACACGAGACGATTCTTCGAGCCAATGATTCGCACCAGCCACTCCCCACCTTCGGGAAGAGCAATCGGAAGAGAAACTCCGCGGCGTCCAGCCTCCGACAGGATGCTTACAAATGGAACAACATCCGCGGGCGGCGGCTCGGTTCCAAACGGATTGTCCATCTCCAGTCGAATCAGATCGCTGCCGTCGCAGAAAGCGATTGTCGCTGCAAACGGCAGCTTGCGGCGCAATTCGGCAAGGAACTTTGCGCGCAACCCGGGTTTGCGAACGACAAGCGTGCCTGCGGCGCCCACGTTCACGGCACCGTAGATGGCCAGCTCTTTGGCGAGTACGCTCGGACGAAAAGCTCTGTGTCCTCCAACGTTGATGCCCCGGAAGAAAACGATCAAAGCCATGCTGCCCATTGTTGCAGCACCGCAGTATCGAGGAGAATATCCCGCGAGGTTGGCCGAGGTTGGCCTCGCTTGCCGGCCGAACCGGTTCGAAAATTGTCCGCGGTCCGCCTAACGCCAGTGATCGTGACGATCCTGGTAATCCTTGAGTCGGGACACATCATCGGCTAACACGCCGCGATCGCGGGGCGGGAGACGCTCGTCATCCGACGACTTGCGAACGGAATCGATCACATCGTTCAAAATGCCATTGTCAAACCGGCCATGATCCAGATCCACCTGCAATTTCGTCAGCTCTTCTTCCGTTTTCTGGATGCGCTCGCGTTCCTTGTCTGCCGCCCGGCCGCTCCAAACGTGTTCCAAATCGGTTTTCACGTGCTGAAAGATGTGGGCTCGCCACTGTTCCCCGCGGTAGCGCTCCTCGCGGTCGTGATACCAGTCCTGCGCGGCCATGCTCAAACCGAACGCCGCCACAATTACGCCTGCCCCAAACCATAGCCTCATATACACGCTCCGTGAACCATTATCGCGGAAGGGACGGGTGTGCGAGGCAAGTGCGACGGTTGACAATCCGAGCAATCGTATCGTAGGACACGGCCGTTGGGAACCGAATCGCAGAAAAACCACGCTTTGTCGCGAAGGTTTGCTAACGGCGAACGGTCGCCCTGAGATCAGTTCACCGAGATGGATAACATCGTTGACGGGCCGCTCGCTGGGCGGCGAATGCTCTGCGGCTGGCGCGCCCGCCCCTGCGAGCACCTCTGCGAGCCGGCTGCCCACGCGTTTCGGACTGCCGATAGCGGCCGATGCTCGAAGCGGCCGAGAATGATGAATACGGCGCCATGGCTTACGACCTTGAGTCCTTTCAATACGCGGAAGGCGCCGCGGAAAACCGAGGCGCATTGTAACTTTGCCGAAGCCGTTGAGGCTGAAGACGGCGCCCCACAGGACTTGTGCGGTCCAAAGTGCGTATCACGATTGCCTCCATCTCGATTCACGACTCCTCGATTCACGACTCTTGAGCCGGCTTAGGCGGCCGGTCGGGCGCTTCAACGCCGAACTGCCTGGCGTACTCGGCTCTCAATCGCTGCCAACCTTCGAACTTCATCGCCTCGCCACCAACGACGCGGCCGATGGGAGTTCCGCTAAGAAGGCGATCCAGAACATCGAAGCAGATGTGCCAGCCCGCTGCACCCCACGAGATGTAGCGGCGATCGATGTTGTGCCACAGCGTCAGGCGCGTGCCGCCGCCAAACGCTTCGAGTTCCCACCGGATATCGCTGTACTCGAGCAACTTGGGAGCGTCGGCTCGCTTCACTGTCGTTTCGAACGGCGTGGGCGTTCCTACCCAGGTGAGATTCACCCTGGTTCCAACCGTACCGAGGCTCCCATCGACGTCGAAGGGGGCCCACTCGCGCAGATGCGCCGGGTCGGTCAGCGCCTGCCAGACTTTTTCCGGCGAGTGGCGCAGTTCTCTGACCAGAATGAGCGTCCACTTCTCTCCGCCCTTTCGTACTTGCGCCCCGCCGGCGGGACCCGGTGTGTACTGACCGCGATCTGTCATCTATCTTCTCCTGTTCCATCTATGGACGCTCAATTTGTTGTCCGACCGATGGCCGAAAACCAGATAAGCACCCGAAGTCCGTCGGCCCGAATCGACCTGGTTCAACCATCTCCTTTGTCTAAGACTTCACGAACGAAAAAGAGTGCCAATCGCTTCCACTGCGGGTTATCTTCGCGCAGCGGAAATGGCGCCTGCCCGGACTGCCACCCTGTTGAGCGGTCGCCTTTAATAACGTCCCAGTTGGGTGAGCTGAATGAGGTTGCCGCAAGTGTCGTTCAGCGTCGCAATGGTCGACCCGGTCACGCCGGTGGGCGGCATCGTGAACTCCGCGCCGCGGGCCTTGATCCGCTCGTAGTCGCCCTGGATGTCATCGGTGAAGAACATGGCCGCGGGCTGCTGCTGTTGAAACATCGCCTCCTGATACGCTTTGGCTGCGGGGTTGTTGTTCAGCGCCAGCTGCAGCTCAGTGCCGTCCGGCTCCTCCGGCGAGGCCACGGTCAGCCAGCGATAAGGGCCGTTACTGAAATCGGCCTTCTTGGTAAAGCCTAGTACCTCCGTATAGAAGCGCAGGGCCTTGGCCTGGTCGTCCACGTATAGGCTGGTCACTTTGATTTTCATTTCGTTTCTCCTTTGTCACGTTCGCGGTTGGGGCCGCGTCGTTTTCTCGTTGTCTTCCTTTTCGTCGGTGGCGATTTATCCATGTGGTCGAGGTGTCGTTCGAGAGCATCCAGGTGAGCGGACCAGAACCGGCGGAACGGAGCCAGCCAGGCATCCACCTCCTGAAGTGGTTCCGGTCTCAGCCGGTAGAGGCGGCGCTGTGCGTCCACCGTGGATTCCACGAAACCGGCATCTCGCAGCACTCGCAGGTGCTTTGACACGGTCGGCTGCGGCATACGAAGCTGACGCTCGATCTCTCCCACCGACTGTTGGGACGAGACCAGGAGGCTCAATATCGCGCGGCGGCTCGGCTCCGCAATGACTTCGAACACAGATTCCACTCTCTTTGTATACTCTACAGAGCATATACGTGTCAAGGGATATTTAGCCAGGAACCCCAGGCAACGGTTTCAGCCGGCGCGTGGGGATGCGTGGGGATGCGCCTTCCGATGCGTTTTGGCTAGATCTATGCCAGGGCGATCTATACTACGGCGATCTATGCCAGGGCGATCTATACTACGGCGATCTATGCTATGGCGTTAGGGGCAATCTATTCCGATGGGCGTCGAAGGGCGCCCGACTTGGATGGCGGTCGAATAGAGGGGAATGGCCGGGGACGCGCACGCGGAAGCGCTGGAGAGCTACATCTCAATGATGCCGCGCGCACTCAATTCGCGTTCGATTTGCTCGTGCGATTCGAACTGCACCGCGTCGATTCCCAACAGCCGGGCGCCTTCCACGAATTCCAAAATGTCATCGGTGAAAAAGCATTCCTCGGGACGGCATTGGGCCGCCTCGATGGCGGCGCGATAGATCTGCGGCTGCGGCTTCAGCGCGCCGACTTCGTGCGAAAGCACCAGACGATGGAAATGCCGCAGGTGCGGATATGTGGCGCGAATCATTTCGAAGTGGATCGGGTTGGTGTTCGAAAGCAGAATCAGGCGGTAGCGTGCGGCGAGCGATTCGAGCAGCGATTCGGGCAGGAGCGCGTCGGTGAATATAGAGGTCCAGACTTCGCAGAAACGGGAGTAATCGATGGTGAGGCTTACCAGTTCGCAGAATTGCGCGTGGAAATCGCGCGGCCCGATCTGGCCGGTTTCGAACCGCTTCACCAAGCCGCTGGACAGGATGCGGACGGGAATCTCGGCGGCCGTATATGGACACAGACCTTCCAGCTCGCGGTATCCGCGTTGAAAATCGAAATTGACCAGCACGCGGCCCAGATCGAAGATGACAGCCTTATAGGAGGTGATTCCCCGATACATGACGGAAATTTAATCTATGGACAAACGGCCACATCCGCTACTTTACGCGGTACCTGCGAGGCCCGCGGCCGGAATTCCGGCGCACTTGAAACCACGCGCCGGCCACGGCAACCCAAACGGCGGCGATCAGATACACGGCGTGGCGCCACTTCCCGGCGTCGAAGCGGTAGCCGCTGAAAATATAGCCCTTCGTCAGCGTCGCGGCAACCGCCAGGCTCCACAGCAGAAACAGAAACCGCAGCCGCCCCACGATCGCAAGTGCAATGGAAAGAAGGCCGAACAAGGAACCGGCCAAGAGTACATATTCCAGTGTGTCCCCGCTCCAGGGAACCGCCTCCAGATTCAGATTCCGCGGTCCGAACGCCAGCCCAAGGCCCGCCATCCCGAGCAAAAACAGGGCCGCCAGGAAGTGGAAAATATAGCTGAGCCAGGTTATGACTGCTTTGAAAACCGCCAACCGGGAACCTCCTAAGCGGGCCGGAATCCGCTATTCTATCAGTTTGCGTTCTAGGACCATATTAAGACCTGACCATTGACCCTTTGCTTTCAGACTATTAGAATGGTAGTAGGGAAGTTGTAACGGAACGCGATGAGAACCGGCGGACCGCTCAAATCGAGATACCGCGAAATACTGATCGCCGTCGTGCGCGCATACATCGAAACCGGCGAGCCTGTAGGTTCGCGTACAATCTCCAGATTGCGTGAAGACGCACTCAGCCCCGCATCGGTTCGCAATGTGATGGCGGATTTGGCCGACGAAGGGTATCTTTCCCAGCCGCACACTTCCGCGGGCCGCATTCCTACGGAGAAGGCTTTCCAGCTTTACGTCGCTTCACTGCAAGGCCAGCGCATGCTGTCGAGCGAATCGGACCGCCTGCGCCATGAGTTCAGCGGGCTCGACACGATTGGCGCGCGCGTGGAACGGTCGAGCTATCTGCTGATGGAATTGACGCGCAACGTCGGCATCGCGGCGGCCATCCCGGCGCTTTCGCAGGAACTGGATCAGATTGAGCTGGTGCCGCTCTCGGACAACCGCGTGCTGATGATTCTGGCGACGCGCGACCACATGGTGCGCAACCGCGTGGTGACGCTGGAAGAGCCGGCCTCGCCGGACGAGCTGGTTTCCATCCGCAATTACGTGAACCGCAACTTTGCCGGCTGGCAGTTAGGCGCGGCGCGGCGCGAATTGCTGCGGCGCCTGCTGGAGGAGCGCGAGTTGTACGATGCGGCGCTGCGCAAGCTGCAGACGCTTTACCGCAAGGGGTTGCTGGAAGGCGATTCGTCGCCGGAAATACACATGGAAGGCGCGTCGAACCTGCTCGGGCTCGATTTGCATCTGACCCGCGAAACGCTGCGGGACCTGTTAGGCGCGCTGGAACAGAAGCGGCGCCTGATGGAGCTGCTCGACCGTTTTCTGGAACAGCCGCCGGGCGAGTTGGCGGTGCGCGTGGGCCTCGAAGAAGCGCATCCCGCGATGAAGCACCTCGTATTGATTGGCATGACCATCCAACTGGCCAGCGGCCTGCCGGCGAAGGTGGCGGTGCTAGGGCCGATGAGAATGAACTATGAGCGTGTGATGTCGGCGGTTTTCGAGACCAGCAAGGCGCTCGAGAAAGCTCAATTTTAGCCGACTGTTTGCAATGACAGATTACCGGGCGAAAGCTGAGCGCCCGGAGGGCTCCGGTCAGGGCAGGCCATGGGCCCGCCCGACTGCGCTCTGTTAAGCTAAGAATAGTGGATACCCAGAACACCAATCCGAACGCTTCCGAAGTGTCTCCCGCCGAGAGCGCCGCGCCTGAAACGGTGGAAAGCCAGTACGCGGCTGTGACGGCGGAGCGCGACAAGCTGGCGGCAGAGGCGGCCGATCTGCAGAATCGCCTGCGCTACGCGCGGGCGGAGTTCGACAACGCGCGGAAGCGCATCGAACGCGAACGCTCCGAATACCTGCAATTCGCATCCATGGATCTGGTGAAAGATATTCTCCCCATCCTGGACGATTTCGAGCGGGCGCTGCAGGTGGAAACCAGCGACCGGAACTACGCCAAAGGCGTCGAGCTGATCTATCAGCGCATGTCCGAGACGCTGAAGAAACTGGGCCTGGAGCCGATTGAGACCGCGGACCGGAAGTTCGATCCGAACCTGCACCAGGCGGTGGAGCGGGTGGAAACCGACAAGGCCGAGGATCAGTCGATTCTGGGGGAATTTCAGCGAGGCTATAATTTCAAAGGAAAACTACTCCGTCCCGCGATGGTCAAGGTGGCGGTAAAACCGTAAATGGATACTGTGGCGAAAAGAGACTATTACGAAATCCTCGGCGTCGGCCGGGAAGCGGGCGACCCCGAGATCAAGCAGGCGTACCGCAAGCTGGCGCTCAAGTTTCACCCGGATCGGAACCCCGACGATCCTTCCGCGGAGGAGAACTTCAAAGAAGCCTCGGAAGCGTATAGCGTGCTCAGCGACGGGCAGAAACGCGCCACCTACGACCGTTTCGGCCACTTGGGCTTGCAGGGAGCGGCGGCTCAGAACGGATTCAACCCCGACGCTTTTGCCGATTTCAGCGATATTCTGGGAGACTTCTTCGGCTTCAAGGATATGTTCGGCGGCGGCGGCCAGCGGCGCAGCCGCGCCCAGCGCGGCGAAGATCTGCGGTTCGACCTGGAGATTGAGTTCGAGGAAGCCGTCGCCGGCGTCTCGGCGGACATTCAAGCGCCGCGCATGGAAGCGTGCACGCGCTGCTCGGCTTCGGGAGCGGAGCCGGGAAGCACTCCGAGCCCATGCCCCACCTGCCACGGACGCGGCGAAATCCTGTATCAGCAGAGCTTTCTTTCCATCCGGCGCGCATGCAGCACGTGCAATGGCGGAGGCAAGATCATCCGCAATCCGTGCACTGCCTGCCGCGGCCAGGGCTACCGGCAGGCGCAGCGCAAACTCAAGATCACGATTCCGGCGGGTGTGGATACCGGGACGCGGATTCGCCTGTCGGGTGAAGGCCAGCCCGGCTTTCATGGCGGACCGGCGGGCGATCTTTACGTGTTCCTGAAGGTAAAGGAACATGCGTTCTTCGAGCGGCAGGAAAACGACCTGCATTGCACCATTCCCATCAACGTCTCGCAGGCGGCGCTGGGCTGCGAGGTCGAGGTGCCCACGCTGGGCGAGCCGAGCAAGCTCAAAATTCCCGAGGGAACGCAAAGCGGCTCGCAGTTCCGCTTCCGCAATAAGGGCGTCCCGGTGGTAAACGGCAGCGGGCGCGGCGACCTGCTGGTCCGCGTGGAGGTCAAGGTTCCCACCAGGCTTTCGCGCGAGCAGCGGAAGTTGCTGGAACAACTGCGCGACACGCTGCCGGTGGACAATACGCCTTCGGAAAAGGGTCTGTTCGAGAAGGTCAAAGACTACTTCATGTAGCGCGAGCGGCTCGGATGTGCTGTTCGACCTGGATCTTACGAACCGGGCTTCCCCTGTGGCATCCATGAATCGACCAAGACTGTTTTTCCGACCAAGACTGTTTTTCCACGGATTGGCCCTCGCGCTGGCTCGGTAGGCGATATGAAACTAGCAAGATCAATGAGCCGAATCGGCGTCGAGTCGGCCTTCGAAGTTCTGCTGCGCGCCCGCGCATTGGAATCGCAAGGACGAAGCGTCATTCACCTGGAATTTGGGGAACCCGACTTTCCGACGCCTGCGCACATCGTCGAAGCCGCCAAGAAGGCGCTTGACGAAGGCTGGACGCACTACGGACCAAGCCAGGGAATGCCGGAGCTGCGGGAGGCCACCGCCGCGTTCGTTTCACGGACACGTGGAATCGCTGTCGGGCCGGAGCAGGTCTCCATTGTGCCGGGCGGCAAGCCGATCATATTCTTCACTTTGCTGGCGCTGCTGGAGCCCGGCGACGAGGTGATCTACCCGAATCCGGGATTCCCGATTTACGAATCCATGATCCGGTTTCTTGGCGCCAAACCGGTACCGGTTCCCTTGGAGGAGGAGCGCGGGTTTTCTTTCGATCTCAATCTGTTCAGCGACCTGCTCACCCCGAAGACCAAGGTGGTGATTCTGAATTCGCCCCATAATCCCACCGGAGGTATGATTCCGGCGGAAGACCTGGGCCGCATTGCCGAGATTCTGCGGGACCGCGACGTAATGGTGTTGAGTGACGAAATCTATTCGCAAATTGTCTACACCGACGAGGCGCCGGTCTCGATAGCGCGCTTCCCCGGCATGGCGGAGAAGACCATCATTCTGGATGGTTTTTCCAAGGCTTACGCCATGACGGGCTGGCGCTTGGGCTACGGCGTAATGCCTGTCTGGATGGCGGACGCCGTGACGAAACTGATGGTGAATTCGAACTCGTGCACGGCCAGCTTCACGCAACGCGCCGGCATTGCGGCTATCAACGGCCCCCAGGAATCGGTATCGGCTATGGTGGCCGAGTTCCGCCGGCGCCGTGATGCAATTTGCAAAGGACTACGTGAGGTTCCCGGTTTTCGATGCGCCGTTCCCCCGGGTGCGTTCTATGCCTTCGCCAATGTGACAGGGACCGGGATGGAGTCGAGAGAGCTTGCCGACCTATTGCTTCAGGAGGGAGGGGTGGCGGGCGTGAATGGCGGATCCTTCGGCGAGTACGGCGAGGGCTACATCCGCTTCAGCTACGCGAACTCGCTGTCCAACATCATGGAGGCAATCGAGCGGATTCACCGGGTCTCATCACGCTGGGAAACCCTCGCCATGAGACCGGGGAGGCGATAGCGAACTCCCGAGGGTGACAGTTAGATGTTAGATCGGAACAACCGATAACTCCAAGCGTCAATATAGTATTTGATCGGCGGCGGTAAGTGGCGGCGCTTGAGCGTTCGGGTTCGTTCCCCGGCGCTCACGGTCCTACGATGCGTGGTCTCCGCGCAGACATGAACTTGGACACGAATTGCGTGACGATGGCTCCTATCAGGAATGCTACGGCGCCCAGGATCACGCGGCCGATCCCGCTGATCTGGTCAACCCGATCCTGGTTGGATATCGAGAGATCGTCCGCCGACTTCGCCTGTTCCCGCACAGTTTTCAACTCGTCCTTTAGGGCAGCGATATCACTCAACATATTCTTCACGTCCTCCGATCGGGCTGCCATTTGCTCTTCGAGCTGTACGACGCGCTGTTGGTAGCTTAGGTCCTCTCGCTGCTGAAAGCTGGACCCTTGGCCGCTGAGTAATGTTGCCCCGGCAAGCCACAATACCCATAGAAGGGATGAGAATCTCATATCGATCGCTCCCGTAAGGCCAACGTATTATTCGTTAAACCGCATTTCTCAGGCCCCAGGCGGCTTGCGGCATTGGCCGTGGACAGGGCCGCGACCGCGGCG
>JBEKNN010000305.1:0-10498 GCA_049522755.1 Bryobacteraceae bacterium | reverse complement strand
TCACGCCGCATAATGTTTGGGACTGGGATGCGCAAGAGCCGCCCGTGCTGGTAGACGCTAACTGGAACGGCCAAGCCCGCCATCTGTTACTGCAGGCCAACCGGAACGGCTTTTTCTATGTGATCGACCGTGTCGATGGCAAGCTCCTGCTCGCCAAACCGTTCGTGAAGAAGTTAACGTGGGCGCGCGAAATTGATGCGAACGGCCGTCCGGCGATGAACCCCAACCAGGAACCCACTACTGCTGGAAACAAGATCTGCCCGTCGCTGGAGGGAGCTAGTAACTGGTTCTCCACCGCCTTTGTACCGGCCACGCACTTATACTACGTGCAGACACTGGAGAAGTGCGGCATCTACACTAAGACTCCGATGCAATGGAAGGCCGGCGCCGGCTATTTCGGCGGCTCTTTCGAGGCCGCGCCGGACGAGTCGCCGCGGAAGGTTCTCCGCGCCATCAACATCGAGACCGGGAGCATCGCCTGGGAGCTTCCGCAAACCGGCCTGGCGAATTCCTGGGGGGGAATCCTCGCCACCGCCAGCGGGCTGGTCTTCTTCGGCGAAGACAGTGGAGCGCTGATGGCCGCGGACGCCTCGACCGGCAAGCCGTTGTGGCAGTTCCAGGCTAATCAGACGTGGAAGGCTTCGCCGATGACCTACATGTTCGACGGCAAGCAGTTTATCGCGGTCGCCTCCGGATCGAACATCATCGCCTTTGCGCTACTCCGGTAAGAAGTGACTGGAGCGGGAGATGAGTGGCAGCAGCGCGTGACGCGTCACCTCCAAGCGCATCTCGCGCAGGCCGGCGCGCCGATCTCTCAGACACGAAGGCCGAATCGAGCCAGCATTTCGCGCCGCCCGAGGCTTGTGACGCTTAGAGCCCTGCTGTCGAGATCCGGGAGCACCCATTTTCTCTTGAGCGCGAGTTTCAGCACGGCTGCCCCTAACGCCCCGCCGATGTGAGGCCGCCGCTCACTCCAATCGAGACACGCGGATGCGAACCGGCGGCGCAGGGCTTGAGTTGCCTCGATGTCGATGCCGAGAGACTCGAACGCCTTGGTCCCGGCGAGAGTGAGATTGTATGCATTGCCGCCGCCCGTCGATGCAGCCGCCAGCCATCCCAGGGTCATGAACCGGTCGTGGAGCGACACGCCCACTGTGCCCGCAATATGGTCGTAACAAGTTCGTGCGGCGCGCAGCCGGCTTGGCGTGTTGGGCACGAACTGGCCGCGCGAGGCGCCGGCGAGGACGCTTAACCCTTCCAGCGCATTAGCCACGTTAGGGCCTTCCAGGCTATAGTAGCGATGCTTTCCCTGGACGAGCACTTTGACCAGACGCTCGGTCTTCAACCGATTCAGGTGTACGCTGGCCGTGGACGGACTAACTTCGGCGACCATCGCGAGCTCGGTGCTGGTACGCGCATGGCCGTCCATGAGGCAGTAGAGCATGCGGGCTCGCGCGGGCTCGCCGATGGCGTTCGCAATTCCGGCGACGGCGGAATCGGCGTGGCGGTCGACATTCATACTTTGATGGTAGACGAAGTGTTCTTGTGCGGCAACTGGCATACTGCGGCGTATGCATCCGGACTTGGCGGGCGCAAGCGCCTGCCCCACCATAAGCCGCCGCGAAGCCATTGGGGCGATGGTGGCGACGGGCGTATTGCCGACCGCCGGCTGCGATTCGCCGGCCGCCAGGAGAAAATTCATGACGATGACGTGCGTGATCCGCTACGAGATCGATCCGTTCCAGCGAGACGGGTTCAAGAAGTATGCCGAAAATTGGGGACGCATTATTCCCCGATGCGGCGGCCACCTGGTGGGTTATTTTCTTCCTCACGAAGGCACTAACTACGTGGCCTGGGGGTTGATAGCATTCGACAGTCTCGCTTCTTATGAGACTTACCGTGCGCGGTTGAAGGCCGATGCGGAGGCGCGTGAGAATATTGCCATGGCGCAGGCTAAGCGGCTTATCCTTCGCGAAGAGAGAAACTTTGTCGAGGTGGTGGATGGGACTTTCGGGCTTCCCTCGACGTTTGCGGGACAAGGGTGACGAGCTATGGGGTCTCGCGCAGAAATAGCCGCCTGGAAAGGCGGCTGCAGGCAGAATTGCCTGCCCCACAAGAACTGAATCATGCGAAGCTCTATAACGGGCCGCTGATGACAGATAAGAACATTGTGTTTGGGATGTATTCGGGGCTGGCGCTCTTGATGGACATTCACCATCCGGCGCAGTCGAATGGCTATGCGCTGATTGTTGTACCGGGAAGCGGCTGGACCTCGAAGCAGACTTATGACGCCGCTCCGCTGACGGCGCTTGTCTCCTCGGTCCGGTTCTTTGTCCCCAGGTTCCTCGATGCGGGCTACACGCTGTTTGTGGTGAATCATCGAAACGGGCCCCGTTTTCACTATCCCGCGGCGGTAGAGGACGTCCAACGCGCGGTTCGCTTCATCCGATATAACTCCGGCGCCTACGGCATCCATCCTCACCGGATTGGAGCAGTGGGATATTCCTCCGGCGCGCACCTGGCTGCTCTTCTGGGAGTTCTCGACGCGACCGGGGATGCAGACGATCCCGATCCAGTGAACCGGGCGAGCGCCCGGGTGCAGTGCGTGGTGGCAGCCGCAACTCCGGCGGACCTGGCTAACTATCGATCCGCAGAGTGGGCTTTGTTCATGGGTCAGTTGGTGGCGCGCGCCGGGGCATCGCCGGACCCGATCGCCGTGAGGGCTTATCGCGTAGCGTCCCCGGTTACGCATGTAACCTCGTCATCGGCGCCGATGCTGCTGCTGCATGGAGACGCCGACGCCATCGTGCCGTTTGCCATGGCGGAGACCATGCGAGAGGCAATGGAGAAGGCCGGCGCGGACGTGAAGTTGATCCGGTTGCCCGGCGGCAGCCACGATTTTGCCGGCGAGTTGGACGGGCGGCCCGACTGGCCCGACTTCTTCTCCGAGGCGGTGACATGGATGGACGGGCACTTGAGGACTGAAAACCGCTAGTTACTCTACGGTAACTGTGGCGGTCAGGCGGTGGGAATCGCCCGCTGCCAGCGTCACTGCATTGCCGGACACGTTGGCGGTCTCGACGCAGATCATGGATTGCCATTCATCGGGGGCCATGTCTTCCAAAGCCGCCGCCTTCGCTATCCATGGATTCCACACAACGGTGCTGTTGGAGCCGGTCTTACTTATGACGATGCGGCGGTCCCAAGTGGGATCGGATATGACAACGGCGGCGGTGGCGTTCACGTGAACCTGATCGGTTTCCTTGGCGATGTGAATCGGGGCATCGGGCTGAACCTTGCGGCTGAAGGCATCGGTCTTGTCGATGTAAGTGGTTCCTTCGAGGCCGTGGACGGCGATGTCGCGGACGCTGGAAATCGCGAAGTAGCTATGCAGCGCTTCTTCAAATACCAGGGGCGCCTGGCTCTGATTCGAGACATCGAGTGACATACTGAGCGCGCTGCCGATGGTCGCGGTGAAGCGGACGGCGAAGGCGTCGAAGCCGAGCGCGCGCGATGCCTGGTCCGCGCCGAGGCCGAACGCGATCTCAACCGCGCCGCTATCCATCAGCCTGGCGCTTTCGACGCTCCATAGGGCGGTGCGGGCGAAACCGTGAGCGGGACCGGGCTGACCGCCGGAACGGGGTCCGAACCAGGGGAAAATAATCGGCACGCCTCCGCGGATCGCTTTGCCCGGCGCGAGGAAGCTCTTGGAACTCATGAAGAGGACCGGCTTGCGGCCCGGTACAGCCCATTGCGCGATGTGGGCGCCCTGTTGATAGATCTCGGCCTGCGCAAGCGGCGTCGCGATCACGGCCCGAGTCAGGCCACCCGGCGCGGTTTCGAATCGCAGAGCGTTCGCAAGGGCGAATTGGCTGTTGAGTTCAGTCGATGTCATCCCGGTGAGAAGGCTACCACAATTGAGGCGTTCCCGCTGGAAGCTGCGCGCAGCTCAGCTCCAGTGCATCTGCTGGCGCGATTCCACTTTCGCATCGTCCAGCTCAATGCCGTAGCCGGGCGCGTCCGGCAGCTCGAAATGCGCGTTCTTCGGCGCCGGCGGGTGCTTTTCGAAGTGGTAATAAGACCGCATTTTGAGGATCAGATATTCGGCCAGAGGACAGACCGCCGGAGACTGGCTGGCGATCAGATGCAGAGCCGCGTGCAGGCTGTGGCCGTGCGGAATCACGGGCACGTCGAAGACCGACGCCAGCGTGCAAATCTTCAATAGCTCGGACGTTCCGCCGCACCACTCGGGGTCGCACTGCACCACGCTGAGGGCGCCCTCCTTGAGATAGTCGTATACTTCCCAGCGGCCCTGGATGTGCTCGCCGGAAGCGATGGGGATGGACGTTCCTTTGCGCAGCTGCGCGAAGCTATCGATCTTCTCGGCTTGGGTGGCCTCTTCGATCCAGCGCGGGCGGTAGCGCTCCACCTGCTTGGCCCATTCGAGCGCATAGCCGAGGTCCCAACCGCTGTAGACGTCGAACATCAGCTCGGTGTCCTCACCCACCGCTTCGCGCAGCAAGCGCACCAGCTCAACGTTCTTTCGCATGCCTTCGGGCCCGTCGCCGGGGCCATTGGCCAGGAACCATTTCTGATAGCGATAGCCTTCGGTCTTGATTTGGGCGGCGCGCGCCTGGGCCTTGGCGGGCTCCAGCGAATATCCGAGACAACTGGCGTAAGCCTCGACGGACCCGCGCGTGGGACCGCCGAGCAGGCGATACACGGGCGTATGGAAATAGCGGCCGCGGAGATCCCACAGCGTGTTGTCGATGGCGCTGATCGCCATCAGGAAGAAGCCGCGGCGCGCATGGCGGTTTGAGCGGTACATCTGGTCCCAGAGCTTTTCCTGCGCCAGGGCGTCCTTGCCAATCAGGAATGGGCGAAGCTGCTCGTCGACCACGATGGCGACTTCCTTGTCGATGGGGCCGTAGAGCCCTTCGATGCCGCCCTCGGCGACGATCTTGAGATAGAGCGCGCTTACGGCGGCCTTGGCAGTGGTGGGGCTCGCGGAATCGCGATAGGGCGCGGGGCGAAGCTCGTCGTATACGTCGAGAGGATTGACCTGAACCTGCTGGTCGATGCCGCGCACGGTTTCGTTATGGCCGCGCAGCTCCCAGATTTCGATGGCGGCGATCTTGACGGGCTTGGTCTGGGCGAAAACCGCGACAGCCGGCAGAGCGGCTAGAACACGGCGTCGGGAAATGGGGTTGGTCACGGTTTAGATGTTACTACTGTCGCGTCCCCATGAGTGGGGACGCTGCACGCAAGGAGTGCGTACGCCACTGAAAATCAAGGTGATGTAATAGAGTCATGAAGACCACGTTGTTTGCATTCGCCCTCCTGGCAGCAGGTGCGGCTTACGGTCAACCAGGCGGCGTAGCTTACTTGAATCCCGATCTTGACGCTGCCAAGCGCGCGGCCGACCTGGTTTCGCGCATGACTCTCGAGGAGAAAGTCCTGCAGATGCAGAACTCGGCTCCTGCCATACCGCGCTTGAACATTCCCGCGTACGACTGGTGGAACGAAGCGCTGCACGGGGTGGCGCGCGCGGGCGAAGCGACGGTGTTTCCGCAGGCGATCGGTCTCGCGGCGACCTGGGATACGGAGCTAATGGGGCGCATAGCGGATACCATTTCCACCGAGGCGCGCGTCAAGTACAACGAGGCGATTCGCACCAACGATCATAGCCGCTATCACGGGCTGACGTTCTGGTCGCCGAACATCAACATCTTTCGCGACCCGCGGTGGGGGCGCGGGCAGGAGACTTACGGCGAAGATCCGTACCTTACAGGGCGGCTGGCGGTGGCGTTCATCAAAGGGATGCAAGGGAACGATCCGCACTACTTCAAAGTGATTGCGACGGCCAAGCATTACGCGGTGCATAGCGGGCCGGAATCGACGCGGCACCAGGTGGACGTGAAGCCGAGCGAGCGCGATCTGGAAGACACGTATCTGCCGGCGTTTCGCGCGGCCATCGTGGAAGGCAAGGCGGATTCGGTGATGTGCGCCTACAACAGCGTGGACGGCCAGCCCGCGTGCGTGAATACCGATCTGCTGCAGAAGCGGCTGCGCGGCGAGTGGGGCTTCGACGGCTACGTGGTCAGCGACTGCGGCGCGATCGGCGATATCTTCCGCGGCCACAAGTATCTGCCCACGGCGGCGGAAGCTTCGGCGGCGGCAGTGAAGGCCGGTACGGATCTCACGTGCGGCAACGAGTATCGAGCGCTGGTGGACGCGGTGAAGGCGGGGCAGATTACCGAGGCGGAAATCGACCGGTCATTAGCGCGGCTGTTTGTGGCGCGCTTCAAGCTGGGGATGTTCGACCCGCCGGAGCGCGTACCGTTTTCGAAGATTCCATATTCGGAGAACGATTCGGCGGAGCATCGTAAGATTGCGCTGGAGGCGGCGCGCAAATCGATCGTGCTGCTGAAGAACGAGAGCCAGACGCTGCCGTTGAAAGGGGCGGCGAAGGTGGTGGTGATTGGGCCGTC
Organism: Bryobacteraceae bacterium; assembly: GCA_049522755.1. Classification (GTDB taxonomy): domain Bacteria; phylum Acidobacteriota; class Terriglobia; order Bryobacterales; family Bryobacteraceae; genus PALSA-243. The sequence continues at coordinate 4,007 of JBEKNN010000305.1, read as the reverse complement.
GGCGGACGATGCCGAGGCGCTGATGGGGAACTACAACGGGTTCTCGTCGAAAACGGTGACGCCTCTCGAAGGCATTGAGCGGCAGTTTCCGGGAGCTCGATTCGCGTTAGGCGCAACCTATACGGAGAAGTCTCAGGCGCCGATGCCCGCTAGCGCGCTGAGGCCGCCGGATGGCAGCGGGCACGGAGTGCTGGCGGAGTATTTCGACAATGCCGAGCTGAAGGGCGAGCCGCGGCTGCATCGCGTGGAAGCGCGGCCGTATATGCCGAGCGGACTGATGGACCCGGCGGTAGCGGCGGCGGTTCCGGGGCGCGGGTACGCGGTGCGATGGACCGGCACACTGCGCGCGCCGTTCACGGGCGACTATGTATTGGGCGCGCGCGGCGGACGCGGGGCGACGGTATTCCTGGACGAGAAGGAAGTGCTGGGCGACAGCGCCACCCTAGGGATGGGCCGTGTGCGGGAAGCCCACGCGCAACTGGAGGCGGGGCGCGATTACAAACTGCGGGTGGAATACCGGCAATCCGGACCCGCCGGCGGCGCGCAGATTGTGTGGATACCGCCGGCGGCACCGCTGCTGGCCGAGGCCGTGGACGCGGTGAAGAGCGCGGATGTAGCGCTGGCGTTCGTGGGTTTGAATCCGAGCCTGGAGGGCGAGGAGATGCAGGTCAATATCCCAGGCTTCGCCGGCGGGGACCGCACCGATCTGAACTTGCCCGAGCCGCAGGAAAAGCTGATCCAAGCGGCGATTGCGACCGGCAAACCGGTGGTGGTGGTGCTGACGAGCGGCAGCGCGCTGGCGGCGAACTACGCGGCAGAACACGCGGCGGCGGTGCTGGAGGCGTGGTATGGCGGCGAGGAGATTGGGACGGCGATCGCCGAGACGCTGGCGGGCGCGAACAACCCCGCGGGAAGGCTGCCGGTGACGTTCTATCGGAGCGTGAACCAGTTGCCGCCGTTCGACGACTACGCGATGAAGGGGCGCACTTACCGTTACTTCAAAGACGACGCGCTGTTCGGATTCGGGTTTGGACTGAGTTACTCGACGTTCCGGTATTCCGGGCTGCGCACGCAACGGACTGCGAAGGGGGCGCGCATCGCGGTGCGCGTGAAGAACAACTCGGCGCGCGATGGCGATGAGGTGGTGCAGCTATATGCGGATGGCGGCGGAGCGGCGGAGGATGCCATCCGGCGGCTGCGCGGTTTTCAGCGCGTGCATCTGCGCGCCGGTGAGACGCAGGAGGTGGAGTTCACGCTGGGCGCCGAGGATGTACCGAAGGACAAGGTGAAGATCAGCGTGGGCGGCGGACAGCCGGTGGGGCGGGTTGCGCGCGTGGATGGTGTGCTGTAGGGGCGGTGGGACCGGCCTCCTGGCCGGTCATTTTCGCGACAACCAAGAGAGCCGGCTGAAAGCCGGCTGCAGCCAGGATTGGCTGCCCCACATTAGCTGCCAGTCACGGTCACTGGCATTTCTTTCTTGCTGCGTACTACGGTGACGGTGTAGCTGCCTCTCGATCGCGCCATGCGTAGCGCGGTGGTGAGTTCGCGGAGCGAGCCGACGCGCGTGTCGCCCACCTTCACAATCACGTCGCCAGCCTTGATTCCAGCGCGTTCGGCGGCCGAATTTGAAGCCACCTCTTTCACCAGCACGCCGTCTTTCACGCCGAAGAATTCCGCGAACTGCTGCTCATCGCCCAGGGGCTCGCCGGCAATCCCCAGCACGGAGTTCTGCATGATGGTTTGAATGCGGGGGATCTCAAAATCGAAGCTCGGCATCGGGGGCATCGGCGGTATGGCGGGCATCGCGGGCATGGGCGGCATTTCTACTGCGAACCAGGGCTCGCCCCCTATCATCGCCATGTGCCGGCTTTCGATGGTCGCCGCGATCGCCTGGGCCGCGCCGTTGCGCCACACGGAGAGCTTCGCCTCGTGGCCGGGGGCCGTCTCCCGTACCAGGCGCTGCAGCTGCGCGCTGTCTTGTACCTGCTGGCCGTTGAACTCGAGCACCACATCGCCAACCTTAACGCCCGCCTTCGCCGCGGGACCCGAAGGATCGGTCTGTGTGATCTCAGCGCCGCGCTCTTCCTTCAGCTTGAGAGTCTTGGCGCGGGCTCCGTCGACGTCCATGACGCTGACGCCCAGATACGGAGCGCTCTGGACGGCAATGCCTGCAGCATGCGCGCGCGGCGCGGGCGGCGCCGGCGGGGCGGGCGGCGCCGGCTGAGCGAAGCTCATGGGAGCCGCCACGCACATCAAAAGAGCGCCGATTTGCCAACAATTCTTCATACACACATTCCTCATCATTGCCGTTTTATGAATATCGTGCCGCCCGTGCCGTTGATCTGCAAAAGCGGTCCGCCGCCGTTGACCGCGCCCTCAGCCACCAGCCGCGTGCCGGTGAGCCGCGCCTGCACCTGCCGGAAATCGGAAACGATGCGCTTCATATTGTCGGCCATATTATTCACGGCGCGGATGTTCACACCCACGTTAGACGGAATCACCACGGTGATGTCACCATTGCCCGTGGCCAGAAACGAATCGGCCAGACTGCCGGCCATCAGGCTGGCGAAGATGCTGCCCACCGACGTGGAAACGCGCATCAAGCCCGAAACATTCGTCAAATGGATTCCGCCCGAGTGCGATTCGCAGCTCACGCCCGCGGCCTCGCCGATGCGCACCGGCCCCGCCATGTTGCGCGCCGTCACGATGCCCGAAGCTTTATCGACGACGATCTGGCCGCCGCCAGTGGTCGCATCCACCGTCCCCTTGGCGGAAGCGATATGCACTTCGCCGGCGCCGGTTTCGGCAGTCAGCGGCCCCCCCGCATACGTGGCTTCAATATCGCCGCCGCTGGTTTGCAGCGTGGTCCGCCCGCCGACGCTCTTCACCGTGATATGCCCGCCGCCGGTACCGCATCGCAATTGCCCACCCACTTCCCCAACGCGGATATCGCCGCCGCCGGTGATGAGTTTGCAATCGCCGCGGACGCGGTCGCAGGTCAACGCGCCAGCGCCGGAATCGACATCGAGCGAGCCATCGATGCCGCGGACTTCCACCGCTCCATTGGTGGTGGAAATGGAGGCCAGCGCCAGATGGGGAGCGCGGATGACGGTGGTCGATATGGCCGCGCCGCCGGGGGTGGTCAACACGGCTGAATCGCCGTGCACTTCGGCGTGGATAGATTCCCGATCGAGCATGCGCCGCGCCTCGGCTTCCGTGCGCGCCATCACGCTCACCTTCACGGTGTAGCCGATCTCGCGGCCCACGCCCGCGGTGAGCGTCACCGGGCCGTGCCCGTTCACGCGCAGCCGCGCCGCCGCCGGAATGGACCCGGTGTAGGTGCGCACCCACGAATCGCCCTCCTGCTTCAGGGGCTGCAAACCAGGCTGCTGGGAGAGAGCCGGCTGCTGGCTAACGATCGCCAGAGGCATGGCCAGCGACAGCGCGATGGCGGTTCGGACGAGGATACCGGCGCCGCGGGGTTGACAGACGAAAGCGTCTGTCCCACTTCTAGAATGTGCCAATCGACGCATTCAGTTCCTTCAACGCCTTTTCGCACTTCAGGCGCACATAACCGTTGTCTTCGCGCTGCATCACGCTTTGCAGCATGCCCACGATGGAATCGTCGCGATGCGCCACCAGCAGATCCACTACTTGCATACGGACAGCCGCGTTATCGTCGGTCAGCAGCACCTGCGCGAGAACCTTGCGGACTTCCGGATCGGTGGAAATCGGCTTCAACCCTTCCAGCGCTTTCAGGCGCACGCTGGCGACCGGATCGTTGGCGAGCGCGTTGAGCAGCGCATCGCGAACCGGACTGGAGCCGGCGCCGGCCTTCAAAATATCCATCGATTCCACGCGCACCGCGGGATTCTCTTCATGCGACGCGGCCAGCAGCAAACGCTGAATCGACGAATCGTCCATGCGGCCTTCCACCACGCGGCGGCGCGTCTCGTCGAAAGAAATCTGCACGCGGCCGGAGCTATCGGGCTGCACCGAGCGAACCG
>JBEKNN010000304.1:0-10519 GCA_049522755.1 Bryobacteraceae bacterium | reverse complement strand
GCTGGCGCCAGCGCCGCGCCTGGTCCATCGAAACCCGCATGTTCAATACCCACATGGCCCGCTCCAAAGATGGCGACACGCTCGACCGCATGGTCGACGCCGTCGAAATCATGGCCGCCGCGCCCTCATTATCCCTTTTGCAGCGCTACGAAACCCGTCAGCACCTGATGTATCAGCGCGCACTCCGCACCTTTATCCTGCTCCGCGGAGTCAAAATTCCAAACGACCCCAGTCCCATTTCCGAACATCCGCCGGAAGCCCTACCCAAAGTCGCGGAGGACGCCATCCAGCCGACGCAAGCCGCTGATTCCAAACCACAACCGGTGGGACAGGCCTCCCGGCCTGTCCTTTCCAGCCAAGCCGCAGCACCCGGAAAACCGCATTGTGCCGTCGTAGCTGGAAACCATAACCCGTCCGTGCGGGCCGGACGGCAGGCGCCTATGAAATGAGCGAAAAATGAAATGAGCGAAAAAAATAGGCGAAGAGCTCTCCAAACCGGCCCGTCCGACGCCGGGTTAAATGGCGCGCCCGCCGATATGGTGGAAGCCTCGCCCGCCGATATGGTGGAAGCCTCGCCCGCTGGCAACTCGCATCAGCCTGAGCATGGCCACGAGTTCCTGCTCGGATTTGCTTACCGAGGCGAGCGCTTCGGCTATCCCGTTCACGACCTTACTGTAGCCGATTGGCCGCCTTCAAAAATTACGATCTGGCCGCTGACTCCAGCCGGCAACGCCGCCAATTGGATCCCGATTTTTTCGAGCGCCGGCACAGCGCGATTCGGTCGAATCAGCCCTAATCGGCGTGGCAGCTTCTGCAGGCTACGTGGGAATATGCCGGGTTTGCACTCAAGCCGATGGTTCGGACGTTTCTGACTTCGGGGCGCCAGGCTGCGGCCAACCATACCGATGCCGCCGCGGCGGCCGCCAGCAGCAGAGCGGTCTTCACAGGGCGCCGGCGCGTCCTCACCACCGGGTCCGGAGTCTGTACCAAACGCCACAATCGTTCCGGCGCTCGTACGGGAGCCAAGCCGTGAGCCAATTCCAATTCGAGCCATTCAGACATGCCTGTTTCCCCCATTTGCCAGGTGTGAAAGCCGCCGTCCCAGCGCCTTATGCGCGCGATTCAGGCGCGACGCCACGGTTCCCTGCGAACATCCAAGCACCGCCGCGATTTCCTCATACGACAACGCTTCGGTATAGCGCAGCACGATCACCATCCGCAGCGCGGGCGACAGCCGGTCCACCGCCGTGCGCACGCTGGTACGGACCTCAGAGCGCAACAGATCGGCCAGACTGTCGGCCGAGGCGCGCAAGGTAGCCAGGAAGCCCGTTGCCAGCGGAACCAGGCGGCGCGTGCGCCGTTTGTGATCGAAACAACTGTTGACCACCAGCCGGTAGATCCAGGTTTGAAAAGCCGCATCGCCGCGGAATTGATGAATGGAGCCGAAGAGCTTCAGGAACGTATCCTGAGCGATATCCATCGCGGCGGTTTCATCTCCGGAGAAGCGCAGCGCGATGGAATAGACGCGGTCGCGGTAGATTTCAAACAGCGCCTGAAAGGCTTCGCGCTCTCCGCGCCGGCAAGCCTCGACGAGTTCCCGTTCTGAACCTTCCAGCACCATCGTGATCGGTTACTAGTAGTTTAGACGAACGGCCGATAGCATTTATTCCCGCTTTTTCGTGGGCATCGCATTGTCCTCCAAGCCTTACCATAGTCAGTTGGTGACGCCGCCCGATTCCGAAAAAGCAGACCGCAACCTCGCCGCCATCGGCCTCCTCCTCATCGGCTGCTATTTCTTCCGCCTCAGCCGCCGCGCTCTAAGCGCCGGCTTCAGCAGCGACGATCTGATGAACCTGCACCGCTCCTGGTTCTTCCCGCTTCGCGGGCTGATCAAGGCCAATCTGCTGTTTTTTCTGCCGTCCGATTTCGGACGCCCCCTGGGCAGTCTTTGGTATCGCTCCATCTATTATTTCGCGGGCTTCCATGGCGCCCCGTTTCACGCAATCGGTCTGGCCATCCTGCTCGCCAATATATTACTGACCTACGCCGTCGCGCGGCGGCTCAGCGGCTCCAGGCTGGCGGCGCTCGCGGCGGCGCTCCTCTTGAGTTACGAACGGCGCTGGACGCCGCTCTATTTCGATACCGGCTACATCTACGACTTGCTCTGTTACTTCTTCACCTTCGCGGCGCTGTGGTGGTACATCGCCATCCGCCAGAAGAACCGTGCGCCCGGAATCGCCGCATGCGCCGCGCTGCTGGCCCTCTTCGTCTGCGCTCTGAATTCCAAGGAAATGGCGATTGCGCTGCCGGCCGTTTTGGCGCTCTACGAATTGCTGTACGGATCGCTCAAGTGGCGGAGTCGCTCTGTGCGCTTGATAGCGATCGCGAGCGTAATGACCGTCGTGTTCATGGTGGGCAGAGCGGGATCCATGGTTTCGAACGCGGCCTACCGCCCCGAAATCGGATTGGCGCGATTCAATCAGACCACTAGCCATTTCCTGAACGAAATCTTCGTGCTCAACGACTGGTTCACTCCTCCGCTCATGCTGGCATTCTGCGGAGCGCTTCTGGCGGTCGCATTAGCCGCGAAATCGAGGCCGCTGATTTTCGCGTGGGCCTTCACGGCCATCACGGCCCTTCCCATAGCTTTTGTGCCACCACGGGGCGGCCCGCAATATTACATCCCATTCTTCGGCTGCGCGCTGTATGCCGGCTGCGCGATCTCCTGCATCGCCGCCACGCTGGTTGGCGCCATCGGCGACGCCATCCCGAAGCTCCGCCCCAACATCCAGGCGCTGCGTTACTGGGCGGAGCGCGCCGCCGCGGCGTGCCTGCTGCTGGCCATCGCGTTGCCGTCGTATGCGTATCACAAGAGAGTTGGAATGCGCGATGTCGCCAGCATGTCCCAGGAATCGCCCGTTTGGATGTCCCTCGCCGCCCAAATGCGCGCCTTGCTCCCGGCCATGCCTCCCGATGCCCGGGTACTCTTTCTCAACGACCCAATGATGCCGAACGTTTACGACATGGTTTTCCTTGTGCGTCTGAATTATCGCGACCGCAGCCTGACGGTGGATCGCGCGAAGATCATGGCGCAGCGCCCGTCCCTTCGCCAGATGCAGGGTTACGATGCCGTGTTCGATTATCAGTCGGGGAAGTTGACTGAAGTCCCGCAACTGGCGGTGGCGATCCATCCGGCCCTCCTGGAATTTTTCGATGGCGATTGGAAACCGATCGACGCCAGCCACCCGGCGCATCCCGGCGACCACATCATCGCCAAGGCGGCCGATCTGGGACCCACCGACCCCGAAGTTCCCCCCGGACAAGCATTCCCTCGCAGTCCGTTCGCGGAATCGATTCTGCGCCCCAACCTGCGCGTGAATGGGCGTCCGGCGGAGGTCCCGCAGCATCTTGGCTCGCCCGGCGAAGTGAACATTTACCGCTTCGATTTCCGCATTCCGCCGCAAACCGAAGCGGGGATGGCGCAGGTGCTATTGACTGTCGGCGGACAGAGCGCGCCGCCCGCGGCCATCCCCGTGAGACACTGATTCCGTGCGCATACTCGCAGCGATAAGTTCGAAACGTCCAGCCAATGATATTAGTCAAGCGTTTCGACAAGACATATTCATAATGCTCTGTTTTGCGGCGCGGGTATCATCTGACGAGGAGGGCTGAGGCCGAAAACGCAGAGAGGATTAGCCGCCGATAAACGCCGATGAACACCGATAAGAATTGTGCTTTATCGGCGTTTATCCGCGTTCATCGGCGGCCCAAGCATTTTCTGTTTCGGTTTGGCGACCAATATCGGACGTTCGTCCCAATGGTAGACAGGAACGTCAGGCCTGGGCGTATAACTAGGCGTATAACTAATTGGATAGGTTTAATGAAACGAAATACTAGACTACAGTCGAGAGTAGTTATGCTTCTTCGCGTTGCCCTCGCACTCTTGATCCCGGTTTGCATCGCTGCACAAGATGCGGCCGGTGAAAAGCCACGTGCGTGGGGCAAGGTATCAGGGTCCTATCAACTGTCCATTGCGAGCGATAAGGCTCAGTATGAGATGGGCGAGCCAATCGAGATCGCTTCCATTCTCAAGAATGTGAGCGACCACGCGATTATGCTTTTGAGAACCTTTGCCGAGACCAACTACGTGATGGAGGTCCTGATGCCGGCCCAGTCTTGGCTGCCGTGGCGATCCAGGGCTGCTCTGATGCCCTATGGCAACAAGGTAAAGAACCCGGAGATGAACAACGTTGCTGGCGCTGACATTCCGCCTGGGCGCGAAGTGGAAGACAAGTTCAAGATTAACAAGATCTATGACATGTCGGCGCCGGGAGACTACCTGATCACGTTCCAATGCCGTCAGTCCACGATCCGCATCGGCGACATGGACGGTAAGGAGCACCCGATGGTGGACATTATGTCGAACGCGATCACCGTCACGGTGCTTCCGAAGCCGTGATAGCCCCAGGGCTCACCGCCCGCGGCCATCCCCGTGAGACACTGATTCCGTGCGCGTACTCGTAGCCGATAAGTTCGAAAAATCCGGCCTGGATGGCTTGGCCGCCGCCGGATGCGAAGTGTCCTATCAGCCAACCGCCAAGGACGCCGCACTCGCGAAAGCGGTGCAGGAATTCCAGCCCGATGCGCTGGTGGTCCGGTCTGCCAAGGTCGCCGAAGCTGCGCTGGCCGCAGGCTCGCTGAAACTGGTGGTGCGCGCGGGAGCCGGATACAACACCATCGACGTGGCGGCTGCATCGCGCCGCGGCATCTATGTCTCGAATTGCCCGGGGAAAAATTCCATCGCCGTGGCGGAGTTGGCGTTCGGATTGATTCTGGCGCTCGACCGCCGCATTGCCGACAACGTCGCCACGCTGCGTCAGGGCCAGTGGAACAAGGGCGAATACTCAAAGGCGCGCGGCGTTTTCGGGCGCACCTTGGGACTGATCGGGCTGGGGCAGATCGGCCGTGAAATGCTGCCGCGCGCCAAAGCCTTCGGCCTGCGGGTAGCGGCGTGGAGCCGCAGCCTGACTCCGGAACAGGCTGAGGAATGGGGCATCGAACACAAGGCTTCGCCGGCGGAAGTGGCCGCGGCTTCCGATATCGTCAGCGTACATCTGGCGCTCAACGCGCACACGCGCGGCCTGCTGGGCGCGGCGTTCTTCGATGCTATGAAGCCGGGCAGCTACTTCATCAATACCGCGCGCGCCGAGGTGATCGACCAGAGTGCGCTCCAGCGCGCCATCGAGGAACGGGGCATTCGCGCCGCCCTCGACGTGTTTGCGAATGAGCCTGCCGGCAGCGCCGGCGAATTTACGGACCAGATCGCACAACTGGCGTACGGCACGCACCACATCGGAGCGTCGACCGATCAGGCGCAGGAGGCCATCGCGGCCGAGACCGTCCGCATCGTGCGAACGTTCCAGGAGACCGGCAAGGTTCCGAACGTGGTGAACCTCGCCAGGCAGACCCCCGCGACATGCGCGCTGATTGTGCGTCATCTCGACCGGCCGGGCGTGCTGGCCAGCGTGCTCGACCTGATTAGCGGCGCGCGCATCAACGTGCAGGAAATGGAGAACATCGTCTTCGAAGGCGCCGAGGCGGCAGTGGCGCGGATTCATCTGGAAACGGAGCCCGGAGCGGCCGTTTTGGAGCAAATTGGCGCTTCCAACCCCGATATTCTTGAAGCCAGTCTGATCAAATTCTGATCAAATATTGTGGTGGCGTGTACACCAAGCGCCGCCAGTCTTCGGTAGACTCTTAGAACGGTTATGCGAACGCAATCCGAGCTCGGACATGCAATCGAAGAAGCCCGCGAACAGACCGATGCGCTGTTTCGCGCGGTACGGCCCGATTCGTTCTACGAGCGGCCCATAGCAGAGCGGCATCGCATCGTGTTTTATCTGGGCCACGTGGAAGCATTCGATTGGAATTTGATCGGCCGCTACGCGCTGGACCGGCGTCCGTTTCACGCCGAATTCGACCGCTTGTTCGCATTCGGCATCGACCCGCCGCCGGGCCAGTTGCCGTCCGACCGGCCGTCCGACTGGCCGTCGCTTGCCGAAGTGGACCGCTACAACCAGCGTGTGCGCGATGAGATCGACGAGTTGCTCGACGAGGTCCCCGAGCAGTTGCTGCATGTGGCCGTGGAACACCGGCTGATGCACGCGGAGACCATCGCGTACATTCTGCACCAGCTCGATTACGAGCGGAAGGTGGCGCCCGTGCTGCGCCCGGAAGCGGAGACGGCGCCGGCGCCGCAGCCGCGGATGGTCGAGATTCCCGCGGGAACGGCGCAGCTTGGGCTCGAGGAGTCTGCCGCGTTTGGCTGGGACAACGAGTTTCAAGCGCTCGCCGTAGACGAGCCGGCATTTTCCATGGCGAAGCATAAGGTCACCAACGGCGAGTATCTGGAGTTTGTACGCGCGGGCACGGCGGCGCCGTTCTTCTGGGTGGAGCGCGCGGGCCGCTGGCGCTATCGCGGCATGTTTGCCGAGATTCCGCTGCCCCTCGATTGGCCGGTCTATGTGACCCACAGGGAAGCGGAAGCCTATGCGAAATGGCGCGGCGGCGCGCTGCCCACGGAGGCGCAGTTTCACCGCGCGGCGTCCCTTGCGCATGAGGAGCCCGGAGCGAATCTCGATTTCCGCCGCTGGGAACCAGTCTCGGTTTATGCCAACGACAACGGCGCCGCTGCGCACGCCAACCACGACGACGCCGCCAACCAACGGAGCCGCGCGCGTCAGCAAGCGGACGCCAGCCAACGCCCGCTCCCTAACGGTCGCGGCTCTGGTGAGGCGTCATTGCAGGCGGAGGCGCCTTCCCAACTGGTCGGCAATGGATGGGAGTGGACATCCACGGTCTTCGCGCCGTTCCCCGGCTTCACGCCGTTTCCGTTCTACCGCAATTACTCGGAGCCATTTTTCGATGGACAGCACTACGTGCTCAAAGGCGCCTCGCCGCGGACGGCTGCCCGCTTGGCCCGGCCCTCGTTCCGCAATTGGTTTCGCCCGTCATATCCGTATATTTACGCCACATTCCGGCTGGTTGAGCCGGCTGGTTAAGCTATGATGTACGCCCGCGCTTTTGACAACTCGTTCGCGCACGACGTGCGCGACGGCCTCGTGCGAGCCGGACAGAAGACGCTGCCCTGCCGCTACTTCTACGACGAGCTGGGGTCGTCGTTATTCGAAGCCATCACGAACCTGCCGGAATACGGCCTGACGCGCGCCGACGAGCGCATCCTGCAAAAACACGCGGCGGCGATCGTCGAGCGGATGCCGCGCAACCTGATAGTGGCGGAACTGGGCAGCGGAACCGGCACAAAGACGCGGTCGATTCTGGAAAAACTGCGGCAGCGGCAGATTGTGGTCTACTATCCGATCGATACTTCCGGATCGGCGCTGGCCAAGTGCAACCAGGATCTGGGCCGCCTGGGCGCAGTGTTCCCGCTGGAGATGAGCTATCTCGACGGACTGCGCGAAGTGGCCGCGCGGCGCGCCCCGGGGCAGCCGCTGCTGATTCTGTTTCTCGGCAGCACCATCGGCAACTTCCAACCGGAGGCGGCCATCGAATTCCTTCAAGCAATTCGCCAAAGCCTGACGCCGGGCGACGCCTTGCTGCTGGGTACGGACCTGGTGAAGCCGATCCCCGAATTGCTCGCCGCATACGACGACCCGGTAGGCGTCACGGCCGCGTTCAACAAGAATATTCTGGCGCGCATCAATCGCGAACTGGAAGCCGATTTCGACCTGCGGCAGTTCGACCACGTGGCGCGATACAACCAGGACGCGCAGCGGATTGAGATGCACCTGCGGTCGCGCGAATACCAGATCGTCAGCATTCGCAAAGCCGACCTGATCGTGGACTTCGTGCCCAACGAGACTATCTGCACCGAAGCCAGCCACAAGTTCCGCCTGGAGCAGGTATGCGAAATGGCGCACGCCTCCGGGTTCCACTCGGAAATGCGGTGGGTGGATAACGAATGGCCGTTTGCGGAGAATCTGCTGATAGCCGTTTAGTGGGGCAGCCAATCCTGGCTGCAGCCGGCTTTCAGCCGGCTTCTGGAGTTTCTACATCTCGGGAGTGATCGGGCCAATTGTGGGGCAGGCGCTTTCGCCTGCCAACCGCGCGCTCGACCAAGGCCAGGCATGGGATTGGCCGCCAGGCCGCCGCTTACCGGGGTTGTACTCCACATAGTGAACCAGACGGTCCAGTTCCGCTTCATCCCGCACACGATGGTCAAAGGATTCATCCTGCCAGAAGGCCTCCCCGGTTCGGCCAAGAATCAGGTTGGCTGGTCGCGCGGTGGAGCCTTTCACCAACGCATGATCACCGGTAGTGACATCTTGGGCAGCAGAACATGGTTGGGCAGGATCATCCAGGCTCGGAGTTGACAAAAGTGCCTTCCGCTCTCGCCATACAAGAGAGCCTCGGCCACTACACGGGCTACTCGGGCATCCTGCAGCCATTCCGGCCCGAAAGCGGCTTTGTCCACTTCACGGTCCAAGACGAGGAAGGCTCGGTCCGCGGATAGATTTGCGCCTGTGGGCGCCTGCAAGCGGCCGGGCTCGCGGGATGGAGCCAGCCAAACGCCAACTGACAAACAGGAGGAAGGTCGCCTCTGTGAGATCGGGATGCCAATGGGGAGCTTTCTGCGGTCGAACATAACGAGTTGGCAGGCGAAAGCGCCCGCCCCACATATAGTGGACACATGGAAAATCGCAGGAAAATGTAGAAACTCCAGCAGCCGGCTTTCTTCGCTTTCGTTCCCGCCTAGTATCGTGCCTCTGGATCGTCCCCCGGCTATATGAGCCCGCCTCGAATCGAGCCGGGCGACGGCGGCATGGCTACTATCGCGTTCCGGGTCGAAGTTGCGCAACAGAAACGCCGCAGACAGGCGATACGTCCGTGCTACACTCCGCGCAATGAAGTCTTTCATCCCGATCGCCATCCTCACAGCTCTCTTGCCGGCGGTCGCCATGGCTCAGGCGCCGGGGCGCCAGAAGCGGACCGTGACCGATGAGGAAGTGATGCGCGTCCATCGCTCCACCATCCTCATCGACACCCATAACGACGTCACCAGCTTCACCGTCGACGGAATGGATATCGGCAAGTCCTCCGCGCCGGCTCACATGACCGATATCCCGCGCATGAAGCAGGGCGGCATGAGCGCGCAGTTCTTCGCCGCGTATGTCGCCGCGAGCTATGCCAAGGACAACAGATCGGCGGATCGCGCGCTGCAGATGATCGATACCGTGCTGCACGATATCGTCGAAAAGTATCCCGACGAGTTTCTGTTCGTCACCAGCTCTTCGGGCATCCGCAAGGCGCATGAGCAGCACAAGATCGCCGCGCTGATCGGGATCGAAGGCGGCCACGCCATCGAAGACAGCTTGCGCCTGCTGCGCGATTTCTACGACCTGGGCGTGCGCTACATGACGCTCACGCACGCCAACAGCAACGGCTGGGCCGATTCCTCCGGCGACGCCAACAAGCCCAATAACGGCCTCTCGCCATTCGGCAAAGAAGTGGTGCGCGAGATGAACCGCCTGGGCATGATGGTGGATGTCGCGCACGTTTCCGACAAGACGTTTTGGGACGCGCTCGAAACCAGCCAGGCGCCCATCTTTTCCTCGCATTCCTCATGCCGCGCCCTCGCCGACGTGCCGCGCAATATGACCGACCAGATGATCGCGGCCATGGCGAAAAAGGGCGGCGTGATTCAGATCAATTTCTCGTGCGGCTTCCTGAAAGCCGGCGCCGGGGCCGCGGGTTCGATCGGGGGCGCGCCGCGCGCTACACTTGCGGACGTGGTGAAGCATATCAACCACGTGGTGGAGATCGCGGGCGTGGACGCCGTGGGCCTGGGCAGCGACTTCGACGGCATCACCTGCGCGCCGGAGGGCCTCGACAGCGTCGATAAATGGCCCAACCTCACGCGCGCGCTGTTGGAAGAGGGATACACCGCCGCGGAGATCCGCAAGATCTACGGCGAAAATATCCTGCGTGTGATGGCGGCTGTAGAGCAGATCGCGGAGCAGACCGCGAAGCAGATGCGATAGCCTCTCGTGACTTTCTGGAACACTGTAATTCGATTTGAACGATCCAAAGTGACGCCGTGGATCGGCCTGCGCAACGCGCTGGGCGTAGCCCTGCCGTTGATTGTGGGCGTGGCGATCGGGCAGACTGCAGGCGGCTTGTTGACGGCCGTCGGAGCGCTCAACGTCTCATACTCGGATGGCGTTGAGCCTTACGGCCAGCGCGCGCGGCGCATGCTGGCGGCGAGTTGTTTCGGCGCGCTGGCCGTGGGCGCAGGGGGACTGTTGAGCCGCGACCATCTGCTGCCCGTCCCGCTGGCGGCGGTGTGCGCCTTCGCCGCGGGCATGATGGCCGCAGTGGGCGAAACGCCGAGCAACATCGGCGTGATGACGCTGGCCACGCTGATCGTCTTCGCGGCGCAGGCGATGACGCCGGTCGCGGCCCTGCAATCGGGGCTGCTGGCGTTCGGCGGCGGGCTGTT
>JBEKNN010000303.1:0-10571 GCA_049522755.1 Bryobacteraceae bacterium | reverse complement strand
TTGTGGGCGCGAAAGGCGCCATTCAACTCGTCAACGCCAGAGCCGAGGAAATGTTCGGTTACGGCCGGCTCGAATTGATCGGGGCGGAACTGGGGATGCTGATTCCGGAAGCTTACCGTGCTAAACACGTCGATCGCTGCGGGAGTTTTTTCGCTAGCCCGCGAACACGGCCGATGGGGGACGGATTGGATATATTTGGCCGGCATAAGGACGGAACCGAGTTCCCTGCCGAGATCGCGTTAAGCTTCATCTCATCGGATGAGGGACCGATCGCGATGGCATTCGTAAATGACATCGGCGAGCGGAAAAGGAGTGAGGTACATTTCCGCGAGACCCAGAAACTGGAAAGCATAGGAGTGTTGGCTGGAGGCGTCGCGCACGATTTCAATAACCTGCTGACGGGCATCCTCGGCAACACGTCGTTAGCTTTAGAGATACTCCCGGCGCACCACTCGGCGCGCGAGCTCTTAATAAACGCCATGACGGCCAGCGAGCGGGCCGCCGATCTTACAAGGCAATTGTTGGCCTATGCGGGCAAGGGCCGGTTCATAATCGAACCCATCGATCTGTCCGTCCTCATCCAGGGCATCGCTCCGCTGCTTACTGGGTCTATTCCCAAAACCGTCCAATTACGCCTGGACCTGGCTGATAACTTGCCCTATGTGGATGCGGATTCTAGTCAGATTCAGCAGATCGTCATGAATTTGGTAATCAACGGCGCTGAAGCCATTGGGGAGAACAGGACCGGAACGGTCCTCGTGACTACGCGTTTGCAGGACGTCGGCGACGCTTACACTGCCAGCATGATCGGCCGCGACAAAGAACTCCCGCCAGGGCCCTACGTCACCATGGAGATTCAGGACAACGGATGCGGCATGGATAACGCCACGTTGTCGCGGATCTTTGACCCGTTTTTCACGACGAAGTTCACGGGCCGGGGACTCGGACTCGCCGCAGTTCAGGGCATCGTTCGTGGCCACAAAGCCGCTTTGACAGTCTCCAGCGTGCAGGGTCAATCTAGTGCTTTCAAACTCTTCTTCCCCGTCACGCGCAAGCGGCCAGTCATAGACGTCCCCGGCGCCGCTGCGGCCGTTGGGGAGGCGCTCACCGGGCATACAACGATCTTGTTTATCGATGACGAGCAGACAGTGCTAAACGTTGGCAAAAGGACGCTCGAAAAGTACGGTTACACGGTTGTCGTTGCCGAAAACGGACAGAACGGGGTTGATCTTTTTCGCGCTAATGCCGACAAGATATCCCTGATCATCCTCGATATGACGATGCCGGTAATGAGCGGCGAAGAGACGTTCCGAAATTTGAAGCTGATCGCTCCGGCGGCGAAGGTGCTTCTGTCGAGCGGCTACGATCAGTCCGAAGCGGTCCGGCGCTTCGCCGGGAAGGGCCTGATCGGCTTCCTACAAAAACCGTACTCGTCCATCGTTCTTGCCCAGTCGGTCAAAGCGGCACTGGATTCGATGTAAAAGCCCTAAAAGATCAGGCAATTAGCGTTAATCGGCGGCCAACCATCTTTTCCCCCGATTCCACCCTCCCCCAAAAACCCGGTCACAGCGCTTCGACATTTATTTTCCGCCCCTATTAGGCCATTCCAGAGCACTTTAGCCCCGCAACCCCCCTCCAGCCGCAGAACCGCCTGCTAGCCTCAAATCGGAGGCTTCATGCCATCACCTAAACAAACCGCATCCGACCGCACGAATTCACAAGGCCAATCCGCATCTCGCTACCACCCCGCGAAGCACGGCATCGCAGCCGCAACCCAGATCATGTTCGACGAATCCGCCGAAGATCTCGCCGAGCTCGCCGCCGAATACCACGAACTACACAGCCCCGCCGATTCCGGCCAGCGCTTCCTCGTCGACACCCTCGTCAGCAACGAATGGCGCCTCCGCCGCCTGCGCCGCGTCGAAGCCGAGCTCTGGGACACCGCCACCAACACCTTCATGGCCGCGAACACCGAAGTCCCGGCATGCACTTCCGGCGACGCCTTCGCCTCCGGCTCGGTCACCTTCGAGCGCCTCCAACGCATCGCAAATTCCTGCGAGCGCGCCTATCACCGGGCCCTCAAGGAACTCAAAGCCAAAGTGGGGCAGGCGCTTTCGCCTGCCAACCCCGATGCTCTGCCGCGACGTCCGCAACCCGAACCCGAGCCCGCAGCCGAGCCTGCCCCCACCGCTCCGCAACCCCCGCAACCCGAACAAACCAAACCCAGTTCCACGAAATTGGGTTCGTTCCGTCAAAATCCGAAAACCGCGCCGCCCGCCGCGCCCGTTGACAGCCCGCTGACCGGCCGACATGCCGCGAAAACCCCCGCGCCAACCCATACCGAGACCCAAAATTCCCCGAATTCAGCTCCCAACGGAGGTCCCCACAACGTCTAGCCGCCAATCCTCAGTCCACGCTCTCGATCACCTTCTTCTTACGGAACCAGTCGAGCAACATATCCCGCATCGGCCCGGCATCCTTAGGGAACTGCAAGCCCGTGGTGCGCAGATTCTCCCCTGTCCCCTGGTTGGCGGCCGTATAATCGCTCACCGCCAGCGTATAGTCGCGATCCGGGTCGATCTGCCTGTCGCCCACCACCACCTTGGGCAGGTCGCGGCCCTTGAAGGTCCCAATCAGCACCTCGTTGTCGAACGGCATAATGTTCCAGATCTGGCGGTCCAGCAACTGGCCCTGCGGCAGCGGGTCGCGGACCCCGCCCGAGTTCATCCATGCGAAATCGGAATGCGTTTCTTCGCGCAGGGCCTGCTCGATCAGCCGCTTCACTTCGATCTTGCTGAAGTTGCGGCTCGCGGTTGCCAGCGGCCGGTCCACCTCGGCCGTCACCTTGTCTTCCCAAAGCTTCACCTGGCGCGCCATCGCCGCGTCGGGCTCCGTATTCGCCGTATCCACCGGAATGCGCCTCCACGTCCACGAAACCGCCGCCTTCTTTTCCGTGTCGACTTTCAATTCCAGGCGGCCCAGCTCTTCGCCGTAACTCTTCACGCGCACCAGCACCCGGCCGTCGTGCGACATAGCCTCGGTTATCCCCGTATGGATGTGGCCCGTCACCAGCACCGGAATCTCCGGAACCGAGTTCAGAATCGCGCTCTCCTCTCCCCCAGTGATGTGGGCCAGCAGCACCACCAGGTCGGATTGCCCGCGCAGCTCCCGCGCGTATTTGCGCACCGTCTCCACCACCGGAATCGTATGCCACTCGCCCAGCGATTTGGGCGTGCTGAGCGTGTTCAACGTATCGGTCATGGCGCCAATCACGGCCACGCGCAAGCCGTTTACCTTCAGAATGACGTACGGTTTCGGCGTGATCGGCTTCCCCGCGGCGTTCACCACGTTGGCCGTCACGATAGGATAATTGGCGATCTTGGCAAACTGCGCCGCCTGCGCCCAGCCGTAGTCGAATTCGTGGTTACCCAGGCACGCCGCGTCGAATCCCAACAGGTTCGCCAACTGGTAGATCGGGTCGCCGCGAAAGATGGTGGAAACCGGGCTGCCCTGCACCAGATCGCCCGCATTCAGCAGGATGCAATCGACGCAATGGGCGCGCTCGCGCTCAATCGCCGTAGCCAGATACGCAAAGCCCCCGCGCCCGTTTTCCGGCGAGATATGCGCGTGCAGATCGTTCAAATGAAGGATGGTCAGGGTCCGGACTTCACCGGCCAGAGTCGCGCACGCCAGCAAAATCAGCGTCGCGGAGCGACGGAGTCCACGTATCATGCACTCCATTGTGGCACGTGGATGTGGCATTGTGGCACATGGCATGTGGATGTGGCACATGGCATGTGGCATATGCACAGTGGTACGTGGCGCACGCACTCGTGCGTGCAGCGTTCACACTCGTGTGAACGCGATATGTTGCAAAGCTTCTCAGAGGCGGTTTCCGCGGCAGAGCCGCGAATCCCATTGCATCGTGCGATGATGAAGCTTCCCATGAATCCGGACGCTGCCAGTCAACAATGGCTCGCGGCCGCGCGCGCCGCCATGGAAATCGAATCGGCCTCCATCGCGCGCGCCGCAGCCCGGCTCGACGGCGCGCTCATCCAGGCCGTCGATCTCATCCTGGCGCATCCCGGCAAAGTAATGGTGACCGGCATTGGAAAGTCCGGACACATTGCGCGCAAAATCGCCGCCACCCTCTGCAGCACCGGGACCACCGCCGTCTTTCTCCATCCCTCCGAAGCCGTGCATGGCGATCTGGGCGTCTATACCGCCGGCGATCCCACCGTGCTCGTGTCGAAGAACGGCAGTTCCGAGGAATTGCGAACCCTCGCGCCCCTCCTGCGCGATTTCGAGTCGCCGCTCATCGGCATCCTCGGCAGCGCGTCGTCGCCCCTGGCCGCGGAATTGGACGTCCTGCTGGACGCTTCCGTCGAGCGCGAAGCCGACCCCAACAACCTCGCGCCCACCGCCAGCGCGATCACCGCGCTCGCCATCGGACACGCCCTGGCGATCGCCCTCATGTGCGCGCGCCAGTTCACGCCGGAGCAGTTCGGCCGCCTGCATCCCGGTGGACAACTCGGGCGCAACCTCCGGCTCTTCGTCCGCGCCGCCATGCACGCCGAGAATGAGGTAGCGCGTGTGGCTCCGGAAACCGCCTTGCGCGACGTGATCGTCGCCATGACTCGCAAACCGCTGGGCGCCGCGTGCGTGGTGGCGCCGGACGGAACGCTGGCCGGCGTCATTACCGATGGCGACCTGCGCCGCGTTCTCACCAGCCACGACGATATCCGCACCCTGCGCGCCGCAGACGCCATGACGCGCCATCCCGTGACCATCGGACCCGGCGCCACGCTGGGCGAAGCCCTCGAGCTCATGGAACGGCGCGCGTCGCAGATTTCCGTCTTGCCGGTGGTGGATAACGCCGGCCGGGCGCTCGGTCTGGTGCGGTTGCACGACGTGTTTCTCGGATCGCAGCGCGGTTCGCCTGAAAAACTTTAGCCCCGCGCCAAAAAAAATTTAAAAAACCTATTCCTCCTGCCGATAAGAGAATTTCAATCGCATGGAGGAGTCTTTGAGGCCCATTAATACCAGGGGTTTGTCCCGGCTTGTCTTGGGTTGCCTGTTGGCAATTCCCATCATCGGCCTTTCTTCACAGGAGAGCCGTATTGCCGGCCCTATCGACGGTAACCGCGCCGTGCCGCTCAAGGGGAATATCCAACCCAGGGCGCTGCCGGCAAACGACAGGGGAGCGCTCGACCCCTTGACCCGCATCCCTTATATGAGGATGGCCCTGAAGCCGACCGCCGATCAGGCGGCCGATCTGGAACAGTTTCTGGAATCCCAGCGCGACCCGGCGTCCAGCGACTATCACCGATGGCTCACCCCGGAGGAATTCGGCGACCGGTTCGGCGCCAGCCCGAACGATATCGAGCAGATCAGATCCTGGCTCGAATCGCAGGGATTTGTCGTCGAACAGGTGGCGCGGGCGCAGAACTGGATCGCCTTCAGCGGCACGGCGGGGCAGGTGGGCAACACGTTTCACACCGAGCTCCACCGCTACGTGGCGGATGGCCGCACGCACTTCGCCAACGCCACCGAACCCTCCATTCCAGAGGCCCTGGCGGGCATCGTCGGCGAGCTGCACGGCCTCGACGACTTCCATCCCCGGCCGCCGCGGACCAGGAAGATCGTTCCCGACTTGACGACCTCGAGCGGCGCTCACTATCTCGCGCCCGACGACCTGGCGACCATTTACGATATCGCGGCGCTTTACAAAGCCGGCTACGATGGAACCGGACAGAAGTTAGTCATCGCGGGACAGACCGATATCGCGCTCGCCGACATCCGGGGCTTCCGCAGCACCTTCGGCTTGGTCGCTAAAGACCCGCAGTTAGTGCTCTACGGTCCCGATCCGGGAGTCAGTCCGGACGATCAGGTGGAATCGGATCTCGACCTGGAATGGTCGGGCGCGGTCGCGCGCAATGCGACCATCGTCTTCGTCTACTCGCAGGATGCGTTCGCATCGGTGCAGTATGCCATCGATCAGAACCTGGCGCCGGTGATCAGCTTGAGTTACGGCGAGTGCGAGTTCGGGGTCTCGGCGTCCAGCCGGGCGTTGGTGCAGCAGGCGAATGCGGAGGGCATTACGTGGATGAATTCATCGGGCGATTCGGGCGCGGCCGGCTGCGATTGGGGCGGCCCGCCGACTGCCCAATACGGGCCCGCGGTTGCTTATCCCGCCGACATGCCTGAGATTACCGCGGTTGGCGGCTCTGAATTCAACGAGTCGGCCGGCGCCGGTTGGAGCGCGCAGAACAGCGCAACCTGGGGGTCGGCGACGGGCTACCTTCCCGAAAAGGCATGGAACGATACGTCCCTCGGAGGGGGAATTTGGGCTTCGGGCGGAGGCGCCAGCGTGGTGTTTCCAAAGCCCTGGTGGCAGGCCGGGCCGGGCGTGCCCGACGACAACGCCCGCGACGTTCCGGATATCTCGCTAACCGCTTCGGGCGATCACGACGGCTACTTGATCTATGTCTCCGGCGGACTCATGACGGTGGGCGGCACTTCGGCATCGTCGCCGTCCTTTGCGGGCATCATGGCCATCGTCAATCAGTATGTAGTCGCCAAGGGCGTGCAGACCACGCCCGGCTTGGGTAACATCAATCCCACTCTCTATAACCTGGCGCAGAATACCACCGGCATCATTCATGACATAACGGTCGGCGATAACATTGTCCCCTGCGCCAGCAAGAGCGTGGGCTGCACCACCGGATCGTTCGGGTATAAGGCCGGGGTCGGATACGATCAGGTCACCGGGCTGGGGTCGGTGGATGCCTTTAACCTGGTCACCAAATGGGCGAGTTTGCCGGTTACCATCGGCACTACCACCACGCTGACGGCAAGTCCAACCACTATTGCCCAGGCCGCCACCACGCAACTCAGCGCGAAGATCGCCGCCGTGACCGGCGCGAATCCGCCCACCGGAAGCGTCGCCTTTACGGCGGGCGGAGTGTCTCTCGGCTCCGCGGCCGCCATTGTCTCCGGCGCAACGGCCACGGCAGTACTCACGGTCAAGGCGTCGAGCCTCACCGTGGGCAGCGACGCTATCACCGCGAGTTACACCGCCACGGGCAGCTTCAGTAACTCGACGGCGTCCGTTACCCTGACAGTTACTTCGGCGCCAATAGCTACCAAGACTGTAGTGACCGCCGGCGCGGCCACTGTCGCGTCTGCCGGAACCGCTCAACTGACGGCAACCGTGACGCCCGCAAGCGGCAGTGTTCCGGCCACCGGCGAAGTGACTTTCTCGGCGGGAACTACCGTGCTGGGAACTGCCGCGCTGGGCGCTCCCGCCACATCGGGCGCAGCCGCCGCGGCCACGCTGAGCGTGAGCGCCAGTAAGCTCGCCGCGGGGGCCAACAGCATTACGGCTACCTATGCGGGCGCCGCCAGTTTCACCAGCTCGGTTTCCACGGCGATAACCGTGACGGTGGCCGCTCCTCTCATCGCCACTACGGCTTCGTTGGCAGCTAATCCGGCCAGCATCGCTCAGAGCGCGTCGACTGTCTTGACGGTAACTGTGAAGGCGGCAAGCGGCAGCACCGCGCCCACGGGAAGCGTGGCCTTCTCAGCCGGCAATGCCGCGCTTGGCACGGCTAAGCTGGCAGGCTCCGGCGCAACCGTGACGGCGGCTCTGACGGTGAATGGCAGCAGTCTCACCGGAGGAAGCAACCCGGTGACGGCGAGTTATGCCGGTGACGGCAACTTCAGCGGCGCTACGGCTTCCGTGACAGTCACCGTGGCCCTGGCGCCGGCCGCTACTACCACGGTGGCCGCGGCCAGTCCGGCGAGCATCGCGCAGAACGCGACAACCACAATTACCGCCATGGTGAAAGCCGCCACCGGCGCCGCTCTGCCGGCCGGAACTGTGAACTTCGCCCTTGGGAGCACTTCGCTGGGCAGCGCCACGTTGACCACCTCGGGCGGATTGTCCGCGGCGGTGTTGAGCGTGGCCGGAAGCAAGTTGAGCATGGGTAGTAACAGCATCACCGCGAGCTATGTGGCTGACAGCAGCTTCCTCGCATCGGCGGGCTCCGTAATTGTGACAGTGACTGCGCCGCCGCTAGCCACTACCACCGCACTTACTGCCAGCCCCGCCAGTATTGCGCAAAGCGCCGCCACTCAGTTGACGGCCACGGTCAAGGCCGCCAGCGGCAGCGCGGCGCCGGCGGGAATCGTGACGTTCGCGATGGGGAACACTTCGCTTGGGAGCGCAACCTTGACTGCCACGGGGGCTGCTACAGGTGCAACCGCGACAGCCGTATTGAGCGTGCCCGGAAGCAAGTTAAGCGCAGGCAGTAACAGCATCACCGCAAGCTATGCGGGCAGCACCAGCTTTGCGGTATCGACAGGTTCCGCGAGTGTGCTGGTCACTGCGGCGCCGGTGGCTACCGCGACCACGGTCGCGGCCAGCCCGGCCAGTATCGCCCAGAGTGCGACTACTCAGTTGACGGCTATGGTGAAGGCGGCCAGCGGCAGCGCCGCGCTGGTGGGAAGCGTGACATTCGCGATGGGCAATACTTCGCTTGGCAGCGCCACGTTGGCGCCTACGGACGGCGCCGCGGCGGCGGTCTTGAGCGTGCCCGGAAGCAAGTTGAGTATAGGTAGTAATAGCATCGCCGCGAGTTATGCGGGCAACACCAGCTTTGCGGCATCGTCGGGGCCGGTGATCGTAGTGGTGACCACGCCGCCGATAGCGACTACCACCACACTCGCCGCTAGCCCCGCCAGTATTGCGCAAAGCGCCGCCACTCAGTTGACAGCGACGGTGAAGGCCGCCAGTGGCAGCGCCGCGCCGGCGGGCAGCGTGACGTTCTCCGCCGGGAATATTGCATTGGGTACGGCGACGCTCACTGGCTCCGCCACAGCGGTCTTGACCGTGGCGGGCAGCAGCTTGAGTGCGGGTAGTAACACCATCACGGCAACCTATGCGGGCAACGCCAGCTTTGCGGCATCGACGGGGCCGGTGATCGTAGCGGTGGCGCCTTCCATAGTGACTACAACCATACTCGCCGCCAGCCCGGCCAGTATTGCGCAGAGCGCCACCACGCAGTTGACAGCTACCGTGAAGGCCGCCAGCGGCAGCGCCGCGCCGGCGGGCAGCGTGACGTTCTCCGCCGGGAATATTGCATTGGGTACGGCGACGCTCACCGGCTCCGCTGGCTCCGCCACAGCGGCCTTGACCGTGGCAGCCAGCAACTTGCCGGGCGGAAGCAACCCGGTGACGGCCACTTATTCCGGCAACGGCAGCTTTGGCGGCTCCACAGCTTCCGTGACGGTCACAGTGGCTCTGCCGCTCGCAGCTACCACGACGGTCGCCGCTGCCAGTCCGCCTACAATCGCAGCGAACGCTGCCACTTCGGTTACAGCGATGGTGAAGGCCGCCAGCGGGACCGCTCTGCCGGCCGGAACCGTGAGCTTCACCCTGGGGAATACATCTCTTGGAAGCGCAACCCTGACGGTTAGCGGCGGAATGACGGCGGCCGTGTTGAGCGTGGCTGGAAGCAAGTTGAGCGCAGGCAGCAACAGCATCACCGCCAGTTATTCAGGCAGCACCGGGTTTGCGCCATCCACCGGGTCCGTGATTGTGGTGGTGACTGAGCCTACGGCGCCTATAGCGACTACAACCGTACTTACGGCCAGTTCTGCCAGCATCGCTCAAAGCGCGCCTACTCAGTTCACTGCCACGGTGAAGGCCGCCAGTGGGAGCGCGGCCCCAACCGGAAGCGTGACCTTCACGGCCGGAACGGTTTCGCTAGGGACGGCAACGCTTGTCGCTTCCGGCGCTACCGCCATCGCAAGCCTGACCGTGAACGGCAGCAGCCTGGCGCCCGGTAATGACACGATCGCGGCGAGTTACTCGGGTAGCAGTGGATTCGGCGCCTCAAGCGGCTCGGCAGTAGTGACAGTGGCCGCGGTAGTGGCGTCGAACGTAGTGGCGACCGCGACTCAGACGACGGATGCGCAGTCGGGATTTGCCGTCAAGATCCAGCTTCAGGAGACAGCCGGCGGCGCGACAACCCTCACCGGGTTCACCATCAACGGCACGAATTTCACCCCGGCCATAGCGGCATCGTTTGGGAGCACACAGATTGCAGCGCACGGCACGCTCTCAACGACGATGAACATTCAGTGGACGCCTCTCCCAGCGACCCTGGTATTCGTATTCAACGGTATGGACGCCTCGGGCCGGCAGTGGACCCAGACGATTTCCTTGGCGACGACGGGGAAGTAAGCAGTCGATAACTCCTCTCCAGCCGCCCACGCAGCGCAAGCCGCGCCACGGTGCCCGCCTTGCTCCGCGCGTGCGCCGCGCCGCTGCCCCCGCCCGCTCTGCGAGCACCGCTCCGCAGCGCAACACTGCGCCGCCGTCCCCACCCGCTTTGCGCGAGCCCCGCGCGCGGGCAACACCTCGCCACTCCGCACCACTGCCCCCGCCCGCTCCGCGCAAGCACCGCGCGCAGCCCAACACGGTGCCGCAGTGCCCACCCGCTCCGCGAGCACCGCGCGAGGCGCTCCGCGCCGCCACCCAGCCGCTCCGCGCACAGCGCAACGCG
>JBEKNN010000302.1:0-10605 GCA_049522755.1 Bryobacteraceae bacterium | reverse complement strand
CGCTCTCCGAGCTTCGACCTGAAAACCGGACTGTTCATCGTGAACGCTCACCCGAGTTACGGGATTTATTTCGCTAAGCCGGCGGATGGCGCTTTCGGCTGGGCCGGCGCCGATTATGGAGTGTGGGGCAAGGGTGTTCTGGAGGCAATCGACTATCAGACCGGGAAGATCCGCTGGAGTCACGAGCTAGGTCCGAATGGCTCGGGAGCGGGCGTGCTGACGACTGACTCCGGCCTGATTTTCACCGGCGACAGCGTGGGCAACGTTCTGGCGCTCACCACCGACGAGGGCAAGACTCTTTGGCATGCGGGCGAAGGCTCGGGTATGCAGAGCCCGCCCATTACCTACGAGCTCGATGGCCGGCAATATGTAGTGACCAGCGCGGGCGGAGTCATGTTCGCCTGGGCACTGCCTGCCCACGAGTAATAAAGCTTGCTGACACTGACCGTGTGGGGCGGCCAGTCCTGGCTGCCGCCGGCTTTCAGCCGGCGCGGGTCGGATGCGAAGACTCGCGCATACCTCGAAAGAGCCGCCTGAAAAGGCGGCTGCAGCCAGGATTGGCTGCCCCACAACAAATCGCATACCCTACCTCCACATCCCCAACATCCGCGCCACCACGCGCGGCCGCAACAGAATCCGCGGCGGCGCGGATAGCGAAACCACGCGGTAGAAATCGTGGATCACAGCCGCGTCGCCGCACGTCGCCAGGCGATCCTTATACAGCCGCGTCAGTGGAAAGCTCAGCGGCCGGCGGCCGGTAGTTTGCGGGTACTTGAAATTCTCGCCGCTGGAGAGCGCCCACGGAACCTCGATTGCCGCATCGGCCCGCCGGAAATAGTCGCGGCGGAACGCCTCATCGGCATGACCATGGCATTGCAGGCAATCCATCAGAACCTCGGCCTGCAGAGCGGCCACCGTCATCCCCTGGCCGAAGGCCGGATCGAAGCTGCAAATCGCGTCGCCGATCGGAAGTATCCCGTTTGGGAATCGGGCCATGCGCCCATAGTGCCGGCGCGTGGCGGCGGGGATCCGGTAGACCGCGATCGGCGAAAGCAACTCACACCGCGAGAGCACATCGAAAACGTCAGGCTGGCAGAGGCTGCGCGCGAATTCGAGGAAGCCCGGCAGGTCCGCCGGAGGATGGTCGCCATGATAGCCTCCCATGCCGCCGAAGATCACGCCATCTTCCACCAACACGCGCACGCCCACGCGCGTTTCCCGCGGCGGATGACCGACGATGTACAGCATCGGATGCGTGGGGTGCAAATTCCCGGGCGCGCGAAATCGGCCAGTGGCGTAGCCCAAATCGATGCCGATGGAGGTCTCCGGAACCGGGGGATAAACCTCGGGACTGCCATGCAGAGCCAGCCAGCGCGGCAGACGCGTGTGGCGGCCCGTGGCGTCGATCACCAGATCGGCGCGCAATTCCTCCGGGCGGTCCCCGCCGGCATATTGCAGCGCGACTCCGGTTA
This sequence comes from Bryobacteraceae bacterium, assembly GCA_049522755.1. Lineage (GTDB taxonomy): Bacteria > Acidobacteriota > Terriglobia > Bryobacterales > Bryobacteraceae > PALSA-243. The sequence continues at coordinate 9,133 of JBEKNN010000302.1, read as the reverse complement.
CCCGCGAGCCTTCGAAGATGGGGGCCGTCACGCTTGCGCCAAATATCGCTCGCACGTTCGGCAGCTCGCGGACCCAACGCCGCAAATGTTCTTCGAGAAACGGGCGGGTTTGCGCGAGGCTGTAGAGTTCGGTGGCGATGCGCGGCATCCACTGGCCGCACATGTGGAATTGCGACTGGCCGTAGTCGAACGGTTGTGAGCCGGCGCGCACCAATTCATCCAGACGGCCGGGGAAGAGACGGTCGAGCGCGCGCACGCCGCCCGGCAGCACGACATGAATGTGCCGGCCCTGGGGAACACCGGCGCGCGGGACCGGCTGCGCCGGCTCTTCATCCCGATCGAGCAACGTAACCCTGCGAAAGTGGGTGGAAAGGGCGCGCGACGCCACCAGTCCGGCGACGCTTGCGCCGATCACGATGGCGTGTTGACGGTCCGGCAATTGCGGTCTGGAATGCACAACGCTGTCCCGCGCCGTTCTATCGTTTCGACGGCGGCGGTTTCACAGGCACTTTCAGGGGCCTGCTGAAGTTCACGATGTTCTCCCATTCGCTGGCGTCGGATCGCGCGACTACGGCGACCACGGGGTCCGTGTCACTGATGTTGAAGACTTCGTGCGGGACGCCTGGCTCGATAAAGATGAAGTCGCCGGCTTCATTTTCGAGCGAGTATTCCAGCGCCGGGCCGTATTCGTGCCGCACGCGGCCGGAGAGGATGTAGAGCATCACTTCGAAACCCACGTGGATGTGCGCGTACGCAACGCCGCCGGGCGGAATGGTGGCGACGTTCATCGATAGCTTCTTCGATCCGACATTCTTCGCCGACAGGCCCGACTTGTAGCGAATGCCGTTCCATCCGCGCACGTTGCCGCCGCCCCGGATAGTGAGGATGCCGGCGGCGCCTTCCACGTTACCGAGTTCTGGCGCGTTTTCCATGTGACTATCTTGACACGAGGCGCGCACAGACGAATTGCCCCTGCCCATTGACTTCGGATATTCTTTGTGGGTAGGTTCAACTCAGGAATGTTCTCTTTTAGAAGGCGGTGGGCAACTTCACAACCGCTCGAACCGGCTGCCGACGCGCGCAGTGCGAAATCCTTCAAGTCCCGTGCGTTCGCGTTCGCGGCAGTCATTTCGGCGGCATCCCTACTGGTCATGGCGGCGGTTTTTCGCGGTCGCGTATGGGAAGCTCTCGTCGCCCTTTGGGCAGCCCTAAGAACAGCATTCTCATTTTGGCAGTCGCATCGAAAGGAATTCAGCGATGCAAAAGATCTCTTCCTATACGTGTTATTGATCCTGGTGGTAGGCCCCTTGCTTGTGGGCTTCGGTATCTTCCTGCGGCGGGAACTCACGCGGCATATCTTGATCATCGACCCGTTCAACGTACCAAAGCAGTTACAGGATCTCGGCCTTACCGGTGAGGTGTTTGGCAGTCGCGTAAGAGACAGGTTATACGAACTCGCCAGGACTGCGCGAATCAGAGCCGCGGAACAAGAGGACGACTTCGTTCTCCCTAAGGAGGCCGGACTCAATCTCGACGTGGAAATCCCTGGGACAAAACTCGGTCTCAAGACCGTAGTTGAAATCTTTCGCGCGATCTTCGGCAAATATCCGACGCGCATCTCCGGGGACCTTGTCGCTGCCGCAGGTTCTTACTTGGTATTGGATAACTCCGATGCCACGATTACCATACGAATCAATCGTAATAACCGCGGCAGCGAACCCGTTCGGACCAGCGCGCCTCCGAATGACGTGGAGGCGATTGTGCAAAACAGCGCCGAAGCGATTCTTCGCAAAATCAATCCGTTTCAATTGGGCGCATACTACAGCCGGCGAGGTAATCAGGCGGCCGCCCAGACTCTCTGGGGAGCTATCGCCGACGATCGTTCGCAGTCCGGTAAGCACAAGGCGCTCGCGATTAACGCTCTGGGTACGATTCTGCAACAGCGGGGCAAACTGGATGACGCCGTTAGCCAATACAGACTGGCGATCGAGAGCAATCCCAAGCTGGCGATGCCCTATAACAATTGGGGAAATATATTACAGAAGCAGGGTAGGCTGGAAGAAGCGATCGCGAGATACAAGAAGGCCATCGAGCTCGATCCCAAATACGCCTTTCCGCACAACAACTGGGGCAACGTACTGCGCGATCAGGGCAAGCTGGACGAAGCGATCGCAAAGTACCAGGAGGCTATCCAGCTCGATCCCAAGTACGCGGTGGCTTACAGCATCTGGGGCTATGTTTTGCAGAAGCAGGGCAAGTTGGATGAGGCGGTAGAGAAGTGTTGGACGGCCATCGGGTACGACCCCCAGTACGCCCCTGCTTACAATAACTGGGGAATCGTTTTGCGCGATCAAGGCAAGCTGGACGAGGCAATCATGAAGTATCAGGAGGCCATCGAGCTCGATCCCAAGTACGCCTATCCGCACAACAACTGGGGAAACGTGCTGCGCGCTCAGGGCAAGCTGGACGAGGCGATCGCAAAGTACCAGGAGGCTGTCGAGATCGATCCCAAGTATGCTATGGCCTACAGCAACTGGGGAAATGCCTTACAGAAGCAGGGTAAGTGGAACGAGGCGATAGAGAAGTATCGGAAGGCCATCGGACTCGATCCCAAGTCCGCCGGCGCTTACAACAGCTGGGGCAACATACTGCGCGATCGGGGCAAGCCGGACGAGGCGATCGTCAGGTATCGGGAGGCTATCGAGATCGATCCCAAGCATGCCTACCTTTACAACAATTGGGCCAACGCCCTGCGCGATCAAGGCAAGCTGGACGAGGCGATCGCGAAATACCAAGAGGCAATCAAAGTCGATCCCAAGTATGCAGTGGCTTACAACAACTGGGGCATCGCGCTGCGCGACCAGAGTAAGCCGGACGAGGCGATCGCGAAATATCAAGAGGCCATCAAAGTCGATCCCACGTATGCAGCGGCTTACTACAACTGGGGCAATATACTGCGCGATCGGAGCAAGCCGGACGAGGCGATCCTGAAGTATCAAGACGCCATCCGCGCCGATCCCAGTTATGCGTTCCCGCACAATAACTGGGGAAACATACTGCGCGATCAAGGCAAGCTGGACGAAGCGATCGCGAAATACCCAAAAGGCGATCGAGCTCGATCCCAAATACGCCTGGCCTCACCACAACTGGGGCTATGTCTTACAGAAGCAGGGTAAGTTGGACGAGGCGATAGAGCAGTATCGGACGGCCATCGTGCTCGATCTCAAGTCCGCGCTACCGCACAACAACTGGGGAAACATACTGCGCGATCAAGGCAAGCTGGACGAAGCTATCGCGAAATATCAAGAGGCTCTCGAGCTCGATCCCAAATACGCCTGGGCCTATAACAACTGGGGCTATGCCTTACAGCTGCAGGGTAAGCTGGACGAGGCGATAGAGAAGTATCGGAAGGCGGTCGAGCATAATCTCAAGTTTTCCTGGGCTTACAACAACTGGGGGAACGCACTACGAGATCTCGGCAAGCTCGATGACGCCGCCGAGAAGTATAAGAAGGCCATGGAACTCGATCCCACTCTTGTGACAGCCAGTAGAAGCTTGCAAAAAATACTGCGCGATCTGGGAAAAGCGGACACTGCAATTGCCGGAACATGAGTAGTCGGCTGCCATCTTTAGAGCACTGCGCTAAGTGAGCAGCCTCCATCTTCAGCTCTTGCCGCTGAACATCGCCAGCGCCGTGCGGGCCCGCTTCCTCATCATGGATTCGAACGAGGCTCGCGGCACGTCGACAAGCTTGCGCAGCCCGGCTTCACGCAGCAGGCGCTGTGCGGCGTTTGGCATGCGCGCGGCCGCGCGGTCGAAAGCGCCCGACGACGCGGCGCGCATTCCGGCAATCGCGCGGTAGTAACCCTGCTGCCCCTGCACCTTTTGGCAGCCAGTCGCTAACGCAGCTAAGACTTCGTGGCTGTCTTCGAGCTGCGCCACCAGGGCGCCCCATTCGTCGAGAAACGGACACAGGGGCAGCAGCGTGGCCGGCGAGCGCCGCAGCGACTTCACGTGGCGCAGCGGATAGTGCCGGTGGCCTTCGGCCGAGAGGCCGGTGTGTTGATACACGCGAACAGCCAGCGCGAAGCGCCCGCGCGCGGAGAGATGCTCCATCAGCGGCGTGGTGACGGGAGTGTGCTTCCAGAAACCCATGCCCTGAGTGAGATCGCCGCGATTGTGCGCCAGGGTCATGGAGAGGCGCAGCAGGTCGAGCTCGGCGTCGCGTTCCGCCGCGACTTCGTCAAAGACCGCCTGTTCCCGATCGATCTCGGCCTCGATAGCGGCTTGCGCTTCCTCGGCGGAAACGGCGTCGCCGAGCTCCAGCAGTCTGCCGAGCCCGCCCGCAATGGCGCTCCACTGTTCGCCGTTGTGACCGCTAACGCCGCGGACGGCGCGGATCGAGACGCCGTCCTCGGTCCACGCGCGCGAGGCGAGGGCGAGCCGCAGCATGGGTCGCAGTACGCCGGCGTCGCGCGATTCACGCCAGACGATGCCGCGGATCTTGGTGTCTACATCCGTGGGCACGAACGTGGCGACGGTAGCATGGTGACAGGCGAGACAGAGGGCGAAGTAATCCTGCAACTGCTCCTCGGGACTGAGAGTGGGGCGCAGAATATTCTCCCAATTGGCCAGGATGCGCAGGAAGCCGTCGGGTGAGTCACCGAGATCAACAAGGCGGCCGGATTGGGGGGCCGGCAGGCGCGATTCCAGGAATGGGGCGGTGTTTCGGACCTGCGAGAGCAGCGTCTCAGGGCCGATCCACTGAGCCCATGCGTGGCGGGGCGTTTTGACGAGAGGAGCCGACAAGCAACCAGTATGACGTGGTAAGGCCCGTGGCGCACGCACTCGTGCGTGCAGCGTTACACAATCGTGTGAATGCTGGTTCGATCTCGCGCCGACCAAACGACGCGTTCACACGAGTGTGAACGCTGCACGCAAGAGTGTTGCTCTGCCCCGCGGCGGGGCAAGGCAAGGTATGAAAGCACACGCTTCGCTTGGTGTTTTCGAGGGTGCGTGCGCCACAGACTACGCCGCTCGAAACAGCAGCAGATCTAAACTGAACGTCACGCGCATCGCTTCCGCCGGCTGCGATCGCATCGGCCGGTATATGGAGTGCAGCACGTCGTGAACGCCGGCAGCGTCAAGGTCGGCCACCGTAGCGGCTCGCCGCCGGCCCACAAGCGTGAATCCTTGTGCGAACGTGTCCAGAGTCCGGGCCACGCGGTCGCGGCCCACGCCACGTAGCTCGATCAAGTCATCAGGCGCGGGCAGCGCCACGAGCAGTCGTCCATCGTCACGCAGCACGCGCCGGAATTCGCCCGCATTCATCCGCGCCGTAATCGACAGCGCCATCGAGAATGAGCGGTCGGCGTACGGTACGAAGCGGTCGGCATTGGCCACAATCCACTCGCATCCGGGGTAGCGCCGCGCGGCTGCATCCACAGCCGGAATCGAGATGTCGACGCCATGCGCATCGAAGCCGGTCTGGTTAGCGAGGCTGCCGAGGTAGAAGCCGTCGCCGCAGCCGGCGTCGAGAACGCTGTCGTCCGGCGATGCGGCCAGGGTCTCCGCGATAGCGTGCAGCAACGGCCCCGTCACGCCGCGGTCGTGCAATCGCCGCCGCGCTGCCACGGCGGCCACCGTGTCGCCCGGGTGCTTCGATCGGCGCTCTTGCGGTTGCAGCAGGTTGATGTATCCGCTGCGCGCGATGTCGAAGGAATGCCCGCGAGGACACGCCACTCGCCGCTCCTCGCGCGCCAGCGCCAGGTGACAGTTACGAACGGGGCATAAGAGCATCTCAAGTTACATCTCACGCTACCAGGAAGCGGTTCATACCCGGTTGCAACCCATGGCCCACGCCGCGCCACTCGAATTGGCCGGTCACTCCCGGCGGCAGCGTCACGCTCGCTTTGAAGCCGGAGCTGCGCGGCTCCAGGCGCACCTCGATGCTTCCCCGCGGATGCGGCACCGATCCGGCGACAGTGCGCAATTGTCCCAGGTGGGGGCGCACCGATACGCGGCTGAACCCCGCTGCCGCCGAATCGACGCCCAGCACGGTGCGGAATATCTCGATGTTCGGACTGGCGCTCCATGCATGGCAATCTGAGCGCGACGAGTTACCCGGCCGGTCCACCGTCTCGGCGAAGGTAGTCAAGCCGCGGGCAAGCATGTCATGCCAGGGAGTGAGTCGATCGAGATAACTGTCCCCTTCGCCCACCTTGGCCAGCGCGCAATGAACGTAGTATTGGAAGAATAGCCCGGGTTCGGCCAAACCGGGCGCTGTAAGAATCCGCAGCATGAGGAGCCGCGCGGTCTCGCCATTGATCGCGCCCGCCAACACGGCCAACGTATTGGTGTGTTGCGAAAACTGCTGCTTGCGCGGGGTATCGGCGAAGAGCTGCTTTCCGGAGTCCCAATAGAGCGTCTGCACGGTTTCGCGAAGCTGCCGTTCGCGCTCGCGATAGAGATCGGCCATGGCGCGCAGGCCCAGCGCGTTTTCCAGCTCGGCCGCCCACTGATAGGCGAGCAGCAGATGCACGTCGAAGATCGCGGAACTGTTGAATGGCTCCCGCGCATCGACTTCCTGCGGCGGTTCGCCATTAGGCCACGATGGAACCCAATCGAAATAGCGCCACCACGGCAGCGGTCCCAGCGAGCCATTCTTCTGTCGATAGGTCTCAAAGAAGCTAAGCACGGCGCGAACGCCGGGCAGCATGGCGCGCACGAAATCCGGGTCGTCGGCATACCACCAGTAATCGTGAACCATGGCGATCCACCAGAGCGAGAAGCCGGGAATGAACTGCTCTGTCCGCGTGGGGTAGCGGCTCATGGTACAGTCGCTGCTCTGCCGCGAATCGTCGATCAGGTCGATAGCGTTGCGCATCAGGCGGGCGTCGCCGCTGTTGAAAAGCGAGACCAGACATTGCACGCGCGTATCGCCCACGTACTGCAGTTGCTCGTAGTAGGGGCAATCCATGTAGGTTTCGTGCGCGCACAGCCGCGCGGTGCGCCAGCCTACATCGAGCATCCGAGTCAGCTCCGGCGCGCCGGCGTCGAACTGCGCGCGGCGCTGGAACGGGAAGCCGACATAGGTCGCGCGGAGATCCTCCACCGTCAGTGGCTCGTCATTAGTCTGAACGTCGAGTTCCAGGTATCGATAAGCGCGCCACCAGAGTGGGCGGAAGGTGCGGCGCGGGCTGCCATCGGCGACGAATTGATCGTGACAGCCGATGAGTTGCTTGCCCTCGATCTCGTTGCGATTGCCCTTTTCCATCGTGCGTCTTCCGCCGGAAGGGGCCTCGAAGAGCGCTTCGGCATAGCCGAGTTTGACCACGGCGTTTTTGCCGCCGCTCACAGTCAGCTCAGGATAGGCAGTAGTGAGATAGCTCTGATCGAGCAGCAGAGTCGCATGCGTGTGCGCGGGAATCTGGAACGGCTGCGGCTGCGCGGGGAAGTTCGCAGGTTGAGGAATCCCGGTCGCGCGCCGCACGGTTTGCAAACGCTCCGGCCGCTCTTCCATGGGCGGAATGGGGCGCGCAACCAGCATCCAGCGCGAGTGGACATCGCGCGCTTCGCGGCCTGCCGCGGGACCTATCACTACCGCCGCCGGCCAATTCGAGTCGTCGAAATCCACGCGCTCCCACCCCCAAGGATGCGCGGCGCCGGTCACCAAATCGCCCGGACCCACCACGTAGTAGGCGTGAACGTCGATGGCCGGCAACGGAGCGTAAGATTGGTCGCGCGCGCATTTCCACAGCGCGTTGGTATCGGCCACGCGTTCGGCTGCGGTATCGCCCTGCAGCAGGAATCCAGTCTGGAGAGTGATCTGAGCTTCGGGCGCGAGGTCGCCGAAGTTCCACACCACAGCGGCGAAGGTGTTCTTGCCGGCATTGAGATAGGGCGCCACGTCCACGGTTTCGTAGCGCCAATGGAACAGGTCGCCGCGCGCCGGTCCCCAAAAAACCCGCTGACCATTGACGAACAACTGGTATCGATTGTCGCCGCTCACATGCACCACAAACCGCGCTGATTTGCCGGGCAGTTCGAAGGTGCGGCGGAAATGATAGACGCCGTATTCGGTGGGGTGTCCGCCGGGCACGGCGATCCATTTCGAAGTCCACTGACGCCGCAGCAGGCCGGCGTCCTGAGCGGCATCCAGAGCGGCAAGGGGCACGGCTACGAGTGCGGCGGCAGCGGCGCTTTCGCGTAGGAATTGGCGGCGTGTGGGGTCCATTTTAGCTGGCCCTTTCATTCATAGTGGGGCGGACCCCCTGGTCCGCGGCCGACGCCCCCGTCGGCCTCTCGGAGATCACGTGAGGCTGATGTGGGTACGCGAAGAGCGGGTCCGGGGGGACCCGCGCGGACCAGGGGGTCCGCCCCACAATTTGTGGAGAGATGGATCACTTACGCGGCCCTTTCGAGGACGGTTTCCAGCAGTACATTCGCGCCGTTGGCGCAGTCTTCCCAGCGGCTCAACTCTTTGGGCGCGTGGCTGATTCCGTCCACGCTAGGGACGAAAATCATCCCCATAGGTCCCAATCGCGCCATCATCTGGGCGTCGTGCCCCGCGCCGCTCGGCAGACGCATCGATTGTAGGCCCAGCCGGGCACACGCCGCTTCAATCGATTTCTGAATCTCGGGCGAAGCCAGCGCGGAATCGTGATGCGCCGCCGGACGAATCGTGATCTCGGTTCCAGTCTGGGCGGCGATCGCCTTGGCGCGCGTCCGGATCTCATCGGCGAGTCGCGCGATCTTCTCCGCCGAGAGATCGCGCAGCTCGATGGTCATCCGGACCAGGCCGGGCACCACATTCGGGGCGTTCGGCGTCACCGCAAGCTGGCCGACCGTTCCCACCTGGCGGCCGGGTTCGCGCCGCACCGCCTCATTCACCGCGATGGTCAGGTACGATGCCGCCAACAAGGCATCGCGGCGGTCCGGCATGGGAGTTGTGCCGGCGTGGTTTGCGAAACCGCGGATTTCGACGTCGTAACGGTCGATGGCCACAATGCCTTCCACCACGCCGATGGGGATGCCGGCTTTATCGAGCGTGCCGCCCTGCTCGATGTGCAATTCCAGGTAGCAGTGGAACGAGCCCGGCGCACGGCGCGCTTCGGCGATGCGCTCGGGGTTA
>JBEKNN010000301.1:0-10665 GCA_049522755.1 Bryobacteraceae bacterium | reverse complement strand
AACGTCGCGGCAATAACGTCGCCTGCGTAAATCTGGTGAGGCAGTTTCGGAAGGCCGCCGGTTCTTTCGGGACCGGCGGCTTTTCTATTTTGGGTGTGTAGCATTTTGGGCGTGTAACATGTTCATCGATGAAGTCCGAATCCTGGTCAAAGCGGGCGATGGCGGCAATGGTTGCCTGGCCTTTCGCCGGGAGAAGTACGTCCCGCGCGGCGGTCCGAGCGGCGGCGACGGAGGCCACGGCGGCGACGTAATCCTTGTGGCTGATGAACATGAGAACACATTGCTGAAGTTTCGCTTTAATCCGGAGCACAAGGCCGAGCGGGGCCGGCACGGCGAAGGCAGCAACCGGACCGGCGCGGATGGCGCATCGCTGGACGTTGACGTCCCGGTGGGTACGGTGGTTTACGACGAGGCTACCGGCGACCGTCTCTACGATTTCACCGAATCCGGCCAGCGATTTACGGTGGCGCGCGGCGGACGCGGGGGCAAGGGCAACGCCCGTTTCGCAACCGCCACGCACCAGGCGCCGACGGAACACCAGCCGGGGCGTCCGGGCCAGGAGAAACGGCTGCGGCTGGAACTGAAGTTGCTGGCGGACGTGGGGCTGGTGGGCTTCCCGAACGCCGGCAAATCGACGCTGATCTCGCGCATTTCGGCGGCGCGGCCGAAGATCGCCGACTACCCGTTTACCACGCTTGAACCGAACCTGGGCGTGGTCCAGCTTGCCGGTTATCGCAGCTTCGTGGTGGCCGACATTCCAGGCTTGATCGAAGGCGCGCACTTGGGGCACGGGCTGGGCGTACAGTTCCTGCGCCACATCGAGCGCACGCGCCTGCTGGCGCACCTGGTGGATGTTTCCGAGAGCAGCGGGCGCGATCCGGTGGAAGATTTCGAGACTGTGCTGCGTGAGCTGGCGAGCTTCAGCGAAGATCTGACGGCGAAGCCGATGATCGTCGTTGCCACGAAGATGGACGTGGCGCAGGACCCGGAGCGCGTCGCCTCGCTGCGCAACCTGGCGTCCGAGCGGGGCCTCGCCTTCTTTGAAATATCGAGCGCCACCGGGCAGGGCATCGATGCGCTCAAGCACGCGATGGAGGAGCGGGTGCTGGCGCCGGCGCCGGCTCCCGAGGTGACGCCTGTGTCGGCGGAGTGAGCGATGGACGCGGCGCCAGTCCTGAGCAAAATCGCCGAGGCGCTGGAGAAACACGGATTGGAGGCGGTGTTGATCGGCAACGCCGCGGCGGCGCTGCAAGGGGCGCCGGTCACCACCGTGGACTTCGACTTCTTCTTCCCCAAGACGCCGGCTAATCTCAAGAAGCTGAAGCGGATTGCGGCCGACCTGGGCGCGATTGCGCTGCATCCTTACTACCCGGCAAGTGGATTGATCCGGCTGATGCGGGACGAGGACGGGTTGCAGCTCGATTTCATGAACGTCATCGACGGCGTACCTTCATTTGAAGGGCTGCGGCGCCGGTCGATGCGGATCCGAATGGGCGCGGCGAGCCTGAGAGTGGCGCCATTGGCTGATATCATCAAGAGCAAGAAAGCGGCCGAACGCGTGCCAGAGCTGGCTGCGTTTGAGATTGCGGAGAGGCCCTTGCCGAAGCCTCGCCTGACCAGAAAAGCTAGACTCGATGCGCTGAAGAAGGAAAGCGAACTGGCGCTGCGCGACCAGATCCGCCGGTTGGTGGCGCTGCCGCCGGAAAAGCGGACGCACTTTCTGCGCAAACGCATCGGCTGGCGAATGTCGGCTCTGTAGGAGCGTCGATTTCCGCTGATAAGGCACGGCTAAAGGCGGCTTTGCCAGGATTGGCCGTCGCCACATTTCCCCTTGCGCTCACGCCACGGGAGAAGATCGCGGCCCGCTACTGATCCATCTTGAAGATCGTTTTGTCGTTCAACACTTGGTCCGGGCTCTTACTCGTCCAGTCCTTTACTTTTTGGGCGAAATCCTTTTCGTCCTTCTGTCCCACAATTTGCCGCCAGTAATTAACAAAGAAAGCCATCATGGCGTCGTCGGCGTCCTGGAAAAACCCTCCGTCGAGAGTCGAATCTTGTCTGTCGAGAGATTCCGAGTAGGCGTTGGAAAGCCTTTGCGCGTTTTCCGGATACGATAGGTTCTGATACTTTTTCGTTAGAACGCGGGCATTGGTGCTGCCTACGCTGTCCAAAAAGGCCGAAGAGCTTCTTCTGTAGCTGCGATCCCGGGCGCCTATCGAGATCTTAGTCCATGCCTTGATGAAATAAATCATCGAATTGTTGTCCAATCCTTTGTGTTTTTTTTCACCTTTAGCTTCTAGGGTTATGGCCCTATCGAGGACATTCGTCATCTCACCGAGATACGAGCTCACCATTTCCTTGCTCAGAGTCGCCATGATGCATGTTTTCCTTTTCGCTTTTTACTGCGGATTCTGCCGTTCGCCCGATTAGATACGAACCTTCGTGCCGACGGAGCGGCGAGTGCGAAGGTGCGTCTTTGCTATCCTCTCGGCGCGGTGCGCAGTCCGGCGCTTTCGTTTGAAGAACGATTCGCCCCCCCCCACTGTAATAAGTGGAATGCGCGAAAGCATTTCATCCCTGCGTATTCCTCGTCAAGCTAGTGAGCCAGACTTAGAGGAATTCCGCCCAAGCGCTATTCGAGCGACTGTTGGCAGGCTCGGCCTTCGTTCCCCCGTGGACTTGCACGCCTGCCAGCGAGATTGTTCCGCTCGCCCGGTAGAACAAGCTCGCGCCGCCCGCTAGGAACATACTGTGGACGACGGCGGTAAGGGGGCCCGAACTGACGAGGCCGGGCGTGATTGGGTATACAGAGACTACTCAAGCAGCCACGCTCAAACCTGCCTTGTGGGGTGCGGCGGTGGTCTTGCTGGCGCTGCTTATGACTCCGCGCGGGCAGGGCAGGGCATGGCCCCGCCCCACCAGTTAAATGCCGGAACTAGACCTTTTCCGGCACCACGAACGGCTTGCGGTATTCGCGGGACAGGTGCTTGTTGGCTTCCGAATCGCCAATGCAGGTGAAGGTCTTCGAATCGAAGTTGATGGTGCGGCCGACGCGGTACGAAATGTTGGCTAAGTGGACCAGGACCGTGGAAGCGGCGCCTTCTTCGATTTCCGCGTGGAGCATTTCCTTCTTGTGCGCGCGGACAGCCTCGACAAAATTGGTGACGTGGTTCTTCATCGGGTCGGAGTCTTTCGCGGCCGGACCTTCCGCCTGCTCCTTGCCAAGCCACGATTTGTAGCTACTGTAGCTATCCACATCCAGATAGCCTTTGGAGCCATAGAACAGATTGCCGATGGAATCCGTGTTCCGCGGCCGGGCGGCGCCACTCCGTCCGGCTGGCGGCGGCGCTCCATCGCCATCGGAGGGAGCCGCGGCGGCGGGCGTTGCGCGCTGCGGCGACGGCCCCACGGTCGCTTCGCCGTTGCTCATCCAGTGCCGCACTTCAAACTCCAGCATCTGGCGCCGTCCGTTGTCGGCGAACTCGAAAGCGCAATTCAGCGTGTTGGGTGTTTCCTGATCGTCGTCGAACATGAAGTGGCCGCCGATGGCGCTCACCTTCACCGGATACTTCACGCCCAAACCCCAACGCGCAACGTCCACTTCGTGGATGCCCTGATTGCCCAGATCGCCATTGCCGGTGTCCCAGAACCAGTGCCAGGTGTAATGGAAGCGGTTCATGGTGAACTGGTGCATCGGGGAAGGACCGGTCCAAAGGTCGTAATCCACGCCGTCGGGTATCGGCACGACCGGCTTATGGCCGATGGTGTCGCGCCATTTGAAGCACAGGCCGCGCGCCATATAGACGTCGCCAATCAATCCATCGCGCATCTTCTGAATGCCGTCGCGAACGGCCTCGGAAGAGCGAATCTGGCTTCCCTGCTGCACGATGCGATCGTACTTGCGCGCCGCGGCCACAATCTGTTTGGCTTCGAAGATATTGTGCGAGCAGGGCTTTTCCACGTAAACGTCTTTGCCGTGCTGCACCGCCCAGATGGTCATCAGGGTGTGCCAGTGATTCGGGCTGGCGATGGAGATGAAATCGATATCCTTGTTCTCAAGCAGCTTGCGAACGTCCTTGTAGGTTTGCGGTTCCTTCTTGCCGAGCCCCGCCAGTTGCTTCACGCCTTTGGCGAGGTGCGCATCGTCGATATCGCAAATCGCGGTTATCTCGACGTTGGGAAGAGCGCTGAAGCTGCTGATGTGGTTTGCGCCGCGGCCTCCCACACCTACAACCGCCATCCGCAATGTGTCGTTAGGGCTGCCAAAGACGCTCGAAGCGGCCGTGAGAGCGCCCGCCGAAGTAACCAGAAAATGCCTACGTTGCATGAACCGACCTCCGCCGTTAAAATACCACATTTTTCGGCTGACCCTTTAGGAATGCCGCTACGTTTTCGATAACGGATGTCATCAGGCGGCGGCGCGCCTCGGTGGTGGCCCATGCCATGTGGGGCGTAATCAGACAATTCCTGGCTGTGAGCAGCGGGTTCCGTGCCGGCGGCGGTTCCATGGATAGCACGTCGAGCGCGGCGCCGGCGATGCGGCTGCGGTTGAGCGCCTCGGCGAGATCGGCTTCCTGGATTAACGGACCGCGCGCGGTGTTGATGAGGATGGCGGTGGGCTTCATCAGCGCTAATGTGCGGGCGTTGATCATCTCGCGGGTTTCGGCGGTCAGCGGGACGTGGAGACTGATGACGTCGGATTGCTGAAGGAGATCCTCCAACGAAGACACGCCGGGAGGCTTGTCCCACCAGAGCACGGACATGCCGAACGCTTCGGCGATGCGCGCGGTCTGGCGGCCGATTCGGCCGTAGCCGATGACGCCCATGGTCTTGCCTTCCAGCTCGATCAGCGGCGATTTGGAGAAGCACCAGTCGGGGCTGGCGGTCCATTCACCCGCGCGCACGGCGTCGGCGTGGAGCTGGACGCGGTGGCACAACTCGAGGAGCAGCGCGAAGACGAATTGCGAAACGGAGGCGGTCCCGTAAGTGGGAACATTCGAGACCACGATGCCCTTGCGCTTCGCGGCTTCGATATCGATCACGTTGTACCCGGTGGCCAGCACGCCGATGTAGCGCAGATCGGGCAGTTGGTCGAGAGCGGCGGCGGGCATCGGCGTCTTATTGGTGAGCGCGATGGCCGCTCCGGCGGCGCGCTCGACGACCTGATCGGCCGGAGTGCGGTCGAAGACTTCGACTTCGCCGAAGGCGCGGAGCGCGTCCCAGGATAGATCGCCGGTGTTGAGGCAGTATCCGTCAAGAACGGTAATTTTCATGGATGTCCTCGTGGAGTGCGGTTAGGAATTCGGGCTCGACCGTGCGCAGATAGAAATGGCTGCAGGGGAATAGACGGATGGCGAACGAGGCGGCGGTCTGTGCCCCACTACGTTTCTGATCTGCCTTCCAAGCCACTCGGTGACTTCAGCGATTATAATCAAGAACCCCGCCCGAATCGGAGGGGGCGCGATCCGGCCCGCACGCGAGCCAAGAAAAGCGCCGCCTCCGTCTTTGCCGATCGAAACAACTGGAACGGGGGTTAGTACCAGGTTGACTGCTCTCTTTTCCAGGGAGGCTCACGCAAGGTCGTAGCGATCGAGGTTCATCACCTTGTTCCACGCAGCCACGAAGTCCTTCACAAACGCCTCTTTTGAGTCGTCGCTTGCATAGACTTCCGCGATTGCCCTGAGCTGGGAGTTGGAACCGAAGACGAGATCGACGACGGAGCCCGTCCACTTGAGCTCGCCCGTCGCCCGATCGCGCCCCTCCAGAACGCCTTCCGATGTGGCGGACTTCTGCCACTTCGTGTTCATGTCGAGCAGGTTGACGAAGAAATCGTTCGTCAACGTCTCGGGCCGCTTAGTGAAAACACCGTTTTTGGAGTGCCCGAAGTTGGCATCCAGGGCGCGCATGCCGCCAATCAGAACCGTCATCTCCGGAGCGGTCAGGGTCATCAGGTTCGCCCGATCCACCAGCAGCTCAGCCGCCGATCCCTCGTGTCCCCTGCGGAGATAGTTGCGGAACCCGTCTGCGGCCGGCTCCAGTACGGCGAACGCATGCACATCGGTCTGCTCCTGCGACGCGTCCGTGCGCCCCGGCGAGAAGTGAACCTTCACGGAGTGGCCGGCCTTCTTCGCCGCTGCCTCGACGGCGGCGCACCCGCCCAGCACGATCAGGTCGGCAAGCGATACCTTTTTCCCAACCTTCCCACCGGACTTTTTCTCGCCGGCCTGGGCCCCGTTGAAATCCTTCTGGATCGTCTCCAGCGCCCCAAGGACCTTTGCCAGCTCGGCCGGCTGATTGACCTCCCAAGCCTTTTGCGGCGCGAGCCGAATGCGCGCCCCGTTAGCCCCGCCGCGCTTGTCGCTGCCGCGAAATGTTGCAGCAGACGCCCAGGCCGTCGCGACCAGTTGGGAAATGGAAAGTCCGGATGCGAGGATCTTCGCCTTCAGCGCGGCAATATCCTGCTCCCCAATTAATTCATGATCCACGGCGGGAACGGGGTCCTGCCACAGCAGGTGTTCCGCGGGAACCTGCGGGCCAAGGTACCGCGAAACCGGCCCCATGTCGCGGTGGGTCAGCTTGAACCAGGCCTTGGCGAACGCGTCTGCGAATTCCTGCGGGTTCTCGTGGAAATGCTTCGAAATCTTCGCGTAGCTTGGGTCCACCTTCAGTGCGAGGTCCGTGGTGAACATCATCGGGGCGTGCTTCTTCGACGGATCGTGGGCATCCGGCACCGTGGCCGCCGCAGTGCCCCCAGAAGCCGCGTCCTTGGGCTTCCATTGGTTAGCGCCGGACGGGCTCTTTGTGAGTTCCCAGTCATAGCCGAACAGGTTGTCGAAGTAGTTGTTGTCCCACTTCGTCGGGTTGGTGGTCCATGCGCCTTCCAACCCGCTGGTGATGGCGGAGGCGCCGTTGCCGCTGCCAAACTTATTTATCCAGCCCAGGCCTTGATCTTCGATGCAGGCGCCCTCGGGTTCGGGGCCGACATACGTGCTCGGTTCGGCAGCGCCGTGGGCTTTGCCGAACGTGTGTCCGCCGGCGATGAGGGCCACCGTCTCCTCGTCATTCATCGCCATGCGGGCGAACGTCTCCCGGATATCCCGTACCGCAGCGGCTGGATCCGGCTTTCCATTGGGCCCTTCCGGATTCACGTAAATCAGGCCCATCTGAACGGCGCCGAGAGGATTGTCGAGCTGACGGTCGCCCCGGTAGCGCTCGTCTCCCAGCCACTTGCTCTCAGGCCCCCAGTAAATGTCTTCCGACGGCTCCCAGACGTCTACGCGCCCGCCGCCGAAACCGAAGGTCTTGAATCCCATCGACTCCAGAGCGACGTTACCGGTGAGGATCATCAAGTCGGCCCAGGAGATTTTCCGGCCGTACTTTTGCTTGATCGGCCAGAGCAGCCGGCGCGCCTTGTCGAGGCTCACGTTGTCCGGCCAGCTGTTGAGGGGCGCAAATCGCTGTTCTCCGGAACCCGCGCCGCCCCGGCCATCGGCGATTCGGTACGTGCCCGCGCTATGCCAGGCCATACGGATGAAGAGCGGCCCATAATGGCCGTAGTCCGCGGGCCACCAGCTCTGCGATGTCGTCATCAAGGCATGCAGGTCCCGAATCACCGCATCCAAGTCAAGGCTCTTGAACTCTTCGGCGTAGTTAAACGCCTCGCCCATTGGGTCCGACAGCGGGGAGTGCTGGTGCAGGATCTTCAGGTTCAGTTGATTGGGCCACCAGTCTGCGTTTGTCGGGGCCCCAGCCGCCGCGTGTTTGCGGACGCCGCCCGCGAACGGGCACTTATTGGTTGACGAGTTTTGCTCCTGATTATCGGGGATAGGGTCCCCCACTGCGATGGCGAATTGTTTCTCCATATGTTCCTCTTCCTTCGAATTTAGTTAAAAAACTGTGACGAACTACGAACTGGTCTTGGCTTTCCAATCGCGCAATCGCCGCCGACGCGCGTCAGTCAGCCGGTATTCACACGCCTGCCATAGTTAACCGGAAGCGCGCCGCGGAGCGCACTTCGCGCAGAGCCCCCGGAAAATGAGTTCGCATTCCCGAAGAATCCGCTTACCGAGGGAGCCCGTGGCAGGCTTGGGCACGTCGCACCACTCAATGTCCTCAACATTGCCGCAGCGGTCGCAGATGAAGTGGTGGTGCCGCATGCCTTTCGCGTCGAATCGCGCGGCACGGCCCTCGACGGCAACTTCACGCACCAAACCCGCCTGCACCAAGTCCCTCAGATTGTTATAAGTCGTGGCCCTGGAAGAGCGCGGATCCACGCGATTCACCGCTTCGAAGATTTCCGCAGCCGTGGGATGCCCGTTGTGTTCCATCAGGCATGCCATCACGGCGAAGCGCTGCGGCGTGCACCGCAACCCGCCACTTTCCAAGGACTGTTTAATCGCCTCGGTGTCCATGAAGTATTTAGATTATATCTAATGTGATATTTTGTCAAGACCTATGCTTGGGGATCTGCTGCGCGCGGAAACTGGCCGGATGCCGGTCCCGACGTTGCGCAACGCGTGCTCGCACTCGCGCGGTACAAGACTCGATGTGGAACTGAATTATGCCCGCGATCTCTTGGCGCGGGTTCGCGACAACGGCATCGGCGGAGGCGCCGCCGCAAGGCTTGCTCTCAAGGTTGCGGCGGATTTTTCGGTTGACGGCATGAGTATTTGTAGAACAATCGAACCGGGAATTGCATCTAATATAGGACCATTAGCAGGGAGGACTGAATGAAGCAATCGCCGATTTTGGGACGAGGGCGCCGGCTATCAGCACGGCTGACCCCGATCGCACTATTTTGGGGAGTTTTATTCAACCTGGCGAGCGGTACTCAAGCTCAGGTTCCGCTCAGCCCCGAAGGTCAGGGCTGGCAGCGAACTGCCATTAGCAGCGGCAGCGCCGATCTATTGCGCTGGCCCAATTTCAGCGATTACAGTAAGCACGTACAAAAATTCTACGAATTCAACGGGAATTCCTTGTGGTGGGTAAAGGGAATGGAGCCAACCGCGCAGGCGCGCCAGCTGATTGCGGTGATGCTCCAGGCTGGGCAGAAAGGGCTCTCCGCGGAAGACTATGACGGCCCGCGCTGGGGCGATCGCCTGGCAAAACTCAAACCTGCGACGCGGCAGCCTGCGGAGGCAGACGTAGTCGGGTTCGACCTCGCGCTGACGGTTTGCGCTATGCGGTATATCTCCGACCTCCACATCGGCCGGGTGAATCCGAAACACTTTGCCTTTGCTTTCGACGAGGAGTCCAAAAAATACGATCTGGCGGAGTTTCTCAAAGACTACGTAGTAGATGGAAATGACGTTGCCGGCGTCCTGGCGCAGGTTGAGCCCCCCTATCCCGGTTACCGCCGCACCATCCAGGCGTTTCAAACCTACACGGAGCTGGCGAAGAAAGATGACGGGGAGCAGTTACCGCCGCCGGTAAAGAAGGCGATTGTACCGGGCGACCCGTACCCTGGAGTCCCACGCCTCACGCGACTGCTCCGGCTGGTTGGCGACCTTCCCGCCGGCGCCAATGTCCCCGCGGACAGCCCGGCTTACGAAGGCGCCTTGGTAGACGCCGTGAAGAATTTTCAGCGCCGTCATGGCCGCGACCCAAACGGGCGAATCGACGCTCAAACGCTGGCCGACTTGAACGTTCCTCTGAGCCGGCGGGTCGAACAAATGCAATTGACCTTGGAACGATGGCGGTGGCTGCCGGACTCCTATCAGAAGGCGCCCATCGTGGCGAATATCCCCGAGTTCCGTCTGCGCGCTTATGACAAAGATTTCAACATCGGCGTAACCATGAAAGTTGTGGTCGGCAAATCGTACGGTCACAACACTCCAGTCTTTAGTAACACGATGCAGTATGTCGTCTTCCGGCCGTACTGGGAGGTGCCGCCTTCCATCATCCGGGC
This sequence comes from Bryobacteraceae bacterium, assembly GCA_049522755.1. Classification (GTDB taxonomy): domain Bacteria; phylum Acidobacteriota; class Terriglobia; order Bryobacterales; family Bryobacteraceae; genus PALSA-243. The sequence continues at coordinate 758 of JBEKNN010000301.1, read as the reverse complement.
AGAGATCGTTCCGCACATCGTCAAAGACCCGAGCTATCTGGCGGCGAAGGGATTCGAGGTTGTGGACGCCCGTCAAAAAGTGGTGACTAATGGAGCGGTATCGAGCGACATGCTGGAACAACTCCACGCAGGTAAGCTATTCGTTCGGCAAATACCGGGTCCCAAGAATTCCCTCGGCTTGGTGAAGTTTCTCTTTCCCAACAGCTACAACGTATATATGCACGATACTCCGGCCACCGAATTCTTCGCGCAGTCCCGGCGGGATTTCAGCCACGGCTGTATCCGGTTGGAAAAGCCGGCGGACCTGGCCGCGTGGGTCCTGCGCGATAATCCCGGCTGGACCCCGGAACGCATTCACGCAGCTATGAACGGCAGCGCGCCGCAGCAGGTGAATCTCGCGCACCCGATTCCGGTCTTAATCGTATATGCAACAGTTATTGTGCTGGAGGATGGGTTAGTTCACTTCTATGACGATATTTACAAGCAAGACATAGCGCTGCAGCAGGTTCTGGCGAAAGGCTACCCATATCCCTGGTGACCATATCCCTGGTGAAGGGAGATTACCAGCGCCGTACGCGTCCTACATCCACGTGGACGAAATTGGAATCGCGATAGTAACCAACTCCCCCGCGTTGCAGGCGCAGCGCCGCATCCCGCACTGCGGTTGTAGCAACCCCCGGTAAGCGAATGTCTATAGCTTCCGCCTGCATGTGAAGGCTGTGGACGGCGACGCCCGTATGAGCGCTGCGGGTGCGCAG
>JBEKNN010000300.1:0-10682 GCA_049522755.1 Bryobacteraceae bacterium | reverse complement strand
GGGGAGATACACTCCGGCTTCTCTCTGTATGTGCCGCCGGCAGCGTCCAGGCCGATTCAGGATTACGACTTACTCGCGAAGCTACACAGTGCGGACCACCTAAGGGATATTACGCGATAATCGTACGACAGGCCTCCTGGCCTGTCGCTGGCCGGCCTCCGGCGAACGCATGAGTTAGGCGTGCGAATGGGAGTGACTCGCGTGGTTTCGTGCTTCCGTGTCTCGCCGCCTACATTCCCGCGCGGCAGGCGACCGAAGTGGACCCGATGGTTGCGTTGCGCCACGAGTGAGCCATGTGATCGCGATCACGCCTCGCCGAGAATCGGGAATAACTCCTGCGGCTCTTCCCGCTGCATATTGAGAAAGCGCGTATCGAGCAGCCGCCCCGGATCGAGATTGCCCATCGCCGATAGCATAGTCTCTTTCAAGTGTGGATACTCGACTTCGAGCTCCGCGAACATGTCGCGCAACGATCGCCGGACGGTTCCGGTCCGTTGCGAGCAACCGCACGGGACAACGGGAATGCCCAGCCGTTCGGCGAACGCGCGCGTGATATCTTCCGTGACGTAGACCAGCGGGCGGATCAGACGGTAATCGCCGTTGCGCGAAGTGGTGACGGGCGGCAGCGCGCTCAGCCTGCCGGTGAACATGGTGTTGCGCAGCAGAGCTTCGCAGAAATCGTCGGCGGTGTGGCCGAAGGCGATCACGTTCGCTCCCAGGCCGGCCGCAATTTCGTAGACGGCGCGGCGGCGGAAGCGGCTGCAAACGTCGCAGCCATGCTCGGGCTGGTCCTCCAGCAGCCGCAGCGACGGTGTATCGCGGTAATAGGTCCACGGGATGCTGCGGTGTTTCAGATATTCGCCGACCGGTTCGATCGAACTCAGAAACTTGCCCTGCTCCACGGTGAACGCGCAAACGGTGAAGTTTATGGGCGCGCGCTTCTGCAGCAGCAGCAGCGCTTCCAGCATGGTGGCGGAATCCTTTCCGCCGGAGAGCGCCACCGCGACGCGGTCTCCATCGCGAATCATCTGGAAGCGATGGATGGCTTCGCCCACCTTGCGCAAAAGCGTTTTTTCGAGGTCCACTGATTCAATTATAGTGGGCGGGGCCGGGATCACTGTTCGGCGCCGGCCGGCTCTCCATTTGGCGGCGGAATTCTACCCCTATTGTGTGACCTGCGCCCACTCCCACCGAGGCAGAAAAAAAGCGCTCTATCTCGTGATGGATTCGATCTTCGTCCGCTGCATAGTATAGGTATCGAAACCGGCGGGACTCGCTGGACGCAAAGGAGACGCAAACCATGGCCGCCATGCCCGGAACTACTTTCAGCTTCCCACAGCCTGCAGCAAAGCGCGAAAATGAAATCATCGGCGCGGACCGAGGACTGCGCCACGTGCTGGACGCCGTTCGTATGGTCGCGCCGGCGGATGCGGCCGTGATGATCCATGGCGAGACGGGCGCCGGCAAAGAAGTGATTGCCCGGGCCATCCATGAGCAGAGCCGCCGCAGCCACGGCCCGTATGTCAAGATCAACTGCGCCGCGATACCGGCCGGTCTGCTCGAGAGCGAGTTGTTCGGCCATGAGCGCGGCGCTTTCACCGGCGCGTGGACCCAGACCACCGGCCGGTTCCAAATGGCGGATCGAGGAACCTTGTTTCTCGACGAAGTCGGCGACCTTCCGCTAGAGCTGCAACCCAAGCTCTTGCGCATCCTGCAGGAACAGGAATTCGAGAGACTCGGCAGCGGCCGGACGATTCGCGTCGACGTCCGGGTCATCGCGGCGACCAACCGCGATCTTGAGCAGATGGTAAGGGATCGACAGTTTCGCCCGGACCTATACTACCGGCTGAATGTCTTTCCTATTCTAGTGCCGCCGTTGCGCGAGCGCTCCGAAGATATCCCACAGCTTGTGTGGCACTTCGTTCGACGGTTCGCTGAACGTATGAACAAGGACATCGACGCGATCCCCGATGGAGTTATGGACATGCTCAAATTTCACGCTTGGCCGGGCAATATTCGCGAGCTGCAGAACTTCATCGAGCGCGCTGTGATTCTGTCATCCGGCCCGGTGCCGCGTCCGCCTCTTAGCGAGCTCAAGCCGATGGCCATGGCGAGACCCGCCGAACCTGCTTCACCGCGCACCCTCGCGGAAGCCCAACGGGAGCACATCGTGGAAGTGATTCGCGAGGCCGGCGGCATGGTTGGGGGACGCAGCGGCGCAGCGGCCCGCCTGGGCATGGCGCGCACAACGCTGCTTTATCGGATGCGCAAGCTCGGTATCGAACAGGGCCGGACCCTCAGCGCCACCGCTTAAACAAGCCAGGTTCTTCGAATGGATGGGCATCCGGCGCGGAAGAAAGCCATTCCTGCCGCCCTCCGCATCGAGCGCCGCCGCTCCCTGTCAAGAGGATACGGCGGTCGCTGCCCCTTTGAAGAACGTCAGAAGATCGGCATTGATCTGGTCCGCATTGGTCGTCGGCATACCATGCGGGAAGCCCGGATAAACCTTCAGCGTTGCGTTCTTCAGTATCTTCGCGGACATCAGACCCGCGGCGGCGATGGGCACAATCTGATCGTCGTCGCCGTGCATCACCAGCACCGGTATGTCGATCTTCTTCAGATCATCGGTAAAGTCAGTCTCCGAAAACGCCTTGATGCAGTCGTAATGGGCCTTGACCGATCCCAACATACCCTGCAGCCACCAGTGTTCCCGGACGCCCTCGGAAATCTTGGCGCCGGGCCGGTTGTATCCGTAAAACGGCAGTGTAATGTCCTTGTAGAACTGCGGCCGATCGGCTGCCAGCGCGGCGCGCAGGCCGTCAAATACCGTGATCGGCAAGCCGCCCGGGTTCTTCTCCGTCTTCAGCATGAGCGGCGGCACCGAACTTATTAACACCGCCTTCGCAACGCGCGCCGCGCCGTGACGGCTCAGATAGCGAGCCACCTCGCCACCGCCAGTAGAATGCCCGACCATGATGGCGTCCTTGAGGTCAAGCGCTTCGAATACCGCCGCCAGATCGTCAGCGTAAGTGTTCATCTCGTTGCCTTCCCACGTCTGGCTGGAGCGGCCATGACCGCGGCGGTCGTGCGCGATCACGCGATAGCCGCGCTGCCCGAAGAACAACATCTGCCCGTCCCAGTCGTCCGCGGTCAGTGGCCAACCATGAGAAAACACGATCGGCTGCCCCGTGCCCCAGTCCTTAAAGTAAATCTGTGTTCCGTCCTTCGTCGTGATAGTTGCCATAAGATACTCTCCTTTTTCGCAAGTGGAATGCAGCGTGCTCCCTCGCCATCCGCAGCCATGAGTAAGGCAACTGCTCTTCCATTCGGTTCGACGGCAATCGAACCTCTTGGAACCCCGGCCGCCAGCAGCGTGACGGACCTATTCGACACGCCGGCCTCGGTTGGTCACGTGTCATTGCGCCGTTGCCGCCAGGGCCGCCACGACGGCGATGTTCTGGACAAGTTCCTCGGGCAAGCCGTGGCGAGTTTGCAGGTAGGCGGGACTATTGTAGGAAATCTGAACTTGACCGCTGTTGTCTTCCCAAACCAGAATCTTGAGGGGTAGGTCAATGGCAATAGTCGGCGAGGCAACCATGAGGGGAGTTCCCGCTCTCGGATTACCGAAGATCAGCAGCTTGGTGGGCCGCATGTGCAGGCCGGCCCGTTCCGCTTCGCCGCTGTGATCGATAGTCACGAACAGTTTGACTCCCTTAGCCTGAAGCGTCGCCTCGAGTTTTTCCACGGTTTGATCCACCGAGTGATTGCCCGGCACGGTGACAATGCCAGAGTCCGGATTCGACTTCATTACTTTCTCCTTCCGTTGTTCACTATACGCGCGTCTTGGTTCGCGAACTGAAGTCAGGTAGATCGCCCTTGTCACTCCCGCTACTACAAGCCGTGCCGAACCAGAACGGAAGCCCGTAGGGCGGCACCGCTGGGCCTAATCGGCTACAACGCTCTCGAAGGGCCTGGAAGAAACTACGCTCCTCCGCTCCATGTCGATGTTTCTCGTTGTCATTTTACTGCCATCCTCCGCCAAGCGCCTTATAGAGCTGCACCACTGTCAGTAACTCATTCAGCCGGATCTGCGCCAGGTCAAGCTGCGCCTGAAACAGGTCGCGGTCGGCATCCAGGGCGTTGAGTTGGGTATCGACGCCGCCGCGATAGCGAATGTAAGCGAGACGCACCCGATCCGTCAATGCCGCTACCAGCGCCTCCTGCCTCTCCCGGCTCTCGCGCACGCGCTGGTGAGCGATCAGGCTGTCGGAAACCTCCGTGAACGCAGTCTGAATCGTTTTTTCGTATTGCACCAGCGCCTGTTCCCGCTCAGCCTCGGCGAGCTTCACGCCGGATTTCAGGCGGCCGGCAGTGAAGATCGGCTGAGTAACTTGAGGAACCAGGCTCCACACGCTATTTGGTCCGCTAAACAGACTCGACAGTTGCGTGCTCTGCCCGCCCAGGAATCCACTCAAACTTACTTGAGGGAAGTAAGCCGCCTTGGCGACGCCGATCTCCGCATTGGCCGCGATCAGGGTCTGCTCGGCGGCGCGTATGTCGGGCCGCCGTTCCAGTAACTCGGACGGCAGCCCGGCCGGCACTTCGGGGGTCAGGTTCTGCTCAGTCAGGCTGCGTCCGCGGGCCACATTGCCCGGACTCTCTCCAAGCAACAGCGTGATTTGATTCTCCGTCTGTTCCATCTGTTGTTCGATGCCGGGAATAGTTTGCGCCGCGGTGTCCACCAACTGTTCGGCTTGACGGAGGTCGAGGAGAGTGGAAACGCCGCCCGTCTGGCGCGACTTAGTTAGTGCCAGCGATTCCTCGCGCGTTTGCAGAGTGCGTCTGGAGATATCAAGCGCGTAATCAAGCTCGCGAAGCGTAAGATAGGCGGTAGCTACATCGCTGACGAGTGTAGTGACCACCGCTTTGCGGTTTTCCTCCGCGCTCAGAAGATTGGCGCGCGCCGCTTCGGTGGCGCGCCGCAGTTTGCCCCAAATATCGATTTCGAACGACAGCAGTTCGAGTGTGGCCTGTCCGAAATTGCGATTCTGCGAGGGCAGAAAAACTGGCGGAAGCGGCGTTTCGCCATCGCGCGAGAGACGATTGATTTCGACGCCGCCGCTGGCCCCGAAGTTGGGGTATTGGTTGGACCGGGTTATCCCCAGATTCGCCCTTGCCTCTTCCACGCGCAGAACCGCGTCTCGCAGATCGTAATTCTGCCGCAGCGCGGTACGAATCAAGTCCTGCAGCTTGTCGTCTTTGAAGACCTCAAACCATTTGAGATCGGCAAACGACGCAGCCTGACCCGGAGGGAGCGGCTCCGGCGCGCGAAAAGCCGCGGGAGTCGGAAGCACGGGGCGCTTATAATTGGGGCCCACGGTGCAGCCTGCGCAGAGAACGGCAAGTAAGATCGGAAACGTTCGGCGATTCATCCGTCAATCTCCTTGCGCCGGCGAGGGCCGTTCGGGCTGGCTAGCTGGACCAGGCATGGAAACCGCGCCGGAAAGCTTCTCCACCAGGTAAAAGATGCCGGGAATCAGGAAGATGCCGATCAGACTGGCTCCCAGCATCCCGCCGATCACGGTCGTCCCCATGATCTGGCGCGAGACCGCTCCCGCGCCGGTGGCGATCCACAACGGCACGCATCCCAGAATGAACGCGAACGACGTCATGAGAATCGGCCGCAGACGGAGCCGGGCGCCTTCCAGAGCCGCATCCGCCAGCGGCTTTCCTTTCTCGAACTCGTCCTTGGCGAATTCGACAATCAGGATCGCGTTCTTGGCGGCCAAGCCGATGAGCATCACCAAGCCGATTTGCGAGTAGACATCGTTCTCGATCTGAACCATATAAGGCGGCGCAAAGTGGATCAGCAATGCGCGCCGGAGCCAAAGAACTCCGAAGGCGCCAAAGACCGCGACCGGCGTACTCAGCAGCACGCTGAACGGCAGAGTCCAACTCTCATAGAGCGCGGCGAGAATCAAGAACACGAACAGCAGCGAGAAGCCGAAGATGACGGACGAGGACACTCCCTCCTGCGCCTTCTTCTCCTGGAATGACATGCCGGAGTAGTCGTAGCCCATTTCCGTCGGCATGGTATCCGCGAACGTATCCTCAAGAGCCTTCATCGCCTGGCCGGTGCTATAGCCGGGCGCCGCGCCGCCGTTCAACTGCGCCGACCGGTATTCGTTGAAGCGCATGGTGAACTCCGGACCGGTCCGGTCTTCGAATTTGGTCAGGGCGGAAAGCGGCACCATCTCGCCGGCGGCGTTTCGCACATAGAACTGGCCGGCGTTCCCGGACTTGGTGCGGTACTGGTCTTCAGCCTCGACGTATACCTGCCATTGACGGCCGAAGCGGTTGAAGTAATTGACGAAAAACCCGCCCATAAATGTTTGGATGGTGCGGTACACGTCGTTGATGGCGACGCCCTGCTTGATCACTTTGTCGCGATCCACTTCCACGAACTGCTGCGGCACGCTGGGCAGAAAGGTAGTGGTGAGACTGCCGATCTCAGGACGCTTGCGCGCCGCGGCCATGAACGTATTCAAATTGTCCGACAGGAACTGAACATCCTTGCCGGCGCGGTCTTCGAGGATGAATGTGAACCCGCCGGATGTGCCGACTCCAGGAATTGCCGGCGGCGAAAAGCCGAACGCCACGGCTTCCGGCATGGCGGCGAATTCCTGATTCAAGCGCGCTTTGATGGCCTGAAACTGTTCGGCTTTAGTTTTTCGGGAGTCCCAGGCCTTCATGTTGACGAAAATGAACGCGTTGTAGCTGGTGCGCACCAGACTCAGCAGGCTGAATCCCGCGACAGCCGTGGAATACTCCACGCCGGGGGTGCTGTCCACAATCTTTTCGATCTTGGCCACCACCGCCTCGGTTCGCTGTAGGGACGCCGCATTGGGAAGCTGGACATTCAGGTAAAAGTAGCCCTGGTCTTCATCGGGAACGAAACTGGTCGGCAGCTTTCCGCCGATCCAAAATCCTGCTACGCCGAATCCGGCCAGGAGAACGACAGCCACCACGCTCTTGCGCAGAATCGCGCCGGAGACGCGCACATAGCCGTTGGTAGCGTGGCCGAACATGCGATTGAACCAGCCGAAGAAACGGGCCAGCAAACCTCTGCTTTCCACTTTCGGCTTGAGCAGCAGCGCCGCCAGCGCGGGGCTAAGCGACAACGCATTAAACGCCGATAGAATCACCGAGATGGCGATGGTAACGGCGAATTGCTGATAGAGCCGGCCGGTGATTCCCGGTATGAATGCCGTCGGAATGAATACCGCGGAAAGCACCAGCGCGATACCAATCACGGGTCCCGAGATCTCTTCCATGGCCTTCAGCGCCGCGTCCTTCGGAGACATTCCTTCTTCGATGTGACGCTCCACCGATTCCACCACTACGATCGCGTCGTCCACTACGAGGCCGATCGCCAGTACCAGGCCGAACAGCGAGAGGGTGTTGATGGTGAATCCGAACAGAGGGAAAAACAGGAAAGTCCCGACGAGCGACACGGGGACCGCCAGCAACGGGATCAGCGTCGCGCGCCAGCCTTGCAGGAAGAGGTAAACCACCGCAATCACCAGGACAAGGGCGATGACGAGCGTTTCCACGATCTCTTTCATACCCTCCGTCACAGCCTTGGTTGTGTCGACAGGAACCGCGTAATTCATATCGCCGGGGAATTTCTTCTTGGCATCGTTGAGCAGCGCCCTCACCAGTTGTGCGGTCGCGACGGCATTCGCGCCAGGCAGTTGGTAAACGCCGATCACTGCGCCGGGCTTTCCATTGAGGGTTCCCGTCCAACTATAATCCTGTGATCCCAGTTCCACCCTGGCGACGTCTTTGACGCGAACAATCCCGGTTTCCGGAGTCTCCCGGACTACGATCTGCGCAAATTCCTCGGGCGTTGTCAGGCGTCCCAGCGCCCGCACGGAATAGGTGAATTCCTGCCCTTTGGGAATCGGCTCGCTACCCACCTGGCCGGCGGGGTTTACGGTATTTTGCGTCTGGATGGCACTGATAATTTCGGGCACCGTGATTTGCAGCTTCGCCAACTGGTCCGGCTTGACCCAGAGACGCATCGCATATTGGCCAGCTCCGAATACTTGTACGGAGCCCACGCCCTTGACGCGAGTAATCTGGTCAACCAGATTAATGTAGGCGTAATTGGCGAGGAATTTCGCATCGTAAGTGCCGTTGGGTGAATAGAGAGCGGCCAGCATCAACGGCGCGAGCACCGATTTCTGCACGGTGACGCCGTAGTTGGTGACGTCCGTCGGCAGTTGCGAGGCCGCCTGCGTCTCGCGGCTTTGCGCCAGAATCAAATCCGTATTCGGATCGGTAGCCACGTCGAAATCGACAATCATCCTCATCTGCCCGTTGGCGGTGGAGTTGAGGGAATACATGTAGTTCATGTTGTCGACGCCGCTCATCTGCTGTTCGATGGGAGTGGCCACGGCCTGCTCGATAGTCTGCGCGTCCGCGCCTACGTAGATGGCGGTGATCTGAATGTCCGGCGGCGCGATCGCAGGAAATTGCGCCACGGGCAGGCCCACGATCACGACTGCGCCCACAATCACCGTGAGTATGGCGATCACCATCGCCACAATGGGTCGATTAATAAAGAATTTGGACATCGCTGTTCACTTGGCTTCGAACGGTTTCGGATTCACCTGCATGCCCTGACGAACCTTCTGGATGCCTTCGACGACAACCCGCTCGCCCGGCCCCACGCCATCGGTGATTATCGATTGGGCGCCGGTGGTTTCGCCAAGCGTCACGGGCCGGATGCTCACCTTATTGGCGCTATCGACCACTGCGACCTGGTGCGTCCCTTGAAGATCTATAACCGCGCGCTGCGGAACCAGCAGCGCTCCGTGCTGGATGTTCATCGCCGCGCGAACTTTTCCGTACTGGCCTGGCCGCAAGCTATTCCCGGGATTCGGGAACAACGCAGCTATGCGAATAGCGCCGGTCCTCACATCCACCTGCCGGTCCGCAAAGTCGAACCTTCCCGAATGCGGATACACGACTCCATCGGCGAGAATCAGCGCAAATGACCGCCTGTCTAAATCGGCCCGGCGTTTCTCAGGGGTCGGGAAACGGCGGCCGAACGCGATGTACTCCTGCTCGCTCACGGTGAAATAAACCTTAATCGGATCGACCGTGGACACGGTGGTGATGGCTCCGCTGGCCGGACTCACGAGCGCGCCTACCTGTTGCTGCGCGATGCCCGGGATGCCCTCGATGGGCGCGGTCAGCCGCGTGAATCCCAGGTTGATGCGCGCCGTTTCCACCGAGGCTTTCGCCGATTCTACCGCTGCCTGGGCGGCAATGATCTGAGCCTTGGCTGTAGACACCTCTGCGGCAGCCGATTGCACCTGGGCCTTCGCGGCCATGTTATTCTGCGTCGCGTTATCCAGATCCTGTTGCGTGATGGCTTGCTGCTGCATCAGCGGAATATAACGATCGACGTCGAGTTGCGTCCGGCGCTGATTCGCTTCCGCCACCGCAACCTGCGCTTCCGCCTGCAGTAACTGCGCGCGCGCCTGTTCCAACTGGCCTTGCGTCTGCGCCAGCTGCCCCTGGGCTTGATTGAGCACCGCCTGAAACGGCCGCGGATCGATTTGAAAAAGCGACTGGTCCTTGCGAACGAAGGTACCTTCCGTATAGTCTTGGTGAATTAGATAGCCGGACACCTCGGCTTTGATGTCGGCGTTGACAAGCCCGTCGAGCGTGCCGATCCACTCCTGGTAGACGGGGACGTCTTTCTGCTCGACGGGAGTTACCAGAACTTCGAGCGGCTGGGGATGCGCCGCCGCGTCGATGTTGCGAGAGCAGCCCGCCGTAATGAGAACCAATCCGGCGGCCAGGACCAGGCAAGTGACTAGCGTTCTTAGCGGATGACTCACGGCGGCTGGTGAGGCATTCGTGGTTCCATTTGCCGCCACGGCGGGCGCGGCGCCCGAGTGATCCTTCTGAACGGGTTATTGCCCGGAGCGAAGAGCGAGCGCCGTACCAGTGTGACGGAGTGACGGATCTCGATGTGGGCGATTGGACATTCGTCAGCTGCGCGGAGACTCCGCCGGGACGCGCCGGCCCACCTATCCGATCCGGGTCAGCCAGGCTGGTTCGATGCTATGGCGAACCAGAGTATCGAACACACGCGCCGGATTTCCGAGATCGGTCCATCCCGACGCTGCGTCGCGGAGGACCAGCAAGCGGTGCGGTTGAGGCGCCAGCACGTCGCGGGAAAAGTCCGCTGCCCGGACTTCCCGGTATGCCGGATCCAAGTCGTTGTCGGTCAAGGCTGCCGCCATGCGGAACATGACGTCCGGAATCTCGGCGCACAACAACTCCAGGAATGCGCCGGCCTGGCCGATGGTGACGAAGGTGTTCCACAGGCAGCCGCGCCGCAGCAATTCCCGAGCTATCGGCAAAGACGGCTTTTCCCGAAAGCGATTCACTCGCGATAAGTCGGCGGGCGACGCACTCGAAATCGCCGGCCCAGGCTCGATCCATCCGTACTCGACTTCCGGATCGCGGGCTTCGGCCCCCACAAGCAAAGCGCCCGCGTGCCGCGATTCCATACGGGAGAGGAACTTTTTTTCACGCCGCGGTTCGTGGCAGACTGATAGTCGCACAGGTAGTGGAAGTAGGCCGATTCCTCAGTGGTGCTG
>JBEKNN010000299.1:0-10704 GCA_049522755.1 Bryobacteraceae bacterium | reverse complement strand
AGCCCAGGAAAGCCGCCTCAGCGGCTGGGAAGAAGGACGCCTCTGCCGAGCGCGACCTGCAAAGCTTCATAGACAGGTACACGCCCGAGATCGCGGCGCTGGCTCGCGCTTGCCTGAAAAAGATGCGCGCCAGGCTTCCCGGCGCGATGCAGCTTGTCTACGATAACTACAACGCGCTGGTGATCGGCTTTGGGCCTTCCGAGCGGGCGTCTGACGCGGTTTTCTCCATCGCGCTCTACCCGCGCTGGGTGACGTTGTTTTTCCTGCAAGGCGCCGGCTTGCCAGATCCAAACAAGCTGCTGAAGGGCAGCGGCAATATCGTCCGTCACATCGTGCTCGCGTCCGCGGAAGACCTGGACAAACCGGCCGTTCAAGCACTGATGACTGTTGCTTTGAACCGGGCGAAGGCGCCCATGGACCCGGGCGCGCCGGGGAGTCTGGAGATCCGATCGATCTCGCCCAAGCAGCGCCCGCGGCGGCCTTGAAGCTGCCAAGATCTCGACTACACAATGGAATTGTTTTACAAACACTCGTTGTGAGTTGGCCGGCCACTCTACGAAGCCCTCCGAGCCGCACGCGCGGGAACGCCCGACTACCTCCGCACCGTTGCCCCAGAAGTCCGGGTGGCGGCCGTCGGCATTCTGCTCCGCCTCGATCCGTCCCTCTTCCCTGATGGAGAGCCGGGTCCCTGATGCCCGAGGCTGCTATACTGCCGTTCAACGCATGAAAATCTCGCTTTGCCTCGCCGTTTTCGCCCTGCCCCTGCTGGCGCAGGAGCCCGTCCGCTACGAGCTGCGTTTCCCTAACGCCGCTCACCACGAAGCGGAAATCCGCACCACGTTTTCCGGCGTGCGCCAGCCTGTGCTGGAACTGGTGATGAGCAGTTCGTCGCCGGGGCGCTATGCCGTCCATGAGTTCGCCAAGAATGTCTATAACCTGCGCGCCAGCGACGGACAAGGCCGCGCTCTCGACGTCGCCAAAGTCTCTCCCAGCCGCTGGAATGTCTCCGGTCACAAAGGCACGGTGGTCGTCGAATACACCCTCTTCGGCGACCGCGCCGATGGCACCTACGATGGCATCGACCCCACGCACGCGCACCTCAACATGCCGGCGACGGTGATCTGGGCGCACGGTTTCGAGAAGTCGCCGGTGTCGATGAAGTTCGAAATCCCCGAAGGCTCCAAGTGGAAGGTGGCCACGCAGCTTCTACCGCACGACGATGGCGCGTGGACCGCTCCCTTTCTCGATCGCCTGATGGATAGCTCGGTCGAAATTAGTGCGCACGATTCCGCCGAGTGGCAATCCGGCGGCGAGCAGTTCCGCATGGCGCTGCATCACAAGGGAACGCCGGAAGAGGCCGCCGCTTTCGCGCGCATGTGCGAAGCCGTGGTGCTGGAAGAGGAAGGCGTTTTCGGCGCGTTCCCGAAATACGACAACGGCTCGTACACTTTTCTGCTCGACTTCCTGCCCTACGTCAACGGCGACGGCATGGAGCATCGCGATTCCACCGTCATCACCGCCACGCGCGATATCCACGATTCAGCCGCGCAGTTGATCTCCACCGTGTCGCATGAGTTCTTCCACTCCTGGAACGTGAAGCGCATTCGCCCGAAATCGCTCGAGCCGTTCGACTATGAGCGCGCCGATATGTCAAGCGAGCTGTGGTTCGCCGAAGGCTTCACCAACTACTACGGGCCGCTGGCGCTTCGGCGCGCGGGGCTGTGGAGTCTCGACCGGTTTACGCGCTCCATGAGCGGCGCGGTGAATCAGGTGATGACCGCGCCGGGACGGCAGATCCACAACATCATCGAGATGAGCCGCCTCGCGCCGTTCGTCGACGCGGCCACGGCCAACGACCCGGTGAATTACGTCAACACCTTCATCTCCTATTACACCTACGGGCAGGCGGTGGCGCTCGGAATCGATCTCGCCATCCGCCAGCATTTTCCCGGCAAGTCGCTCGACGATTGGATGAAGGCCATGTGGCGCGAGCATCCCGACACGGACAAGCCCTACAACGTGGAAGACCTGCAAACGGCGCTGGCGCACGCCACCGGCGACAAGGCATTCGCCGAGCAAATCTTCCAGCATCATATTTATGGCAAGGAGCCGATGCCATACGCCGACCTGCTGGCGCACGCCGGCATGGCGCTGCAGAAGCGGCCCGGCGGCGCTCCGTGGATCGGCAACACGAACCTCACCTTCTCCGATCGCGGAGCCGATATTACCGCCTCGACGCTGCGCGACTCCCCGCTCTACAACGCCGGCCTGGACCGCGGCGACACTGTTTTGCAGTGGGACGGCAAATCGCTCAAGAGCCAGCAGGAATTGACGGATCTGCTGGAATCGCACAAGGCCGGCGACAAGATTCACGTGCGCTATGAATCGCGCGGCGGGCGCAAAGAGACCGACATAACGCTGGCCGATGCGCCGCAGATGGAACTGACGCCCTACGAGCTGGCCGGCAAGGAACTGACGCCCGAGATGGCGGCGTTCCGCGATGCGTGGCTGGGCAACAAGGCGATCGAGCCGCTGCCCAAGCTGGTGAAATACTGCCCCGTGTGCAAGCGCTCGTGGACCTTCGAATACGAGATGTGCCCGTATGACGGCGGAACCCTGCAAATTACGGTTCCGAAGCCCGGAGACGAAAAGCGGACTGCGACGCCCCAGGCGCCGGCCGGTGGTGGACGCGGCGGCAGGGGCGGACGCGGTGGCAGAGGCGGCGGGCAATAGGAACCCTACTCCAAAGCCGGAAACAGCCGATTAATGCTGGCAGGAGGGCAGTAATGCCATGGAAAGTCCCCAGCAGCCACAACTAGGTGAAGCCGTTTCGGCCCATGTATCGGCGTTGCGTTATACAGAGGCGGCGCCGAACGACGAAGTGATGATGGAGCAGCTCGAGTATCTCCTGCTGCATAGCCGCTCGGGCAGCCACAAATGGTGCTCCGATTGTACGCGGCTCAAAAAAATCAGCCGCCATCTGCTGGCGCCGTTCTGCTAACCGCGTAAACGTGTCGGCTCCCCTCACTGGCCCAACATCTCGGTAAGCACGCGCCCTACCGAGCCGCTGGGCGTTTCCAGGTCGAGCATGGTGGCCAGCGTCGGCGCGATATCGTTCACGGCGATGGCTTGGTCGTACCGGCCTGCGTGGATCCCCGGACCCATGAAGATTACCGGCACATGGGTGTCGTAGCCGAATGGAGCGCCGTGCGTGGCCCCGGTTGGCGGGAAAATCCAATAGGGATCGAGCAAAACCTCCACGTCTGCCCCGCGGCGGGCGTAGTAGCCATTCATCACGCGGCGCGCAACCGGGTCCGGAAGCGTGGCGCCGTCGATCAGCTGCTGGCGGGTATAGACGCGGAACACGTGGGGAATGGCCGCTGCCGCATCGGCCGCGACGCGATCTACATCCACGGCGGCCAGATTCTTCTGCGCCATTAACTCCAGGTTGAGATAGATGGCCTGCTCGGCGCTGTTTACGATCCAGTTGCCCTCGCCGTACTTCTTCACGAGCGCGGCTTGTACAGTCTTCGAAATAATCCCGGGAGGCAAGCGCCCGCCCGGCATCTTCCGCTGCGCGTCGACTTCGGGCAGCGGGGCAACGCCGTGATCGCCCGTCAATACCACGATCACGTTATCCAGACCCAGCGTCTGATCGATCGCATCGAACAGTTTCTCCAGCACCTTATCGGTCTGGACCGACATGTCGTGGACTTCCGGCGAATCCGGACCGGCCGCGTGGCCCACATAGTCGTTGGCGGAAAAGCTGACAGCCAGAAGATCGGTGACGTCGCGCTGGCCCAGTTGTTCGGCTTGAATCGCAATTTCGGCCATGCGCTCGATAATCTCGTTGGCGAAAGGACTGGCGTCAATCGCGGCATACAGCGCCGGCCCCTCGCGGGGCATCACCTTGGACAACCAGTTGGCGCCGCGGTATTGGTCGGCCGGGCGCGTATTGTTGAAGTCCTGCACCCAGCCCGGCAAATCGGCGAAGTAATAGGTGCTGCTCACGAAATTCCCGCTCTTGGCGTCGAACCAGTAAGCGCCGTTGGCCATGTGGCCCGCGGGCAGAATAGCGGCGCGATCCTTGAGCGAGATGCCGATCACTTTGGACTTGTTCTCGTCGGCCATCTTCAATTCGTCGCCCACCGTATCCACCAGCATGCGGTGCGGCGAAGAGCCCGCGCCGGTTCCGCCGAGCAGTTTCGTGGCGGAATCGGAAACGCTGGTGACGGTTTTGCCTTCCTCGCGGTCATACCACTCGTTGGCGATGATGCCGCTGATCGAGGGAGTTGCGCCCGACAGAAACGTGCTGTGGCCCACCGCGGTTACAGTCGGGAAGTGCTCGTACCGCGCGTTGGTGAATACCGCGCCGCGCGTCAGCAGCCGCTCGAATCCAGCGTGGTATTCACCACGGAAACGCGTCAGGTAATCGTATCGGAATTGATCGATCACAATCGCCAGAACCAGTTTCGGTTTTATCGGGGCAGCCGCCAGAAAGCCGGCGACGGCCAACACACATGCCAAGATCCGTTTCATAACCGCTGATTTTGAGAGTATCACGCCAATCCGTTACGCCCGTGAATTCGTAAAGCCATTTACAAGCGATGCCCAGACGCCAAATGGTTTACAACGCCGCCTGTACATTACGTGGACAATACGAACTCGTAATGGCCGCAAGTAATTGATTCCATGAAAGTGGCGCTGCGGACATGCAAGTGCATTTACACCGATGGCACTGCTCAAAGGAGGCCGCAAAATGAAACTTAGATTCGATAGATCAATGGACCGCCGGAACAAGCTTCGGTTTCCCTTCAACCGCGAATTGCGGTATAAACTGCTGGAGAACGACACGATCATCGCAGCGGGCGAGGGTGAAACCATCGATATGAGCAGCGGAGGCGTCGCGTTCCGGACCAATAAAGCCCTGACGACCGGCAGTTTAATCGAGCTTTCCATCAGTTGGCCGGCACTGTTGTACGATTCCTGCCCGATGCGGCTGGTGGTGTTCGGCCGGGTCGCCCGGCGCTCGGATTCGGTGGCCGCGTGCACCGTGGAGAAGTGGGAATTCCGCACCGGCTCGCGCCAGACAAACGCCGTGATTCCGATTGGCACGGATAGCCGCCTGATGCGCTGGCTGGAATACCGCAAGGAAGTGCTCATGAAGGCGAGCGCCGCTGCCGCGAATACCGCCGCGGCAATCGCCTGAGCCTCCCGTTACCCGTGGGGCAGGATGGCATCCGGATGGCATCCTGCGCGGCGGTTGGCAACCGCCGCTCTTCGAGTGTGGGCCAACTGCCAATCGGCCGCAGCTTAACAAGCTACTCCACAAGCCACCTGTTGTGACAAGATCGTGACAAGATCGTGACAAGATCGTGACAAGATCGTGACAAGATCGTGACAAGATCCGGAGGATATGCCCTGGTGAAACGATATACCAGCCGTGGGGCGTACCAGCGCAGACTGCGCGCACCGTTCGACCGGTGACCGGACCGCCGTCGTGGGGAACTAAGACGACTTGTCCGAACTGGCCGGCGAGGGTTTGCTTTCGCTCTTCGCCTCGCTTTTGGACTCGGTCTTGGTTTCGGTTTTTGTCTCGCTTTTGCCTTCGCTCTTGTTCTCGGACTTGGCGTCAGCCTTAGCTTCCGCCTTGCTATCCGAGCTTCCATTCGAGGAACTGTCCGATCCGGTTTTACCGCCGCTGGCGTAGTCGGTTGCGTACCATCCCGAGCCTTTGAGTTTGAAGGCCGACCGCGAAATCAGTTTTTCCAGTGCGCCGCCGCAGTTCTCGTGCACAGTCAAGGGCTCGTCGGAATACCTTTGCAGCACTTCTATAGTTTTTCCACAGCGTTCGCAGGCGTACTCGTAAAGCGGCATCTCAGTACCATTATCGCAAAACTAACCGGAACGGCCCCCGTTCGTCTGAATAGGTGTAGCATATGAGGCGAGCTTACATCATCGGAACCATGGCGCTGGGCTTGGCCTTCGCTGCCGTTCACGGCTCGCCCGCTTATGGCCGCGTGGCCAATTCGGCCCGCAGTTTCCGCTACTACTTCCACGACTTGCAGGGCGCCGACAGCACTCTGAATCCCGTAGAGCGCTTCGTGTTCAGCCTGATGTTGGCGAACACGAAACAGCCACCGCCACAGCGATAAAAAGCCGCGATAAAACTCCGCCTACTTCTTTTTCTTGCCGGGCGCAACCACACACGGAGTCACTTTCAGATCCTGTATCTTGTCCTTCTCCGCGGTCAGCGTGAGCATGAACGGGCTGGCGGTAAAGCTATCGCCTACACCGACAAATTTGATGGTGGATCCAGACGTCAAATCCGGCTTGCCGGTAAGGGCCGTCTCGAGTTTGATGGTAATCTCCGGCGTCTTCGCGGTGTTTTCCGGCAGCGGCACGTAGACGGTCAGTGTTTTCGACCGGCACGCCGGCTTGGCGTCGGTCAGGATGCCTATCAGCGGCGGAAGCTCGGCGCCCTTCATATTTTGAAAAAATGCGTCTCCCTGCGAAGTGAGGCCGTCCTTCAAGCCCTTCCAAACAGCGAGTTCCGGATGATCCTTGGCAAACGCGGCAGCGCTGTCCGCATCGAGTTCTTCCTTCGTCTTGATCTTGAAATCGGCCGGCGGCAAGGTCGCGGCCTTGGCTTGCTGAAGCAGCTGGTCGTAGCCCTCGTCGGTGCCGTGCAGCGTGACGTAAGTCTTTTTCACGAAGGCCGCATACTGAGTCGGATTCCTGGTGCCCTTGACGGACGGATCGACCGCGGCTGCCCGCGCGAACTCAAACAGCGCCTGAAACGGCTTCTCTTCGCAGTTGTAGGCGCCGGCCAGCGAAAACGCCACCCATGCGTCGCCGGGATAATCCCCGAGCGCTTTAGTGTAAGTCGCCTCCGCGGCTGGGCAATCCTTCTTCGCCATCGCATCGACGCCGGGCTGGACTGCTTCCTGAAACAGGAATCCCTTGGCAACCGCCTCCATCTGAGATCGCGTCTGCGCGAATTGAGCGGCGGTCTGGCCGGCCGGCATATTCGCGGGCACGAAATACGTCCCGGCGAAATCCAAGAGCTTATGCGCCGCCTTGTCGCCGATCGCGAGTTGCTCCGGGGTTGCATTGTGCCCGATCAGCGACGCGGCGGAAGCCGTCGCCATGTAATAAATCGCGAGGATATTTCCCTGGTTCGACTTGAACATCGAGCCGAGATCCTTATCCATGAGCTGTGCGCCGAACTGCACGGCCTTGTCGAACTGCTGGGTGCTTAAAAGGGCTTGCAGATAGTAAAATTCGCGGTCGTCCTTCCAATCCGATTCCGGGTACTTCTGCTTCCAGGTATCGATATCGGTCAAAGCCTGTTTCCAGTTCTTATCGTTGATGTCCTTGAATGCCTGGTTCGAGATATCGTACTCGCCCTGGTCCTTCACCTTCTTCTCCGGCGCGCCGGCGGTCTGCGGCGCGCCGGTCAACACCATTGCCGTTAAAATAGCGAATGCGGCCGCGCCGCCCACTCGTTGAAACAATCTCTGCACCTGCGCCTCCCTGGCTGCTCTGCACGATCGAAAATGACCCCACGGGAGTTCGAACCAATCTCGTGGGGTACTTGCGGAGTATAGCCGAACCACCATCGTGGCGCAACAGGCGGTCTTGTCTCCCTTGCCGCGGTTTGTGGCGCGGGCTCCCAAACCGGTTGTCACCCGGCGGCGGATTGAGAATCCGGCAGGGCCTCAGAGCACAGTTGCCCCGGCTATGGCCTTTCCCGAAAGCGTGTATCGGGCGACGGTCAGGGCAAACTGACGCATACGCTACTAAGCGTGTCCCAAAACTCGGGGAACGAGACTGACGCCGCATCGGCGCCGCGAATAGTGGATTCGCCATCGGCGCGCAGGGCCGCTACTGCGAACGCCATGGCGATGCGGTGGTCGCCGAAGGAATCGAATTCGGCCGCGCGGAATTTCTGACGGCCCGGAATTTTCAAACCATCGGGAAACTCCTCGACTTCCACGCCCAGGGCCGGCTTCCGCTTCGCTGGCGATGGTTCTTAGCCCGACTCGACCGCTTAGACAGATGTGCGTGGCGTCCCCGGGTATGCCGGCCGTCCCGTATTGCCAGAGCTGTGAGACCTCCTGGCAGAGAAAGGTAAGGACTTGCGTGTAACTACAAAAAGAGTTACAGTCGGAAATGAAATACGAATGGGACGAGGCGTAGAGCCGGAAGAACGCAGCCAAGCATGGCCTCAGCTTCGAGGATGCCGAACTCGTGTTTTCCGGGCCTTGCGTCACGTTCGAAGACGATCGTTTCGACTACGGGGAGGAGCGGCTTATCACTTTGGGCTTGCTGTCCGGACGGCTGGTTGTTATAGCCCACTCGCCGCGCGATGAGGGAACGCGCATTATCTCCATGAGGAAGGGAAACCGGCGTGAACAAAAAATCTATCAAAAGCGACTTGACACGGATTGACCGCATGCGGGATACCGATATTGACTACTCGGACCTTCCGCCGCTCGATAAGACATTTCTCAAGAAGGCAACGACGGCTTGGCCCCCGGCGAAAAAACAATTGACGATCCGGCTCGATGCGGATGTCCTGGAGTGGCTCAAGGGTCACGGCAGGGGCTATCAGACGCGTATTAACCGCATTCTGCGCGTCGTCATGGAGAGTCAGCCTCCCCGGGCAGTTCATCGCTAGGGTCTTTTGCGCCGCAAGGGTGCATCATTGGGAAAGCCCGTAAACAAAAGGCTTTGGCAGACCGCGCTTCCTTGAGCACGCCGTGGTATCCGACACCCAAACCTGAATCGAAGGTGTCGATTCGGAAGAAGTCCCGAACCTTTAAATCCCCGCGCGCAACCTGGTGGCAAATAGGCGCAGACGCCTTGCAGTCTGTGTTCAGCCTCTGCCGGTAGATCGGGGCAAACTGACGCAGACGCTACTAAGCGTGTCCCAAAACTCGGGGAACGAGACCGACGCCGCATCGGCGCCACGAATAGTGGATTCGCCATCGGCGCGCAGGGCCGCTACTGCGAACGCCATGGCGATGCGGTGGTCGCCGAAGGAATCGAATTCGGCCGCGTGGAATTTCTGACGGCCCGAAATTTTCAAACCATCGGGAAACTCCTCGACTTCCACGCCCAGCCGCCGCAGGTTTTCCACTACCGTCTGGATGCGGTCAGTCTCTTTAATGCGCAGCTCCGAGGCATCTTTCACCGTGAAACCGTCGCGCGTAGCCGCTCCCAAGACCGCAAGCACGGGGATCTCATCGATGAGCGCGGCGGTGACAGCGCCCGAAACGGTTCCGCCGCGAAGCTCCGAATATTCCACCACAATATCGCCGATTAACTCGCCGCATTGGCTTTCCAGTTGGGTAATGCGAATCTTCGCGCCCATGCCAACCAGCAGATCGAGCAGCGCCGAACGCGTGGGATTGAGTCCCACGCCGTGAATGGTCAGGTGCGAACCGGGAACCAGCAGCGCGGCCGCGATGAAGAAGGCGGCGGACGAAAGATCGGACGGCGCCATCACTTCCCGGCCGGTCAGTTGCGGGCGGCCTTGCAGCGTGATTTCGCCGCGCGCGACGGTGAGATCCGCTCCAAACTCGCGCAGCGCGATTTCGGTGTGGTCGCGGGAGCGGATGGGTTCCACAACCACCGTTTCGCCTTCCGCAAACAAACCGGCAAACAGTACGCACGTCTTCACCTGGGCGCTGGGCACGGGTAGATGGTAACGGATGGGACGCAGCGCGCCGCCTTCGATTTCGAGCGGCGGGAACTTCCCTTCCTGCGCGTGGATCCGCGCGCCCATCTGCGCCAGCGGGGTCATGATCCGCTGCATGGGGCGGCGCGAGAGCGATTCGTCGCCGAAGATGCGCGTGCGGAACGGCTGCGCCGCCAGAATGCCGGAGAGCATGCGGATGGTGGAACCGGAATTGCCGGCGTCGAGATCCGCGAGGGGTTGGCGCAGGCCGTCGAGGCCCTTTCCGTGGACCGTGAAATCGGTTCCCTGCCCTTCGATCTCGATCCCCAGAGCGCGCATGCAACCGAGCGTGGAGTGGCAATCGGCGCCGGTGGAATAGTTGCGGATGCGCGTGGGGCCTTCGGCGATGGAAGCGATCATGGCGTAGCGGTGCGAGATGGATTTATCGCCGGGCAGCATGATGGCGCCGGATACCGTCGAGGCGGGGGAGATCTTTTTTTCCATGGGGAAATCTCATTCTAGACTAGTCGCCTGCTTCGTTCCGCGAAAACCCGCAGACCGCCGCCCCAGCTCATCCCAACTCTGCGGTCCCCCGGAAACCCGATCACAGCACTTTGAACTTTATTTTTTGGCCTTAATCGGCCCATTTAGGGCACTTAGGCCCCGCCGCCTCCTTCAGCCTCAAAAACGCCTGCTAGGCTCTAATCGAGGCTTCGTGCCAACGGTTAGACAAACCACAACCAACCACATGAATTTACAAAGATCTATCAGCCCGCCCCACAACGCTGTGAAGCACGATACCTTCGTCACCCACCAGATTTTATTCGCCCGGCTTCCACTGGCCCGCGAACAACGCAACCCGAAGCCGCACGCGCCGCTGCTGCCGCCCGCAACCCCAACAATCCAAACCCACTTCCGCGAAATTGGTTTCGTTTCGTCAAATCCAAGAAGCCCGCTCCCGAAACCCGAAGCCCCAAACTCCGCCGCCGCTGCTGCCGCCCGCAACCCCAACAATCCAA
>JBEKNN010000298.1:0-10818 GCA_049522755.1 Bryobacteraceae bacterium | reverse complement strand
TCAATACAAACCCCGTCACCGGGGCCAATCTGATCGGAACGACCAACACCGTATATGGCATCGTGACCGACAACCGCGCCATTATGTTCGCCGCCAAGTATGCGTGGGACCCATTCAAGTTGTTTGCCGGCTACGAATACATCCGGCAGGCTAACCCGTCGAACCCGTTGGGCGTCGGCGCCTTGGACCAGGGCGGTTACCTCATGAGCGGCGTCGAAGACAACAATCTTGATTCTCCCAAGCACGTGCAGATCTGGTGGACGGGCGCGAAATACGCTATCGACAGCAAAACCGAGATCACTTTGTCCTGGTATCATCAGTTGCAGAACGACTTCCGTGTTCCGACGGCCTGCTCGCCCGAAGCCGGTTTCCGCAGTTCCTGCGCGGGCACTCTCAACGAGGAGTCGCTCTATGTGGATCATCACTTCACCAAGCGTTTCGACGGTTTTGCCGGAATTGCCTATTCCTACGTGAGCGGCGGTCTGGCCATCGCCATTCCTCATGGCCCCGGCGTCCCCTATAACTACAACAACAACCTTGCTCCGACAGTCGGTGGCCGTTTCACCTTCTGATGGTTGTTGCATTGCGGTCACATTGTGCCCGCCAGAGACTAGTTTTCTACTGGAACCTTCTCCGCCTTTTCGATAACGACGTACTTGACCATACCATCCCGGGCTTCCAACTTGAGACCAAGCTCCTGGACGGAAGTGAAGACTGAAGGCAAGGGATTGGCCGCGTCTTGTTCGACCGCTTCCGGCGGCCCCAACTTCGATATTCGTGGGTCCAGCTCGGTAGAGAAGTCGTAATGCCCCGGCAGCCCCGTCATATCGACGACGGAGCGATCCAGAGTGTTTGTCAGGAACTCGGCGAAATCGGCAACTGAATACGCAAAAAATTGCACGTGGCCCTTAGCGTCGAACGACACGCCCCTGGCGCCCGGATCTTTGGATTCCTTGATTCGCGGCCCATTCTTGCCAACCACAAGGGCGTATATCTTTTCTTGCCTGTTCTCCATGTGTACTGTCATCTTGAATCGCTCCGCCAGCAGATTCTGTAACATGGCGGGGATTTGTTCCTTAGATGCGCCCTTGGGAATGGTGGCTACGATGTCGTACTTCTGGCTATCCAGCCACGCAGGCCCATTGAGTTGGCGCCGTTTGACTCGATAGGCCCGTGTAAGAACAGGGATGAGGGTAACGTTGAGATAAGTGATTCGGCCGGGGTTTTCGGAAATCATGATTCCCGTGGACTTCACCCCTCTCTCGGACGGCGGCGGGATTGGAGTCGTGCCGCCCGGTTTTACCGACGCCGCTTCGAAAACCGGCGAAGGTGAACTTACTTGACTATAAGCCAAAGACTGCACGAGCAAAATCAGTCCAAGGGTTATTGGAAGCTTTAGCATTGGCTGGTCACACTGCATTTCCTGCGCCAAAACCGGCCGAGCGCTCTGAGCGGCTCGGGAACGGGCAGGCCATGGGCCCGCCCCACCTCACTCCGTATCCGGAGTCTTATCGAACCACAAATTCCAAAGGCGCGGACTGTGCAGCTGCATCCCCAGCACGCGCCCGCCGCTGTCGTGGATGAAATGCAGCGTCCACGAGCCCGCTATAAACCGGTCCGTGCCCGCCGGCTCCATCGGTATGTTCCAGGCCGCGGCGCCGGCGATCCACAATTGTCCGCCGTCCAGGAAAACGCGGTAGCGCGCGTCCACCTCGCCGCTGCGGTAGTCGCCCGCCAGCGGAGTCAGCTCGCCGCTCTGCAGCATGGCGCCATCCAGTCGGTGATAAGTCACGTGCGGGAAGCGGTCCCAAGCCAGCGTCAACTCGTCTCGCGAAACCTTGGTCAAGATCAGCCGGTTGATTCCGGTGTCGGCGAAAAGCTGGCGCTGATTCATCGGAAACAATTTGAATTCGCCATCGGCTATCTGGGCCGAAAGCCCATCCGTAGAGCTCCAGGTGCGCAAAATCCAGCCCTGTGAAGACTCCCATAAACCGTCCAGCTCGGGGAAAGAACTGGTGGCGTAGTCGATGTTCGCCGCTCCCCGCATGGGCCGCAGCTTTTCGTCCAGATAGACGTCGGCGATACGCCGCGCCAGAACCGGGCCATCTTCGTCGCCGCGATTGCAGAGGCAGGCGACGGTGAGATGCTGCCGCGGGAAGCGGATCATCTCCGCGCGGTATCCGGGAAGCGCGCCCGGATGGCTCACGGCGGAAAGTCCCGAATAGCGGCCCAGAATCAAGCCGGCGCCGTAAGGCAATGGGTCGCCGGCGCGTAACCGTCCGCGCGCCAGCATGAAATTCAGCAGCCCGGGGCCGCCCACGTTGGGCGTGTAGAAGTTCTCATCCCAATGGAGCAGATCTTCCACCGTGGTGTACAACCCGCCGTCACCCGCCACCAGCATGGGCGCCGTGATTTTGCGGAAGCCTCGTCCGCGCAAGGCGTAGCCGGCCGCACGCTCACGCAGCTTTTGATACTGTCCGTAGAATTGCGAATTGGCCATTCGCAGCGGACCGAACAGCCGCTCTTCGGCGTATGCCGCGAGCGTCATTCCCGTGACGCGCTCCACCACCAGCCCCAGCAGCAGATAGTCGGAATTGGTGTACCCGTAATCCCCGCCCGGTGCGAAGTTCAGCGCGGTCTGCCGCGCCAGCAATTTGAGGCTGGATGCTACGTCGAGCGATTCATCGGACCGTCCGGCAACCTCGAGCACCGGCCCGAAGTCGCGCAGGCCGCTAGTGTGGTGCAGCAGATCTTCCACGGTGATGGCATCCGCGTAAGCCGGCAATTCCGGGATGAAGCGGCGAACGGAATCGCTGAGCCGCACCTTTCCGTTTTCGATCAGAAAATAGAGCGCCGCAGCCGTGAACTGCTTGCTCATGGAGGCGACGTTGAAGGCGGTCGCGGTGGTGATGGGCTGGCGCGAATCGACATCGGCGAGGCCGAACGCGGTCTTATAGAGGAAGCGGCCATTTTGAATCACGCCGACGGCGCAACCGGGGGCGTTGGGGTCGCGCAGCGGGGCGAGCATCTTGTCCACCTCGACACTGCGATCGTCGGCGAATAGCGCGAAGAGGGCCGCGAACAGCAGGAACAGCGTTCTTGCCACGGTTAATACTTTATCGCAGCTCGGGGGTGTTTCCGGGCCTGGGATAGCATGTGAAGTGCTCTGCCCAACAAAAGCACCCGGCCGAAACCCGTTCCGTTTACGCAGACATAATTGTGTGTATGTGCTGCCGCCCAATTTGGGTTATGGTCCTGCTCGCTCCCGCTCTGCATGGGCAGCAATATCCCTTCATACCGGTGGCCAATTCGCCCCGGAATATCGAGCATATTCTCCAGGACAAGCAAGGCCGCCTGTGGGTCGCCACGCATGACGATGTGCTGTGTTTCGATGGCTCCCGCTTCTTCTCTCTCCACGAATTTGGCCTGCCGAAGGTTCAGAGCGCTATCTCCGAAGACATGGATGGCGGGATTCTGGCGGCTGCCAGCTACGGCTTGTACCGCTTCTATCAAGGCCGCTTGCAACACGTTTTTTCGGGCGCCATCGTGGAAGAAGCGGTCGGCGTCGCGCCGGGCGTACTGTTGGCCGCGACAGACGTACCGACTCGCGCCGATCCAAATCCCGGGCTTTATCGGATTCAAGCGGTAAACGGCGCGTGGAAAGCAGAGCGGTTCGGGAACTTCCAAAGCGGCGGCTATCTGAGCCGCGACCACCAAGGCAATATACTTGCCGCCTGCCCCGGCGGCTGGTGCGAAGTGCCTGCCAAGGTGGTTGTGGAATGGAACCCGCAACTCCCCGTCAAGCCCATTTTTCACAGATCCGCGCTGCATATACAGCGCGTCGCCAGGGACGGCGCCGGATGCATATGGTTCCGCTCTGTGGAAACCGCGGCCTATCAATGCGCGGGCGACGCGGAGCCCGTCCGCTTACCAGCCGCCGTCGCCGGCCGGAATCGCTGGGCCGCGGAGGAAGTTGACGCCGGTGGTTCCATGTTGTTCGCCAACGTGGCATCGCTGGCCTCCGGCCGCCCCGGTTCGTTCCAGATCGTGACGCCCGCTAACGGCTTGCCCGCCGTGGCGGTGACGTGCGCGGTTCGCGCGCGCGACGGTTCCATTTGGGTCGGAAGTATTGGCGGGCTCTACCGCTTTCCTTATCCATTCCGGATGCAATATTGGAAGAGCCGGCATGGTCTGAATTGGTCGTTTGCCAGGACCGGCGGGCGGATATTGGCAGGTACCAGCGCCGGCGTAGCTTATTTGAGCCAGGATGGCGAATGGCACGTCTTGAAGGGCTCCAGCGAGTTTGGCACCGTCAGCTCGCTGGTCACGGACCCCCAGGGCAACATCTACGCGGCCGTCTCCGGCGAAGGGGTCATCGAGCTTTCGGCGGACGGAAGCCTGGCGGCGCGCACTCCCTCGGCACAGGGCAGCGAGGCAGCGACCCTCGCACGCACCAGCGATGGTAAGATCTGGCTCTCCGGCGAGCGCATCTACCGTGTCCTGAAAAGAGGCAGCGTTCTTTCGCTCGATCCGGAGAAGCTGCCCGACGACCTGCCATCCGAGGCCCATATCGCCCTCGACAGATTCACGGGCGATCTCTGGGCCTGTTATGCGGGAGGCCTGATCCGCAAGGAAACTGGAGGTTGGCGGCAGATCGCCAGTAGCGCATACCTGCCGCACCGCGCATGCATATCACTCGCTTTCCAAGCCAACGGCGATGCGTGGCTCGACTACTCCGGATTGAGCGCGTCCGTACTGGTTCATCCCGCAGGCAACGAAGCGACCGTCCGGCAGTTCCGGACTGCCACGAGCTATTTCCTCGGCGTGGACACTCGCGGCTGGGTGTGGCGAGGATCCAAGGACGGTATCTTCGTCGCCGACCCCGCCCAGGTGGAGGCGGGCGTCTGGCTGCATCTGAACGAAATTGACGAATTGACGGACGTGGACGCAAACCACGACTCGTTCTTCACCGATACGGATGGATCCGTGTGGTGGGCTGCCGATGCGAGCATCGTGCATTTTTCTCCACCGCCCGATCTGGTTCATCCAGCCGATCCCCCTCCGGTTTTTCTGTCCGCATTCTCGGTGAATGGAGGGCCGCCAACACTCGCGGAAACGTTCCATGAGCTGCCCAACGGAAAGAAGCTGGCAGCCCACATCGGGTCGCTGCAGTTCGAACGGCGCGACGCGCTGCGCGTTCGCTACCGCCTGCTCCCGGAGCAGCGGTGGCATGAGTCGCAAGCTCTCGACCTGGATTTGGGTGCGCCCTCCTGGGGAACGCACACGCTGGAAATCGAGAGTCGGTTCAGTCTGGGTCAATGGTCCCAGACCCTGCGCCGGTCGATCGGCGTGCTGCGGCCCTGGTGGTTTTCGTGGCCGGCCATATTGGGCTTTGCCGGGATCGGTCTTGGCGGCGCCGCCGGTGGCGCCGCGTGGCGCAGGAAGCGGCATGCCAGAGCCAGCACCAGCTTGCCCGATCTCGCGGACTGGCGTGTGGCCGCGCTTTCGCCCGAATCGCAGTGGCTGGGCACAACGCTCGATGGGCGTTACGAAGTCCTCGATCTGGTGGCGCGCGGCGGGTTCGCCTCCGTGTTGAAGGGCCGCGATCTGCGCCGCGCCGGCACAGTATGCGCCATCAAGATTTTCCGCGATGAGGCGATCGACGAGAAGTGGTTGACTCACCGATTCCAGCAGGAGGTCTCCGCGCTCGAGCAAATCCATCACCCGTCCGTGGTCTCCATTTACGGCCATGGCCTCACGCCGGCCGCGGCGCCATACCTGGTGATGGAGTTCATCGAAGGCGGCACGCTGCGCGACCTTCTCAAAGCCGGGCCGTTGACTCCTCGGCGCGCCGCCAGCCTTCTGCAGCAGGCGGCCGGGGCTCTCGATCAGATTCACGCGCGCGGGATTTATCACCGCGATCTGAAACCCGAAAACCTCATGCTCCGGCGAGACAGCCCTTCGGGCAGCGAGCTGGTGCTGATCGATTTTTCAATCGCCATCGTCAAGGAGCCGGACCAGACCATCCACGGATTGTCGCGCGCGGCAGGAACCATCTACTACATGGCGCCGGAGCAGGCCATCGGCTTCGCCACGCCGGCCAGCGACGTATACAGCCTGGCGAAAATCCTACTCGAAATGTTGACGGGCCAGCGGCTGTCCACGCTGCTGCCGGATGCCGCGATGGACCTGCCGGACCGTGTGCGCGAACTGGTCCGCGGCCTGCCTGTTCCGCTCTCCGGGCAATCCATAGACTTGCTCGGCTCGGCGCTGGAGTTCGATCCGTCGCGCCGTCCCCAAAGCGCGCTGCTGTTCGCGGAACCGATTGCGCGCGATCTATCCGCGGCGCCACGGAGTCTTTCAGCCTGACTGCCGACTCTGCTATCTAGCGCTATCCCCGAGAACTCCTGGAGTTATTCGGTATTTCTTTGGCGCGAAGCTCACTCATTTGCGCAGACTAACAAGAAGGAAGGAACTATCTCCGATGCTAACTCAAAAAAACGCAGCCTTAGTCTCAATGCATTTGGCGTCTTACGCCTCAATCAACGCCCGACACTGCATTGCTCCCAAATATAAGCGTAAAGTCAAATTCTTTGGGAATGGTTCAATGCATCCCGGTGTTAGTAGCTTTGTGTTTCTTGCCCTCACTGGTGCGCTACATGCCAGCAGTATCGGGATTGCCGTGAACGGCGTCTGTGAAAACGCAAGCTGTCCGCCTCCGGCGCTCGCCTTTAATTCCACCGCCAGTGTGTCCCTGGACTACACCGTTACCTTGCCAGATGGCGACATGTACCTGGTCGACGGAACCTTCGGCGCGACTAACAACAGCGACGGAAGTGGATTTGCAACCAGCCACCAATTCCAGGTCACTTACGAGGGCAACGGCGCCGGCGGCCCTTCCGCCGCTGATACCGTAATCGTGGAAGCCGACTACTTGTTTCAGACCGCAGTCGGATCGGTCACATTCGACCGATCGCTGCTAGGCGCATTCGGTCCCACAATTGCCGCCACGAGCTCGGCAAGTTCATGTGTAGATGGGACGCTGAGCTGTCTCGGTCCAGTCACGCCGCCGGGAACGTTTGACCCGGCGACTAGCTTCGGCCTAACCAGCACTGGTAGCAACTTCGTCTTTGACGCCGAATTCACCAACAACTTTGGGGCGGGTTCGCCCGTAGGCTCCTACATTGTTTGGGGCCAGACCACAGCAATATCGCCACCCACGCCCGAGCCTGCCTCTATCGTTCTTCTCGCATTGGGCCTCGGCGGAATCTTCGTCGCGCGACGCGCTCGTCTCTCGAAACGAGTGACTCGCTAGCGATCCGATATTCGAACAGCGCAGTCGTGTACTCCACGAAGAGGCATCATTGCGGCGCGCGCATGGCCACCGCGCGCCGCGGTGCGTGTCTCGCGGCAATCCTATTCCGCTCTCCGGGCTATCCGTAGACCTACTCGTATCGGCACTCGGGTTCGATCCGTCGCGCTGTCACCGGAGCCCGACGCTATGCTCGTAACCGATTGCGCGCGATCCTTCCGTGGCATCATGTGGTCCTTCAGCCAATCCCTGCCCTTTTCCCAGCGATGCCGGACCTGCCGCAAGCTTAGCCCGGTGATTTCGGATATCTCCTCCAGAGAGAAGCCCGCGAAATAATGCATGTCGACAACCTGCACAACCTCGGGCCGGGCCTTTCCCATTTTTTCCATCAGCAGCCCGATCTCGACAATCTGGCTGGCGCTGGCGGGGTCGGGTTGCTCGTCGGCCTCATCGAGAAGGACCGGGCCGTCGAAGGCGCCGCGCTTGAGCGCCAGGCGGGTCCGCGCAAAATCCACCAGCACACGGCGCATGGCACATCCGGCGATGGCGTAGAAATGGTCGCGGCTCCTGATGTGCCAGCCGCCCTTGTGCATGTGCCGGAGCCAGACTTCGTTGATCAGCTCGGTGGGCGAAACCGGCGCCAGATAGCGCTCCTTGCGCAAATGACGCACGGCCAACTGATGCAGCTTCGGCAGAATCTCGCGCAGGATCGCCTCTGCCATCTCGCGGTCGCCCCTCGAGAATGCCTGGAGTTGTTCCGTCAGGGAGATCGCCGGGTCCATGGAAGCCTGAGGATAGCCTATCACACGCCCTCTCGATTTCCTGCGCAAACCTTACCGCTTTGCGCAGATTAACAACTAGAGGGCGGAGCCGTTTCTTCCCGGCGGGTGAGCATTTTTACCGAAGTTCTCCGCTATCTATAACTGAAGGGATCAGAGCTTTATGTCAAGAAAAAACCTACGATTTACAACTCTGCAATACGGCAGGCGGATTGCTTACGCGACAGTTCTATTGTCCGCGGCGCAGATAATGCACGCCCAGGGCATCTTGGGCAGCAACCTGATTGTTAACGGCAACGCCGAAAGCGGCTCGGCGGGAACCGCTACCACCGCGGCGGCGAGCATCCCGGGCTGGACGCTCACCACTCGAAACATCAATGTGCTTCCCTACGGCCTCGCCGGTCACGTGCTGCTCACCGATCCTACTCCGCCCGATCACGGGTTTCAATACTTCGCCGGAGATCCCGATCAGTCGCCTGCGACGATCACGCAGACTATTGACGTCTCCTCCGCCGCCTCCATCATCAGCGGCGGGAACGTAAAGTACACGGCTTCGGCTTACCTTAACAATGGGGTCCTTGCGCAAGTGATTGTGGCTTTCCAGAATGCCAGCGGGCAACAATTCAGCAGCGCTACGCTCGGCCCTGGGGGCGCCAACGGATTGGGCATGTCATTGCAGCAGCAAATCGGCCTCGTGCCCGCCGGCACGATGCGTATCACTGTGACACTGAGCTTGGGCAACGCCTTCTCGATCGCCGACAGTTTGTCGCTAGTGTTGAGCACTCTCGGAACAACGCCCGGCTCAGTACTGGGCACTAATCTGGTCCAAAATGGCGGAGCCGAAGCCGGCCCTAGTGCTCCAAATTCGTCAACCGCGCTCTATGTCCCCTACTGGTCTACCACGGACGATGCTTCCGTCTGTCCCTACGGTGGCACTAACTGGATTCAGACCTCCGATCCCGGTCCAGCCGACCGGGGCGTGAACCTCTTTTGCGGGGGGCCGGATAACACGAGTATGTATCAGGATATCGACGTCTCCGCGGCCGCTTCCTTGATAGATGCGGGCCAGGTGACATACCAGGTCTCGGCATGGCTCGGCGGCCTGTCCGCCGTTTCAACTCCGACACTCACCTATCTTTTCTTTGACTGGTCGGCCACCCAGTTGGCGCCCACCGCACAGTTGGGACCCACCACCCACTCCGGCGCAGGTTTGGTCGAAACATCGAAATCGAGTACGCTTCCCTCGGGCACGCGTCGCGTCCGCATCACAGTGACTTTTCCAAACCAATTTACTGTGGCCGACAACATCGCCTTCACCCTAATCGCGCCGAACGCACCGCCCGTCATTACTCCTGGCGGCATCATCAGCGCCAGCGCCTTCGGAGCCTTCACTGCCATCGCGCCCGGATCGTGGATCGAAATCTACGGTTCGAATCTGGCGCCCAATACCAGCAGTTGGACCGGCTCCGACTTCACTAACGGCGTTGGCCCCACCTCGCTCGGCGGAGTCACCGTCTCCATCGGCGGCGCGCCTGCCTTCATCGACTACGTCAGCCCCGGCCAGATCGACGCGCTGGTTCCCTCTAACGCGCCTACAGGCGTCCAGGAACTGACAGTGACTACCGCCAACGGCACGAGCGACGGCTTTGGAATCACCGTGAACCAGACTGAACCCGGCCTGCTCGCACCCGCCTCGTTCACCATCAGCGGCAAGCAGTATGTGGGCGCGCTGTTGTCGGATGGAAGCTTCGCCTTGCCGACGGGCGCCATTTCGGGCGTTGCGTCGCGTCCGGCGATGGTTGGTGAAATTCTGACCATTTATGGCGTCGGCTTCGGTCCGGTGACCGGCGGACTCACGGCCGGGACGCTGGTCACGCAGCTCAACTCACTGACCACGCCCATTCAGTTCCTCTTCGGCTCGACAGTAGCGACCGTTACGTATTATGGCCTCGCGCCGTCGTTCACCGGCCTATATCAATTCGATGTCATGGTACCCAGTGTCAGCGCTAATGCCGCCGAGCCGATTTCGATCACTCTAGGTGGAACGAAGGGGAGCCAGACACTGTATATCGCCGTACAAAACTAACTGATTCGCGGCGCGCGAGGCGCCCTTGCCTGCCGCAATCCAAGCGCGGGTGGGGGCGCTGCAAACTCGGCGCACCACAGGAAGGTGGCGCAGCCTGCGCGGCGCTTATCTCTCTACACCTGCGCGATGCCGCCATCGACAAATAACTCGATTCCGGTGGCATAGCTGCTGTCGTCCGACGCCACGAACACAACCGCCTTCGCAATCTCATCCGGATAACCCATCCGCCCCATAGGCGCGACGGAACGGAGACTCGTTAGTCCATCCTGCCCGGGCCTCACCGGAGCCAAGTAACTCGCGCAAACCTTCCGTATCGATCGGGCCGGGGCCGCTCGCATTCACCCGTATCCGACGAGCCTTGAGATCGGTTATCCAGGTGCGGGCGAAAGAGCGCACTGCTGCCTTGGTCGCGGAATAGACGCTGTTTGCCGCCAGTCCCTTGCTGCCAACTATTGAGGCGCTGAGAATGATGGAAGCGCCGTCGGGCAGCAGAGGCAGGGCCTTCTGTATCGTAAAGAGCAGACCGGGTGCGAGACATAGAAGTGAGAGGCGGGGGAATCAGGCGGCGCGGCTTTCGGCCCAAAAGTCTTCGAACCTCTGATTGAAACGGCAACAACGCAGAGCGATGATGGCGTTGGCTC
>JBEKNN010000297.1:0-10831 GCA_049522755.1 Bryobacteraceae bacterium | reverse complement strand
ATACTGCGATGGATGCGCCGGTTGTATAACGATCGCCTCACCCGGATCACCGTATCCACCAGGAACTCCGCGGCTTCCGAAGTCGCCTGCGGCTCGGCGCAATCTCCAAGTTCATGCGACAGCATAGCAGTCAGGCGCTCGCGGTTTAGCCCTTCGATGAGTTGTTGCAAGGTATCGCGGTAAGAGCCGGGCCCGATGGCCGGCAGCGCCGCGGCCGCATGGGAAATTTGACTCAACAGTCCGATGCCGTCGATAAAGATGCGCTGGGCGCCCATTTCGCCCGCCGTCTCCAGCAGCAGGCTATCGGCCGAGCGCAGTTCCTGATCGAGCACCTGCGGGGTGGTAAAGACGATCTGAAGCTTTTTCTGCTCCTGGAGCGCCGCCAGGTCCCAGCCAAACGTAGCCGCGTCGCGAATCAGCTTATCCGGACTGACCTCGAATACCACGATAATACCGGGCTCGTTGAACTCGGTGATCCCCCGGTAAATGAACTCCGCGCCCAGCAGGGTCTTGCCGCTTCCCGTCGTTCCTTCCACCAGAATCACATTGGTCTTCGGAATCCCACCCATCAGGATTCGATCGAGACCCGCAATACCAGTCTTAATCACCCCATTGCCAGCCATACACACGTCCTTTCAAGCCAAACGCAAACCGCCATGCCGCCTCCGTCGCGGCGCCAAACCGGAGCGCTTCAGGTGCTTCAGCAGCAGCAACCGCCCTGCGCGATCGTAAGTCAAATTCATCAGTTCCCGTAAGCAGCCGTGACGCGACGCTTCCGCTGGCTCCGAGAACCGGTAGAAACGTATGCCCTGAGAGACCCGGGAGCGTCGGATAAGCCCCAAGGCTTCCAGCCGGTGCAGCGCGGGTCCAATCTCAGCCCTGTCATATCCAATCAACTGCGCGATTTGCGCGGCGGTGCACAGGCTGGCTGCGTGACGGTGCAGAAACACTAACGCATCCCACTCGGTCAAAAGCTCTACGCCGAGAACTTGGAGGCGCTCAAGAACGGGAACGTCCTGCGGCTCTTCAATCGCCATGTCTACCGCGCTAATTCGTCGGAGCAAACGGAATACAATACATACTTCAATTTACCGTCAATTACAGATACAGACGTTCCGGCGCTATAGCCGCTGCCCCATACCTACTATAGTCCCGTCTACTCTTTTCGCCAGTACGAAATATCGTCGCGATTCGGTCCTCTGGACGCGAGCTAGCATAATATTACCCTCATTGGTGCTGTTCCGTACGGGCCCGTAATAATCCAAACCATGCGCAGTTTTAATACAATTGAATTATTATTTCAAAATATGATAGAATGTGGCCTGTATACCCAATTCTTATCGAGTGCGACAGGCCTCCCGGCCTGTCGCCCGCCAAAATCCGCGGCGCGGAGTTGCCCGCCATGGCCGCAAGTAACGTCTGCCGCTAACCTCCGTATACAATCCATTGGCTTAGGCATTACCCCGGAGGTACCGGCAGGACTGTTGTTTTCAGGCCGTATGACGCAAGATTCTTAATAGGCGTGTCACCGTTGTTGCAAGAATCTGTTGCAAGAATCTGTTGCAAGAATCGCGGTGGGCCGCTCCGGAGGAGTAATGACGCGGATTCTCCTGTGTGTTGCTGAGCCCATACTGGCAAAGGGACTCGAACATCTGCTGCGGCAGGTCGAGGGTTTCGAGCTGCTGCCGACTTGCTGCGGCCTAACCGCCCTGATGCAGTCGATCTCGAAAGGCGCGGCGCCGGATCTGGTGCTGCTCGATTTGTCGCCGGACGTCACCTTCGCGGCCATGGCCGGGTTAAAGCGCGCCACGGCGGACGCCAAGGTCGTACTGCGCGTGAATTCGGCCTCCGCCGGGTTGGCTTGTCAAGCCATCGGGCTGGGGGTGCGTGGCATCCTGCGCAAGCAGTTGCCTGCCGGGCTACAGGTGAAATGCCTGCAGCGCGTGCTGGCGGGCGAGTTGTGGTTTGAGAAGGTCCTGACGGATATCGCTGTGAGCTCGCGCCCTGTGGTTTTGAGCGATCGCGAGGCGGAAGTGGTCAGCTTGCTTGCCCAAGGGTTGACGAACAAGGAGATCGCCGCTACGTTGCACGCTTCGGAGGGCGCCGTTAAGGTTTACCTTTCGCACCTGTTCGAGAAGACGGGCGTTAAAGATCGTTTCGAGCTGGCGCTGTACGGGCTGCAGAGCCTGACGGACCAGCAGCCGCAAGGCGAAGAAATTCGGCTCGACGGCAACGGCTTCTTACGCGGCCTGCGCTCGCTGCTGTTGCGGCGGCCGGAATCGGTTGCGCCCGCCGTCGCCGGCGCGCCGGAAGCGACCTAGGGTCAGACCAGGTCATGAGGATTTGTTTGCAAAGTTGTTTAGTCAAGATTGTGAGAAAGGACGATTCGGGCTCATCCCGATAAGGTTTGATTTATGCCTACTAACTACTACGCGCTGTATTCGATAGTCTTCACCATGGGTTTCGTCATCGTATTCGACGGGGTCCATCAGAAGAACAAGATCGTCCGTCTGTTCCGGTCGATTAAGTTCTTCTCATCGGAAGAAGTGAACCAGCTACAGTCGATCTGGAACGCCTGCCAGGACTCCTAGTCGAGTCTAGTAGGGTAGGCCCATGGCCTGCCGCGTCCGAGCCGCGCCGAGCGCTCGGAAGACAGGCGAAGCTGCGCTGAAATCTTGTCGCCTGTTGAGGCTGTTGCAGGCGTGGAGAATTCCTGCGCCCGCTCGACTGGGGTTCTGCGCCAAGGCGTGAAAACTGTTCCGGGCACTTAACTCCCGGTTCAGGAAATATACCGCCCTTGGACTTCCCGAGCCTGAGGTCCCGATGGTCCCTTCCTGTTCCACGGGCTGAACGGAAGGCGCGAGCCTGCCCGGAGAAAGTTGCCTCTGACTTCGCTTCTTTGCGGATAAGGCTGCTTGAATCTCGATTTCCCTGTCCATCTCTGGATTCGCCCGCCTGTTCCCTTCCGCGTGCTGGTACACTCGTATTCCCTCTCCAAAATGCGCAGCGTTTTTCGACTGCCTCCTCTTGTGGCCCGCACGCGCTAAAATCCAAGAGTGCCAGGCAAGCCCGGCGATCACGAGGAGAAAACTGCATGACCCTGGAAGAAAACATCCAGCAGTTGCGTGACTCCATGACTGTCACGTCCGCGCAGAACTTGCGCCGCGAGGCCCGGCTGAAAGATCATCGGCAGTGGCTCGAAGATATGGAACTGGCGTTCGCCAGAATGGCCGCGCGAGACGAAATCCATTCGGCAAGGATGGAGGAATTCGATGAGAAGATGACCCAGGTCGCGGCGGCGCAACTGGCGAACGAGGAAGGCTTGAGGGAGCTGGAGGCCACGGTAAAGAGCTTTATCGAGGGCCTCCACCAGCGCGGCGGAAACGGTCACAACTAAACCCCCGCCGTGCGCCACTCCACATCGGCCGCCCCTTTTTCGAGATGGGCCGCTCGCCGGTCACAGATAAGTTAAAACATTTCCCACCCAAAGACACTGCGACTTGCGTTATTCTCACGGCAAATTCCAGTTACCCCCGGTGTACTCTGGAATCGGCATCCATGCCGGATCTTAGAAGAATATCCTCGCCGCACAATGACTCCTGTCTCACGGTCTCGCCCGCCGCGTCGCCCCTCTTGATCGCGACGCCCCCGACCCGCACTCACGACAGCAGTCACAAAAGCAGTCACAACCGCCATCCCCTTACGTATCATCTCGCCTCTGTCAACTGCCGCCCTGGCGCACTCCAAAAACCGAACGAACCCAGTCCCATTCCCGAACACTCATGCGCCGACTACCGCACAACATCCGTCGCTCGGCCGCACCCAAAATACCGAACGAACCCAGTCCCATTTTCGGACGCTTATGTTCGGCGCCATCCGGCCGCATTCCACTCGCCCGGCCGAAGCCCATTCCACACCGGTCCCGAACCGTGATATTGTTGCAAGGCAAAACAAATTCGCGGCTTGACAGCAACCCTAGCCGAACCATAGGATAAGACACTTGCAAGCGATTACACCTGTCCTCGCACTTTTCCAGATGGGCCCCGAAGCTCACCTGATGTCCCTGTCGACGGTCGACCTGGTGATCATTGCGCTCTACTTCGTAGCGGTCATCGGCATCGGCTTTTACCTGAAGCGATACACCAAGACCGGCGAAGACTTCTTCCTGGCCGGCCGTGAAATGACGGCTTGGATCGCCGGCCTCAGCTTCCTCGCCGCCAATCTGGGCTCGCTCGAATTGATGGGCTGGGCCGCATCGTCGTATCAATACGGCATCCTCGCGGCGCACTGGTATTGGATCGGCGCCATCCCCGCCATGCTCTTCCTGGGCCTGGTCATGATGCCGTTCTATTACATCTCGAAGACCCACTCCGTGCCCGGATATCTCAAGCTCCGCTTTGGCGAGCCGGCGCGCGCTCTCTCCGCCATCTCATTCGGATTGATGACCGTACTCATGAGCGGCATCAACATGTTCGCCATGGCCAAGGTGATGAACGTCGTGCTCGGCTGGGATATGGACGTCAGCATCTGGGTGTCGTCGGTGACGGTGGCAGCTTACGTCTTCCTGGGCGGTCTGCTCTCGGCCATCTTCAACGAGGTTTTACAATTCGTCCTGATCTGGTTGGGCGCGCTGTTGATCGCCATCATCGGCCTCATCGAGGCCGGCGGATGGAACGGCGTGGTGGCGCGCATCCATCAAAATTTCCCTGGTCAGGACTACACGCACATGTGGCGCACGCTGGGCTCGTTTTCCGACAATCCCATGGGCATCAACTGGGTCGGCGTGGTGTTCGGCCTGGGCGCGGTAATTTCGATGGGATACTGGACTACCGATTTCCTGGTGGTGCAGCGCGTGATCGCGGCGAAAGATTTGCGCTCGGCGAAACTCGCGCCCATCATCGGCGCGGGCTTTAAAATGATGGTGCCGCTGATCGTGATTCTGCCCGGCCTGCTCGGCTTGGCGGTACTGCCTTTCAAGCTGGTTCCCGAGAATATGCTGACGCCCGGCGCCCACAGCTATAACGATGTGCTGCCGCTCATGCTGGCGCGCTACTGCGGCCCGGGCCTGCTCGGTCTGGGCGTCACGGCGTTGATCGCCGGCTTCATGTCCGGCATGGCGGGCAACGTCAGCGCCTTCGCAACCGTGTGGACTTACGATATCTACCGCGCCATGATCCGCAGAAACGCAACCGATTCGCACTATGTGGCCATGGGCCGCTGGTGTACCGTAATCGGCGTGGCCGTGAGCGTGGGAACATCTTACCTGGTCAGGCACTCGCCCAGCATCATGGATTATGTGCAGGAGCTTTTCAGTTTCTTCATTGCGCCCTTATTCGGCACCGTGCTTCTGGGCATGATGTGGAAGCGCGCCACGTCCGCGGGCGGTTTCTGGGGACTGGCGGCCGGCACCGGCACGGCCATTGCTCTGTGGTGGTGGGTGAGGGTCGATCCCTTGGCGATCCAGTATGTCGCCTTTTCACCGCAAGCCAAGGACATGGCGGTAAACATGTTCCGCGCTCTGTGGGCCTGGGTGGCGTGCGTATCGGTGACGGTGCTGGTTAGTCTGGTTACTAAACCCAGGCCGGCCGGGGAGCTCGTCGGGCTGGTTTACGGCTACACCAAGATTCCTTCGGAGGGCGACATGCCAGTGTATCAGCGTCCCATATTCTGGGCCGGCGTCGTGGCTGTGGTTTTCGTAATCTTGAACATCATATTCTGGTAGAGACATTATTCACGCAGAGACATTATTCACGTAGAGACAACATTCAATATGCAACGCGCAGGAATGCTTTCCATCTGGTTTTTCATCGGCCTTCTTTTGCTGGCCTACGGACTGCTGATATTCGGGACCGGCTTAGCCGAGTGGTCCTCGCCGCCGCCGGTGGTGCGAGCGGATTTGCACGCCGCCGTATGGTGGGGCTTGCTGCTCATCGCCATGGGCGCCTTCTACACGCTCCGCTTTTCGCCAAATAGGGGAAGGCAGGGAAAGCGATGACCTTCGGCGTAATCGTTGGCAATCGCGGATTTTTCCCCGGCCATCTGGCGCAGAGCGGGCGTACGGAGATGCTGGCGGCGCTCGAAAAGGCCGGCTATCAGGCCGTGGCTTTGGGCGCCGAAGACTCCAGGCACGGCGCCGTAGAATCGCGCGCCGAGGCCGCGCAATGCGCCGATCTCTTCAAGAAGCATCGCGGCGAAATCGACGGCATCATCGTGACCCTGCCCAATTTCGGCGACGAGCGCGCCATTGCCGATACGCTGCGCATGGCGGGTCTCAACGTGCCCGTGCTGGTGCAAGCCACGCCCGATACGCCGGGCCGCATGACCATCGCCGACCGCCGCGATAGCTTCTGCGGAAAAATGTCGGCGTGCAATAACCTGACGCAGTACCGCATTCCGTATTCGCTAACCTCTCTCCACACCGAAGCGCCCGATTCGGACATCTTTCGCAAGGACCTCGACTGGTTCGCCGCCACCTGCCGCGTCGTGCGTGGGCTGCGCCGCCTGCGCATCGGCGCGATTGGCGCGCGCCCCGCCGCCTTCAACACCGTCCGCTATAGCGAGAAGATTCTGGAAGCCAATGGAATCTCGATTGAGACCATCGACCTTTCGGAAATTCTAGGCCGCATCGCGCGCATGGGCGATACCAACCCGGCCGCGGTGTCGAAGCTCGCGCAGATCCACAAGTACGTAAGCACCGACGCCGTTCCCGCCGACGCGTTGATGAAGATGGCCAAGCTCGGCGCCGTGATCGACGGGTGGATGGCGGATACCGAATGCGCCATCAGCGCGGTGCAATGCTGGACGTCGCTCGAAGAATACTTCGGCGTAGTCCCCTGCACCGTAATGAGCATGATGAGTGAGAATCTGATGTCGAGCGCCTGCGAAGTGGATATCGTGGGCGTAGTGGGCATGCACGCGCTGCAGCTCGCATCGCAGACTCCCAGCGCCTTGCTCGATTGGAACAACAATTACGGCGACGATCCGGATAAGGCGGTATGCTTCCATTGCAGCAATCTGCCCAAGCATTTCTTCCGCGAAGTGAAGATGGATTTCCAACAGATCATCGCCGGAACCGTAGGCCGCGAGAATACCTACGGCACCTGCGTCGGGTTAGTGAAATCGGGCCCGATGAGCTTCGCGCGTTTCTCCACCAACGACCTTGAAGGCAACATCCGCGGCTATGTAGGCGAAGGCGAATTCACCGACGACCCGCTGACCACATTCGGCGGCGCCGGCGTAGTCCGCATCCAAAACCTGCAAGCATTACTCCGCTACATTTGCGAAACCGGCTTTGAGCACCACGTAGCGGCAAACCTGGCGCCGGTAGCGGGCGCGGTAGAAGAAGCCGCGAAGCGCTACCTGGGCTGGAGCGTCCATCACCACGGTAACGCCGGCGGTCTTGCCGCCGGTTCTTTGCCCATCGGGCACAGCTAGCCATGTCCATCGTAGCCGGCGTCGATTTCGGAACCCTCAGCGTCCGCGTTTCCATATTCGACAGCATCAAGGGCCGCCTCGGCGCCGCCTCCGCCGAATATCCGCTCCATCGCAAAAAGGAAGACCCCGACCACGCCACCCAGAGCCACGCGGACCACATGGCCGCTCTAGCCAAAGCGATGCGCGGCGCCATCGAATCCGCATCCATCCAAGGCCATTCCATCGAAGCACTAGCGCTAGACACCACCGGCTCCAGCGTAATCCCCGTCGACCGGCACTTGAACCCGATAGACGACTATTACCTCTGGTGCGACCATCGCGCCTGGAAAGAAGCGGCGGAAATCACCGCAGCCGCGCGCTCCGCCAGGCTCCCCGCCATCGAGTGGTGCGGCGGCATCTACTCCTCCGAATGGGGCTGGGCCAAGCTGCTGCACTGGCTGCGCAACAACCCCGCCAAGCGCGCTCAATTCGCCACCGCGCTCGAACACTGCGACATGGTAGCAGCTGTGCTCTGCGGCATCGACGACCCAACTCAAGCGCCGCGCAGCGTCTGCGCCATGGGCCACAAGTGGATGTGGAGCGATGCGCTCGGTGGTCTGCCGCCCGAAGAATTCCTCGTGTCACTCGACCCCTTGCTGGCAGGCGTACGCAGCA
This sequence comes from Bryobacteraceae bacterium, assembly GCA_049522755.1. Taxonomy (GTDB): domain Bacteria; phylum Acidobacteriota; class Terriglobia; order Bryobacterales; family Bryobacteraceae; genus PALSA-243. The sequence goes on along the minus strand of JBEKNN010000297.1, from coordinate 2,743 downwards.
AGCTGGCCGGCCGCTACGCAACCTCCGACCAGATCGCCGGCCATCTCTCGCCGCAATGGGCAGAAAAGCTAGGTCTGCGCGCAGGCATCCCGATTCCCGTAGGCGCCTTTGACGCTCACTGGGACGCCGTCGGCGCTGAGGTCCGATTGGGCGACGTAGTCAACGTAGTCGGAACCTCCACCTGCATCGTCGCAATCGGTGAAAAGCCAAATCTGGTCCCCGGAGTTTGCGGCGTAGTTCCAGGCTCGGTGCATCCCGGTTACACCGGCATCGAAGCCGGACTCTCCGCCACTGGCGATATCTTCGAAGCCATCGCGCGCCGCGCCGCAACCACGGTCGCCGATCTCTCGCGCGGCCTGGAACACCACCGCGCCGGCGAGACCGGCCTGCTGCGCATGTCGTGGGACAACGGCGACCGCACCGTGCTGGTGAATCCCGAACTGAGCGGCATCACACTAGGTTGGCGCCTGACGCACACCGCGCAGGACGAGCTCTTCGCCGCCATCGAAGGCACCGCCTTCCACACGCGCGTAATTCTCGAGCGCATGGAACAGCACGGCGTCCCGGTGAACCGGATCATCAATGGCGGCGGCATCCCGCAGAAGAACCCGGTGCTCAATCAGGTCTACGCCAACGTGATGGGCAAGCCGATCCTGGTACCCAAGGGCGATATCACCAGTCTCGGGTCGGCCATCTTCGCCTTCCTCGCCGCGGGGACGTTCCAGACTATCGAGGAAGCGCAGAGCGCACTGTGTCCCGGTCATAGCACCGTGGAACCGCAGCCCGATGAAGCGGCCGTCTATCGGGAGTTGTATCCCATCTATCGCAAGCTGTATTTCGGCTTCGGCGAACGGCGCTCGGCCGCGCTCGAAATCGGAGACGTGCTGCCAGAGTTGCGCCGCATCGCCGCCGAATCCCGTCGAAGCCCTGATGTAGGCCAAAGTGCTGGAGGCCAAAGTGCTGCAAGCCTTGCACGCCCTGCGAGCTGAGGTTCTGGAGGCCAACCTGGAGTTAGTGCGCCGCGGCCTGGTGCTCTACACCTTCGGCAACGCCAGCGCCGTCTCGCGCGAAGAAGGCCTGATCGCCATCAAGCCCAGCGGCGTTCCCTACGACAAGATGACGCCCGCCGATATAGTGATCACCGATCTCGATGGCAACATTGTGGAAGGCTCGCTGCGCCCCTCGTCCGACCTGCCCACGCACGCCGCGCTCTACCGCGCCTTTCCGCAGATCGGCGGCGTGGTGCATACGCACTCGCGCCACGCCACCGCCTGGGCGCAGGCCGGCCGCGAGATTCCCTGCTTCGGGACCACGCACGCCGATTACTTCGCCGGTCCGGTGCCGGTAACGCCGGTGCTGACGCGCGAGGAGATTGAATCCGATTACGAGCTGAACACCGGACTCGCGATCGTCCGCCGCATGAAGGGTCTCGATCCGTTGGAGTATCCGGGAATCCTGGTAGCCGGACACGCGCCGTTCTGTTGGGGCGAGACCGTAACCAAGGCCGCGCACAACGCGGTAGTAGTAGAGGAGCTGGCGGCGATGGCATGGCAGACGCTGACCATCAACCCGCAAGCCGTCTCAATTTCCGAGGTGTTACATCACAAACATCACTCCCGGAAGCACGGCCCAAAAGCCTACTACGGACAAAAGTAAGACAGGCCTCCTGGCCTGTCTTCTTCATTCAGCGCCTCTCCAAGCCGCGCGCCAGCTTCAACCCAGAGCCGCAGCCCGCCGATCCACCTCAAAGCGGATAGGCAGCCGTGCGGGCCCATGCACATGCAAAGCCTCGCGCGGCTGCCATGGCTGATCGCTACCGAGTTCGAAATGCTTCAACCGCGCCAGTAAATCCGCCAGTGCGATTTTGGATTCCAGGCGCGCGAGCGCTGCTCCCAGGCAGAAGTGAACGCCGTGCCCGAAGGCCACGTGTGGATTGGGGTCACGGCCGATATCGAAGCGGTCCGCGCCGGGGAACCAGCGGAGATCGCGGTTCGCCGAGCCGATCATCGCAAGCACAAGCTGCCCCACGGGAACACCTGCCCGTGCACTTCTACATCGTGCCGCGGCGTGCGCATCATCCACTGCAAAGGCGAGCGGTAGCGGAGGACTTCCTCTATGGCCGCGGGCAAGAGCTCAGGCGCCGCGCGCAAGCGGGCGAGCTGATCCGGATGCTCCAGCAGGCAGAGTACGGCGTTGTCGATCAGGTTGGTGGTAGTCTCCTGGCCGGCGACAATCAGGAGCTGAAAGAAACCGAGTATCTCCTGTCGAGATAGCCTTTCGCCGTCTACTTTGGCGTCCAAGAGATGCGTCAAGAGGTCGGGACGCGTCAAGAGATCGTCCTGCGGCGTGTTACGCCGCAGGACGATCATGTCCGCCAGATAGGAGTCCATTTCGAGCGTGACGGCGGTGAAATCGCGCTCGGCGCGTTCTGCCTCCTCACCTCCGGAACGCGCATAACTGAGCTTCAAGATGACATCGCTCCACTGCTTGTAGCGCGTCCAATCCGCCAGAGGGATGCCGATCATCCCAGCGACGGCCTGCATGGCAAACGGGACGCAGAAGTCGGCGGCCAGGTCCATTTCACCACGCCCGATGGCCTGATCCAGAAGCTGGCGAGATAGCTCCCGGATGCGCGGAGCGAGGTTCGCCACCATCCGTGGCGTGAAGGCCTGCGAGATGAGGGCACGCAGCTTCTATGTGCGGGCGCGTCGAAGAAGATGAACCACTGAGGCGCGGGCACACG
>JBEKNN010000296.1:0-10833 GCA_049522755.1 Bryobacteraceae bacterium | reverse complement strand
ACCAGATAGTCGTCGGCGCCGGAATCGAGCCCGCGGACGCGGTCTTCTATAGCGTCTCTCGCTGTGAGCAAAAGCACGGGCATTGTAACTCCCCGTTGCCGCAGGGTAGTCAGAATCTCAAACCCGTCGCGGCCGGGCAGCATCACATCGAGGATCAGCAGCTCGAAGCGCTCCGCGCTTGCCAGATAGAAGCCGTCTTCACCGGTATTGGCAACAGTCACGGCGTGGTGGTCCGCTTCCAGGCCCTCCCGCAGGGCCTTGGCCAACTTCTGTTCGTCCTCAACCACTAAGATGCGCACGTGCTCTCTCTCTTTGTTATAAGAGCCGGAAGCCGGCTTTTTACTGAAGAGTTTCTGAAGATTACCTGACTGTTTTGTCAGGCGCTACCCTCTGTCTATCAGTCTAGCGCGCGGCCGCCAGGCGCGTATCTTCCTGACAATGCTGTCAGAAAGACTTCAGGAACTCTTCAGTGGCTGCGCGGCTCTCCCGACCGTATAAATAGACAGTAGATCACTACGGAGCCGATTGCGTGCTTGTTCCAGGTCCCGCGAAAAAGATAGTCATTCATGTGAACGACGATACAAGCGCCCGCAGCGATTTTCTGTATAAAGAGATCCTGGCGCTGCTTCTGGATCGCGGCGTCGCTGGCGCGACGCTGCTGTACCCCCAGGGGGGATTCGGTTCGCACCATCTCATGCACATGCAGGGCAGTTTGCATCTGCAGGGCAGTGGGGTTGATTCCGGCCGCCATTTGCCGGTGCGGATCGAATTTATCGAAACCGCGGAGAAGGTCGAAGCTCTTCTTCCGGCCTTGTACGAACTGATCACTGACGGTCTGATTGAATCGCAAGACACGGTCATTCTAAAAGCGGCTCTACGAGACCAGCCATGAGCATACGATGGCTGACGATCATGCCGGGCATTGGCTTTGGCGCCGCGGCCGCGGCACAAACGGCGAACCTGCACACGCTTACGGCGGCGCACCAAGTTGCCATACCTCAGCCGCACATCGCTTCCGCCAGCATGAACGCCAACGCATCCGCGGCGCTGGTGAAGGGGGGATGAAACGAGGCTATCAGCTGGGGCGGCCGGGTCTAGCGGAGATCAAGCTACGCCTCTATCCGGCGCAAAGTTTCGCGGATGTCGGACTCAGTAGGACTGCACGATATGAGATTTACGTTTGCCCAAGGAGATAGATCATGAGACATAAACTCGCAATTCCGTTAGTAATGGCGCTCGCCATAGCATGCCCCGTACTTCAGGCGAAGACTCCCCCCAAAGCGGAGCCTTCGAAACTCCCTGAAGTGGTGGCTCACATCCCCCTCAGTTCGGCGACAGTGCAAATGTTTACCCGGAGAGACGACAAAGGCCGGTTGTATCTGTATGCCCTGCATCCGGCGGGAGTAGCGGTATCGGTGGTCGACATTACGAATGCCGCACGGCCCGCACTAGTGACTCAGGTGGCGTACCCCAGCCCAATCGGCTACGGGAACGTTCAAACCATTGGTACGAACACGGCGCTGGTGGAACTTCCCGATCAATCGGCTGCGCCTTCAAACCCTGCGCCAGTTAAGACACTAGCGCTGTTGGATACCTCCGATCCCGCCGCTCCGCGCATAACACTACGATTTTCGGGAGTCACAGCCGTCGCCCGCGACGACAGCCGCAGCCTTCTCTTCATCGCAAACAAAGAGGGGCTTTGGATTGTACGTCATTACGAGCCGCCGGATAAAGGCGTGGCAGCATGGGAGAATTTCGTCTCGGCCCGATAACTCATCTGAAGGTTACGGCTAGGCGCATTCCGATCCTTTTCTAACGCCGGGCGCCGTCCAACTGGCTCATCTTGCAGAGTTCCTGCCTGCGCCAGATTAGACAGCGCTTCGGCGTAGCGCCTCAAGCCTTAGGCTCCACAACTGCTGCGCCGTCAACAGGCTAGACTCCCCCACGTCTGAAGTTGGCGAGATTAGCAGCCCCATCTAGCCGGCGAGTTCAAGGACGAACTCATCGTCTACTCTTGCCCGCTATGGCTATCGCGAAACATGTCGTCTAGCTGACGGAACGATTGCGATACGCAAGGGAAAAGCCCGCCGGAACTAAGAAGACGGTAAGCGCTACCGAAACCAGAAGCCCGCCGATGAGCGCGCGAGCTAATGGCGCATACGACTCACTTCCTTCGCCGAGTTTCATAGCCATAGGCATCAAGCCGATAATCGTGGCTAGCGATGTCATCAGAATAGGGCGCAAACGGACACGGCACGATTCGATAATCGCTTCACCTACCGATCGGCCCTCATTCTTCAGGTGATGCGCGAACTCGACGATCAGAATACTGTTGGACATCGCGATCCCAGCGAGCATTACGACGCCCATCAGAGACATAACGTTTAACGTCGTTCCCGTGACGACGAGAACAATCAACACGCCGGAAATTGCCGGTGGAAGCGCCAACAGGATGATGAAGGGGTCGATGAAGGACCTGAACTGAGCGACCAGAATCAGATAGAGCAAGACCACCGAAAGAGTTAGCCCGACCGCGAAACTCTGGAACGACGCATTCATGGCCTCGGCGCTGCCCCGGACCGCTACTTTTACATTTGCCGGAATATTTTCGTGGGCAATCACGCCGCGGACATAGTCCGCGGCCGCGCCAAGGTTTTCGGTAGATGGACGCGCATAGATGTCGAGCTTGCGCCGGATCTGATAGTGATCTACCTCCGTGGGCGCGTTGATTCGCGTAATATTGGCAATCATATCCAGGCGGGTCGGCTGAGTTATGCCATCCGCATGCAGGGGAATGGCTTTTAAGTCTTGGATGGATTGGATTTGCGCCTCCGGGTACTGGACCGTCAAGAAGTAGTTATTCCCATTACGTGGGTCGATCCACAGATTGGGAGCGATCATCTGGTTGGATGTAAGGGAGGTGATCACGTTTGTCAGTACTTCTCGCTCGGTCAGTCCAAGCTTGGCCGCGTGTAGGCGGTCGATATCGACGCGAAGGGACGGATAATCGAGATCCTGAGGCATGAACACGTCGGCTATGGTAGGCGATAGCCGCAACTTGCTCGCGATGTCCTGCGCGACAGTATTGTCAATGTCGAGGTTTGCTCCAACAACCTGCACGTCGATCGCGGCTGGCGCACCCATGCTGACAACGGCATCTACCAGGCTTCCTGTGGAGAAGAAGGGCGTGATCTCGGGCATCTCCTGCGCAATGCGCCTCTTGATCCGGCTAATATACTCATAGCTGCCTATGCCATGTCCCGGCTTTAAGCCCACCTGAATAAAGCCGGTGTGCATAGCGGCATTGGAGGTGTATACCGCGGAGAAGCCATTATCCACGCCGATGTTATCCACAATGATGGCAAGATCCTCCGGGCGGACAATTTCCTTGACCAGGCTTTCAAGATTCGCGACTTTTCTCTCCGTGACTGTGAGTTTCGTTCCCGAAGGCGCCTTAAAGGTGATCACAAACTGACCGGCGTCAGTCTGCGGGAAGTACGAGAAGCCAAGCCGGGTGTATAGGAGCAGGCTCGCCGCAAACGCCACAAAGGACAGTACCAATACGGTCACCGGTATGGGAAGGACTCGTTGGACCAGCGCTTCGTAGAGTCCCAACATTCGAGTGAAGGCCGAATTGAAAGCCGCGTTGAATCGCGCTCCCCAGCCAAGCTTCCTGGCCTTGAGCGTCCGCGCCTCACCGGCGTCGGTCTCGCCCAGATGCTCGGGATTCTCAAGCTTAAGATATCGCGCACAGAATAGCGGCACCACCGTCATCGCGACGATGTAGGAGGCGAACAGAGAGATCACCACGGCTAATGCCATTGCGGAAAAAAGAAACTTACTCACGCCGGCCAGCAGCGTTACCGGGAAAAAGACCACAGCGGTGGTTAACGTCGACGCGAGCACGGGCAGAGCCACTTCTTTTCCGCCCGTCTCAGCCGCAACTTGCGGCGGTTGGCCCATCTCGAGGTGGCGGAATATGTTTTCCAGTACAACCACAGAATTGTCGATCAGGCGCGATAGCGCTAGCGCGAGGCCGCCCAGCACCATGCTGTTCACCGAAGACCCGCCCAATTGCAGGAAGAAGAACGTGGCGAGGACGGATAGCGGAATGGAGAAAAACACCGCCACAGTGGCTCTCAAACTTCCCAGGAACATCAGAATCATCACGCAAGTCAGGAAGAGGCCGATTCCTCCTTCATGCAGCAGGGTTTCGATCGCGGTGCGGACGAATCGCGATTGGTCGAATACCACAGCGGTCTTCATGGCTGGAGGAACGTCGACAAGGTGAGTGACGGTGTCGCGGACGCCGTCAACCACCGCGATGGTGTTCGAATCGCCGCCCTGCTTCATTACCGGCAGATAGACGGAGCGTTGTCCGTTAACGTGAACGACGTTATACTGCAGGGCGTGGGAATCCTTAAGCTGCCCGACATCCGACATCAATACGGGATTTTCACCGTTCATCTTGATGGGGTATTGACCGGCATCCTTTAAGTTAAACTGCGCGTTCGAATAGATGTTGTAATCGAGGTTTCCGATCTGCACGTCCCCCGCCGGAAGGATGACATTTGCCTGGTTCAACGATCGAACCACGTCCATCGGGCTGATCTGCCGGGCTTCCAGTTTGAACGGATCGACATAGAACTGGATTTGACGCCACGGTCCCCCGAAGGGCTGCGGGATCGAGGCGCCAGGAACGCCCGCCAGTTGATTGCGAACGAAGTTCTGCGCAATGTCCTTGAGGGCGCCATCGGTCATCCCTTCGCCATTCATAGTCACCAGACACACGGGCAGGCTCGAAGCGTCGGACTTAAGCACCACCGGCGGCAACGTCCCGGGCGGCAAGTCCTTCATGTCTGAGACCGCCAGATTAGCGATGGTGGCTGCATCGATATCCGCGTTGGTGTTCGATTGAAAGTACACGCGAATGATGCTTACGCCATTTAGCGACCGCGATTCGATGTGGTCGATGCCGCTGGCGAGCGTGAAGAAGCGTTCCAGATGGTAGGTGATGTCGCCTTCGATTTGCTCAGGGGGCATTCCCGAATAAAATGTGGCCACCACGACCACCGGTATGTTCATTGCCGGAAACATATCCACCGGCATCTGGACAACGCTGACCGCGCCGAGGATCGCGACAATCAGGCAGACAACAACGATGAGATATGGGGTATTGATGGCAAATCGCGACATGAGACTCCTACGATTTCGGCGCCGGATCGGCGGTCAGGCTGATCACCTTGGTTTGGACTTTATCGCCCTGCTTGAGTCCGGCGCGCGGTCCGACTACGACGCTGTCCCCCTCCTTCAAGTCGCCGGATCGAACTTCGCTCCGCTGCGCCGCTTCGATGCCAAGACGGACCGGAACAATCTGGATCGTCCCGGATGGTTCCACAGTGAAGACGCGGGCAGAATCGCCGGAGCCATCAATGGCTTCCGCCGGAACGGAGAGCACGTTTTTGCGTTGGTCGGTGGTCAGGTCCACCTCGGCGTACATGCCGGGCATTAACAAGAGCGTAGGGTTGGGAACATCCACCTCCGTCTTCATCGTTCTCGTGGACTGATCCACTCTATCCTCAAAGCGAGCTATGCGGCCCGGAAATGTTCGATGCATCGCGGACACAGTGACGTCCACCTGTTCACCAAGATGAATCAGGGGAACCGCGGATTCGGGAACCGGCAGCGCGAGCCGAAGCAGACCGTTTTGTGAAAGACGGATCACTGGCATTGCCTGGCTCTGAGACGCCGTCCCCGCTTGAATCAGGGAGCCTTTATTCGCGTATCGTTTGGTTACGACGCCTGTGAAGGGCGCGGTAATTACCGCATACTGATACATGGTCTTGACGTGCGCCTGCTCGGCCTGAGAGACGCTGATTCGCTGCTGACACTCGACGATGCGCGACCTGGCGCCGGAAACCTGCGCCTCGGCTACCAGATCGCGGGAGTGAGCCTCGTCTACCTCCTGCTGTGGAACAAGGCCGGGTTCGCGCTTGGATACATCGAGGATACGTGAGTAGGATAGATGGGCCATGTCATGTGACGACTCTGCACGCTGCAACTCGTCGCGCGCGGTCGTCAACTCAGCGGTGGCCTGCTGAATTGCCGCGGCGGCGCGGGTAACATCATCCTGCATTTCCGGAATTTCCAGCGTCGCAAGCACCTGGCCTTCGCGGACGCGGTCGCCGATATCGACGTTAATCTCGCGTATGTATCCGGAGACCTTGGCCATGACGTCGATCTCCTGAAACGGCTCGAATTCCGCAGTCAGAATCAGGTTACTCGACAAATTGGCGCGGGCCACTTTGACTACTGCCACGGTGGGTGTGGGCGTCGTCATCTGCGACGTCTCCGCGCCCCCGCCACGGGCGCAAGAGGTGATCGCCGTCGCCGAAACAACGATTACGGCCGTCGGCACAAGACGTCGTGAAAGTTTCCATGTCATATAACTCACCGTAAGATGCCCATTTCATAATTGAGCGCCGCCCGGCGGCTCAGATATTCATACTTGGCGGATGCGGCCGCGATCTGCGCCGAAGTTTGGTTCAGCTGCGCTTGGCTTAACTCGACTATGCTGCCCAGCGCGTTGTCGTACCGCGCCTGAGCCAATCGGAGAGCTTCATTCGCCTCCGCAACCATGCGCGCAGTGACATCCAGCCGCCTGAAAGCATCGTTCGCGTTGAGCCACGCAACTTGCACATCGCGGCTGATCTGCACAGTCAAAGCCTGGACGTCCTTACTCCCCGCCGCGGCGCGCGACTCAGCTTCGTCGCGCCGGGCCCGGAACAAACCGCCATTCAGGATGGGGATATTGACGTTGACGCCAACGGCGCTGTAGCTTTCCGGAAGCCCCTCGCTTCGAACCGGAGCCACTCCGGCGACTGCGGCGGCAGTGATGGTTGGATTGCGAAGGCGCTTCTCGGCCTCGGCATAACGGGCGAGTGCGTCTTGATTGAGCTGCAACGCGGCCAGGTCGGGCCGCTCGTGCATTGCCTGCCCGATCAGTGCATCCACATCCGGATCGAGCGGCTGCGGCAGCGGTTCGTCAGTCGGCGAAAATGGCTGGTCGCGATCATAGCCCATGGCTGCGGAGAGGCGTGTATGGCTGGCCTTGGTGTCGCTGTCGGCGCGAAACAAATCGAGTTCGGCCTGGGAGACGTTCACCTGCGCAAAGCTAACGTCGAGCGTCGATCTGAGGAGACTTTGCGCCAGTGCGCTCACTTGACGAAGGGTCAGGCGCCGGAGATCGAGTGTCGCCTGCGCAACCTTAAAGATGGACAGCGATGCCAGCGCCTGGTAGTACGACTGTTGCACTTCGATCAATACCTGGGCTCGGGTATTGGTGACATTTTGATTTTGGGACTGGTTGCGCAGTTTGGCGCTTTCCTCAAGGCTGGCGGTGCGTCCGAAGTCGGTCAGTAGCTGACTTGCGACCACTCCCGATGCGGCGCGGTCGTAAATGCTCGACGTAGTTATTGCGCCCGCCGATAAGACCGAATTGTGTTCGGAACCAACACCTGTAGCGTTAGCGGAGACCGTTGGATAGTAGGCCGATCGAGCCTCTTTTACAGCGAATCCGGTCGCTTGCGCGATTAGTGCAGCCGAGGCGATTCTCGGCTGATTACGCAAAGCGGTCTCTTGGGCCTGACTGAGGGTCAGAGTGGCTGGAGTCTGTGCCCATAAGCCGATGCATATTAGCCCATTCACGGCGAATACCCTGACAAATAAGCGCGGAAAGGTCATCGAGATGTTCCGACAGCAGTGATTATGGTTTCCGAGGCCTCCATCAGCGCGGCAGTCAAGAGTTCCTTAGAATGAGGCAACGGGATCCGACGTTTTGTGTAGAGAAATCACGATTGTTCTGGCCGAGCTGGGATGGACCACGAGTCAGTTCCTTTCGGGTGTGGCTTCCTTTATGTTACCGGCGGCGACCTATGCGTGACACTGAAGAGTTTCTGAAGATTTTCTGACGCCATCGTCAGGAAATCTTTCGTACGTACGCGAGCTTCGCCAGCGCGATAGAATGACACCTTGCCCGCTTCCCCGGAATCCCGCCTGACGCCCAACCAGATCCGCGGCTTCTGGGCCGCATGGGCGGGGTGGGCGCTCGACGGCATGGATTCGTTCATCTACGCCCTGGTAATGGTCCCGGCGCTCCGCGAGCTGCTGCCGCTTTCGGGCATCGCCGCGACTCCCGGCGCCATCGGCTATTACGGCGGGCTGCTGTTCGCGCTGTTCCTCATCGGTTGGGGACTCGCCTTCTTGTGGGGACCCGTCGGCGACCGCTTCGGCCGCGTGCGCACGCTCATGCTCACCGTACTCTGCTATTCGGCGTTCACGTTTTGCGGAGCGCTGGCGCAGGGCGTGTGGATGCTGGCAGCCTTCCGCCTGCTGGCTGGAATCGGCATCGGCGGCGAATGGAGCATGGGCGGCATCCTGGTGGCGGAGGAGTGGCCGGAAGACCGCCGCGCGCGCGGCGCGGGCTACATGCATACGGGCTACTATTTCGGTGTGTTTCTGGCGGCCATCGCCAATTATGCCATCGGCTCGCGCTACGGCTGGCGGGCGATGTTCCTTCTGGGCGGCGCGCCCGCGCTGCTGGTCGGCTTCATCCGTCATGGCGTGTCTGAGCCGAAGCGGTGGCGCGAACGCAAACCACACGCGGCATTCTGGCAGCCTCTGGCGGCCATCTTCTCACCGGAATATCGCAGGCGAACTATCTTGAACTCGCTCTACCTCTTCATCTCGATCATTGGATTGTGGGCGGGCTCGGTCTATGTGCCCGCTTCGGTGACGCAGTTGGCTACAGCGTCGGGACATTCGGCGGTACAGGCAGCGCAACTCGCCTCATGGGCCGTCATGCTGCTGTCGTTCGGAACCATTCTCGGCTGCCTGGCCGCCCCGATACTGGCGGAACGCTTCGGCCGGCGTGCGTCGCTCAGCCTATACTTCGCACTGATGGCCGTATCGATCGCGCTCGGTTTCGGCTATGTTTTCTACATGCAGAACGGCGCTCTCGGATGGTTTCTCGCCTGCCTGTTCCTGCTCGGCATCGGCGGGGCGAACTTCGCTATCTATACGCTGTGGCTGCCCGAGCAATATGACACCGGATGCCGCGCCAGCGCCTTCGCGTTCGCCACGTCGGCGGGCCGCTTTGGCGGCGCGGGCATCACGTTTCTGGTGGGCGCGGGCGTGCAGCATTTTCAGACCATCGGCGTTCCGGTAGCTCTCACGTCGATTGCGTTTCTGATCGGACTCCTACTGCTGCCGCTTGGCGTCGAGACCAAGGGCCGTCCGCTACCCACGTAATCCACTATGAACCTGCTCCATCTGTTCGATCTCTCGTTGATCGGCCGCCGCAGCCAGACCGCGCTGGAGTGTGACGGCACCACGTACACTTTCGGCGATATCGACGAGCGCTCGAGGCGCATGGCGCAAGCGCTTCGCCGGCGCGGCATCGAGACCGGCGACCGGGTCTGCGTCTATCTCCCGAACTGCGTCGAGATTGTCGATCTCTACCTGGCGTGTCTGAAGCTCGGCGCCATTTTCGTTCCCATCAACATCCTTTACAGAGACCGCGAGATCGCGCATATCGTCGCCGATGCCGAGCCGAAGTGCGTCGTCACGCGCGGCGAACTGGCCGCGGCCGTACCCGTCTGGCAGGTTGCGGATTTGCCCTGCGACGCCGGCCCGCTGGAACTTCGCGCGGCTCTCGATGGCGATGCGCCGGCCGCGCTGGTCTACACGTCCGGCACTACCGGCACGTCCAAGGGCGCGATTCTCACGCACAATAACTTCGCGGCGAACGCGCTCAATCTGCTTACGTGCTGGCAGATTACGGATCGCGACCGGCTGCTGCTGGCGCTGCCGCTCTTTCATATCCACGCTCTCGGCAACGGCCTGCACTGTTGGCTAATCGGCGGCTTCCGGATGCGTCTGCTGGAGCGCTTCGAATATCGAAAGGCGGCGGCGGAATTTCTCGATTTCCGCCCCACGGTTTTCTTCGGCGTTCCCACCATGTATGTGCGGCTGCTCGAAACGCCGCCGGACGCCGCGCGCGAAATTGGCCGCGGCATGCGTCTGTTCGTATCCGGCTCGGCGCCACTGCCGGCGCAGGTGCTGGAAGAGTTTCGCGCGCTGTTCGGCCACACCATTCTCGAACGCTATGGGATGACCGAGACGCTGATGAACATCGGCAATCCCTATGTGGGCGAGCGCCGGCCGGGCAGCGTCGGCCTTCCGCTGCCGGGAGTTTCCGCCGAGCTGCGCGACGGCGAAATCCACCTGCGCGGACCGAACGTCTTTGCCGGCTACTGGCGGCGTGAGCAAGCTACGCGCGAGGCGTTCGCGGATGGCTGGTTCCGCACCGGCGACCTTGCCGAACGTTCGCCCGACGGCTACTACACGCTCCGCGGGCGCAAGAGCGACCTCATCATTTCCGGCGGCTACAACATCTATCCGCGCGAGATCGAGGAGTTCCTTCTCGAGCAGCCCGAAATCGCCGAAGCCGCGGTTGCAGCCGCGGCCGACCCGGTACGCGGCGAGGTTCCGGTGGCGTATGTGGTATTGAAGTCGCCGGTTGAAACTGCGGATTTGGAGCGCCGTTGCCGCGAGAGTCTGGCATCGTTCAAGGCGCCGCGCAACTTTCACGTGGTGGAGAAACTTCCGCGCAATGCGCTGGGAAAGGTTCAGAAGCATCTGCTGAAGCCTCGGCCGGCATAGACTGGCGCCGGAAGGGTGCGAGACATAGAAGTGAGAGGCGGGGGAATCAGGCGGCGCGGCTTTCGGCCCAAAAGTCTTCGAACCTCTGATTGAAACGGCAACAACGCAGAG
>JBEKNN010000295.1:0-10875 GCA_049522755.1 Bryobacteraceae bacterium | reverse complement strand
AAGAAGGTCGAGGACGCGATCAACACCATCAGCCAGGTGGATGAGGTGCGGTCGACATCGTCGGAAGGTCAGTCGCTGGTGGTGGTCACTTTCCTGCTCTCGAAGAATGGCGATGTGGCGGCGCAGGAAGTACAGAACCACGTCAACCTGATTGTGCCCGACCTGCCGCAGACGGCGAAGCAGCCGGTAATCCAGAAGTTCGACCCCGACGCGGCGCCGGTGTTGCGCATCGCGGTGTGGGCGCCGCGGTCCATGCGCGACCTGACGCTGATCGCGGATAAGCAAATCAAACAGAAGCTGGAGACCGCCAAAGGCGTAGGCGAGATCACGATTGTGGGCGGCGCGAAGCGGGAGATCCACATCATGGTCGATCCGGATCGGCTGCGCGCGTACAACCTGACGATTACCGACGTCTTCAACGCTCTGCACAATCAGAACCTGGAATTGCCCGGCGGCAGTTTGAACGCGGGGGCGAACGAATTCACCGTGCGCACCACGGGGCGCGTGCCGGAGGTTCCGGAGTTCAATGAGATCGCGGTGGCCAGCCGCGGCGGGTTCACGGTGAAGGTGAAAGATATTGGCCACGCGGAGGATAGTTACGAGGAGCCGCGGACGGCGTCGCGCCTCGACGGCGTACCGGCGGTGACGCTGGTGGTGGCCAAGCAATCGGGCGAGAACACGGTGGCCACGGCGGACGAAGTCAGGGAACGGCTGAACGACATCAAGGCCACGCTGCCGAAGGACATCAACGCGGAAGTGGTGAGCGACCAATCGATCTTCATCAAGGCTGCGGTGGATAACATCAAGCATCACCTGGTGCTGGGCAGTTTGTTCGCGTCCGTCGTCATCTTCATCTTCCTGGCGAACATTCGCACCACGCTGATCGCGGCGATCGCCATTCCGACCTCGCTGATTTCCACCTTCGCGCTGATGGCGGCGATGGGCTTCACGCTGAATCAGATCACCATGCTGGCCTTGACTTTGATGGTGGGAATCGTGATTGACGACGCCATTATCGTGCTGGAGAACGTGTACCGGTTCATCGAAGAGAAAAATATGCCGCCGATGGAAGCGGCCATCGCGGGGACCAAAGAGATCGGCCTCGCGGTGATGGCGACCACGCTTTCGCTGCTCGCGGTATTCTTGCCGGTGGGCTTCATGGGCGGCATTGTGGGACGCTTCATGAGCTCATTCGGCTTCACGTCGGGATTCGCGATTGCGGTCTCGCTGCTGGTCAGCTTCACGCTGACGCCGATGTTATGCTCGCGCTTCCTGCGCAAGCCGAAAGCCAGCGCGCACTCGTCCAAGGATGCGGGGTTTTTCCACTTTTTGGATACGTATTACACCGTGATGTTGAAGTGGGCCATGGCGCATCGCAAGACCATGCTGGCGCTCTGCGGCCTGGTGATTCTGAGCATTGTGCCGCTGTTTGCGATGGTGGGGAAAAACTTCCTGCCGCAGGACGATCAGTCGCAATTTAATGTGTTGGTGCGGGCGCCGGAAGGAGCGTCGCTGGCGGCCACGGCGAATGTGGCGGAGCGGATTGCGCAAGATGTCCGGGCGTTGCCTGGCGTGCAGCACACACTGATGACGGCGGGCGCCGGGGCGGACGTCAGCGTCAACAATGCGTCCATTTTCGTGAGCCTTACGGACATAGATCAGCGCAAGGTTACGCAACTGGAAATCATGCAGAAGACGCGCGACCTGATGAAGAAATATCCCCAGGATATTCACACCGGCGTGGAACTGGTGAGCACGGTGGGCGGCAGCCAGAGCAATGCCGACGTGCAGTACTTCATACAAGGTCCGGACCTCGACAAACTGACGCTGTATTCGGACACGCTGCTGGCGAAGATGAAGTCCATTCCGCACATCGCGGATGTGGATACCACGCTGCGCGGCGGCAAGCCGGAAGTGCGGCTGGTGATCGACCGGGCGCGCGCGGCCGATCTGGGCGTCTCAGTGTCGGACATCGAACAGGCGCTGAATACGCTGGTGGCGGGGCAGGTGGCGTCCACGTTCAAGGCGGGTGAGGATCAGTACGATGTCCGCGTGAGGTCGCAGGAGCAGTTCCGCAACAGTCCCGAAGCGTTGGCGCGGGTGACGGTGCCCTCGGCGCGGCTGGGGTCGGTAGGGTTGGACCAGGTGGTGAAGGAAGTGGAGGGAACGGGGCCATCGGCAATCAATCGCATCAATCGGCAGCGGCAGGTGACGGTGACGGCGAACGTGTTGCCGGGCGGGTCGCAGACGGATGTGCTGCGGCAGTTGGATGAGGCCAGCGCGCAGATGGGGATGGAGCCGGGTTATCGCAGCGGGCTCTCGGGCGCCTCGAAGGAATTGGCGCGCACCGGGTACTATTTCGTCCTGGCGTTCCTGCTGACGTTCATCTTTATGTATATCGTGCTGGCGGCGCAGTTCGAATCGTTCATCCATCCGGTTACGATTCTGTTGACGCTGCCGCTGGCGGTGCCGTTTGGAATTGTGGCGCTGCTGATTGCGGGACAAACGGTGAATATCTTCTCGGGGCTGGGGTTGCTGCTGCTGTTCGGCATCGTGAAGAAGAATGCGATTCTGCAGATCGACCACACCAATGGACTGCGCGCAGCTGGGATGCCGCGGTACGACGCGATTATTCAGGCGAATCGAGATCGGCTGCGGCCCATCCTGATGACCACGATGGCGTTGGTGGCGGGCATGCTGCCGCTGGTGGTTTCCCACGGCACGGGGGCGGCGACGAATCGTTCGATTGGAGTGCTGGTGGTGGGCGGACAAAGCCTGTGCCTGCTGTTGACGCTGCTGGCGGTGCCGGTGTTCTATTCGCTGTGGGAAGACCTGGGCGACTTCGCGGTGCGAGTGTCGGCGCGAGTATCGGGGCGGCTGCGGCGGGGCGCGGCGGTGGCGACGGCGCTGCTCGGGTTGTTGGTGGGCTCGGCATTCGGACAAACGGTTTCGAGTCCCGCGCTGGTTTCGGTTCCTGCGCTGAAAGAAGCGGCCGTGCCGGTACGCGTGGGGATCGAAGGACAGAAGGGTCTGACGCTGCGCGAGGCTATCGAGCGAACCCTGGCGAACGATCCAGACTTGCGAATTCAGCGAACCCTGAACGAAGAAGCGCCGCAAAGCGTGCGCGCGGCGCAGGGCTTCTACGACCCTACGGTAGCGTTGAAGGCGTATCATACGCACTCGGTGAGTCCGGTGGCGTCGGTGTTGGGCGGGGCGCCGGATGGCAAGTTGACGCAGACGGAATGGAACGCGGCGCCGTCGATCTCGGGCCAGTCGCCTTGGCTGGGCGGTACGTATTCGTTGGGGTTCACGAACTCGCGGCAGACCACGGATAGCGAGTTCGCGACCTTGAATCCGCTGTACTCCACGCTGGTGCAGTTGGGGGTGACGCAGCCGCTGGTTCGCGGGCTGCGGTTCGACCAGGGACGCTATCAACTGGCGGTGACGCGCAAGAATCAGGCATTGAGCCAGGAACAGTTGCGGCAGCGCGTGATGGAAGTGGTCACGCAGGCGATCACGGCCTACTGGGAGTTGGACTACGCGTATCGGAATCTGGAGGTGCAGGCGGAAGCCGTGCGGCTGGCGGAGTTGCAGTTCCAGAGCAACAAGCGGCAGGCGGAACAGGGCGTCCTGGCGCCGGTGGACGTAGTAGCTGCGCAGACGCAAGTGGCCACCTTTCAGCAAAGCGTTTTCCTGGCGCAGCAGGCATTGACGCAGGCGGAAAACAATTTGAAGAGCATGATGCTGCCGAATCGCAATGACGAACTGTGGAATTTCGCATTGGCGCCGGATACGCAAGAGCCCGGAGAGTTGACGGCGCCCTCTCTGGACGCGGCGGTGAAGCAGGCGTTGGCGGGGCGGCCGGAACTTTCGGAGACGGGCTTGCAAATGGCGATCAATCAATTGGATCAGCGATTGAACACAGAGAACACGCGGCCGCGGGTCGATTTGTTCGCCAATTTGAGCATGTCGGGATTAGCGGGCACGGTTGTGCCGCAGACGTCCAGTCCGCTGGCCGCGTTTTTTCCGCCCGGCTTTGGGGCGGTGCCGCCCATGTTTCTAGGCGGCTATGGGGAGTCGCTGAGCACCTTGGGCCGGGGCATGTTTCCGACGGCGCAAGTGGGCGTGAACATTTCACTACCCTTGCGAAACAGGACGGCGAGCGCGCAGGCGGCGATCTCGGTATTGGAAGGCAAGCGTCTGGCGACGTTGAAAGATCAAGTGGCGATGGCGATCGAGGCAGACGTGAGGAACGCGATGCAGGGGATGGTTTCGGCGCGGGCGCGGCGGCAGGCGGCGGTGTTGGCCCGGCAGTCGGCGGAACAGCAATATGAAAGCGAGCAGCGGCAATTCCAGGCCGGGACATCGACGACGTTTCTGGTATTGCAGCGGCAGACGGATTTGATCGCGGCGCGGAGCCGGGAAACTCGGGCAGGCGCGGACATGGCGGAGGCGGGCGCGAATCTGGATCGCGCGGTGGCAGGCGTGTTGGAGACGAACGGGATTGAGCTGAAGTAATTCGTGGCGCATGCACCCTTGCGTGCAGCGTTCACACTCGTGTGAACGCGCTTCGGTGCTGCGGGCAGGTACTCCCATATAGTCCGACGTGTGGTACAACTCCGGGTAGTAACATGAAAACAGCCATCTCTATCGACGATGGATTATTGCAGGAGGCGGACGAGACCGCGTGACTCATGGGGCTGAGCCGCAGCCGGCTCTTCGCGCTGGCTGTCGGCGATTTCCTGCAACGGCAGCGGCAGGAACAGATGCGGCTTCGGCTAAATGAAGTCTACGCAAACGGGATGGAACCGGCGGAAAAACGTCTGCTGAAGCGCGCCAAGGCCAAGGTCGGCCGGACGGTGAAGGAAGGCTGGTGAGCGAGATTCGGCAGGGCCAAGTGTACTGGCTCGATTTCGGGCCTGCGGCCGGTTCGGCTTCCGCTGAGCGGCATCCCTGCGTGGTTGTCCAGAACGACGTCTTCAATCGAAGCGCGATTGCAACCAGCGTCGTGTGCCTGATTACATCGAATCTGAGCAGGGCGAACGCGCCGGGAAACGTGCTTCTGAAGAAAGGCGATGCCGGTCTTCCGAAAGCGAGCGTAGTTAACGTGTCGCAAATCCTCACGGTCGACAAGGCGGAACTTGTGGAATCCACCGGCAATCTGAGCACCGGCGCGGCCGGCGCCATGCGCGACGGACTGCATCTGCTGTTCGACCGCCGGTGAAATTATCCGCATCCTCTCGGCCCGCGCGGGGCCGGAGCGGCAAGTATCGAGGAAATGTCATGCCCTTACCCTCTCGATTCTCCGTGCCGATCTCTGTGTCTCAGCGTCTCAGCGTCGAACCGGATCACGCCGTCCACTTCAGGAAAAAATAGACCACCACTCCCGTCACCGAGACATATAGCCAAATCGGAAACGTCCACCGCGCGATGCGCCGGTGGTTGGAGAACTCGCTCCGCAGCCCATACCAAAGCGCCCCCAGAATCAACGGCAGCCCGACCATCGACAGCCCGACATGGCTAATCAGTATGAAAAAATACACTGGCCTCGTCCAGCCGCGGCCGGGGAATAATGTATCGCCGTGGAAGAAGTGATAAGTGACATACGATACCAGAAACAGCGCGGAAAACACCGTCGCCGTCAACATGAATCGCTTGTGCACCGCGCGATTGCCGCGTCGTATATTGACGTAACCCAGAACCAGGCACAACGCACTCAACGAATTGAACGAAGCATTCGCGGCCGGCAGCGCGCCCACCCAGTCCGGCGCCAATACCTTGCCTTTGAAGTAGATCAGCCAGATAAGAAACGCCGCGATGGCGGCGCTGAGCGCCAGTATCGCCGGCATTATCCTGCGGGCGGAATCGGGAGAGCGGTAACGAGCGTTAGTCGCTGGTAGCAAACACTATCTTAGCCCAGGCCGCGGAATCCGGTGTTGTTACCCGATATTGTTAACATAGAAAGCGCTCCCACAATGCACACCAACCGGCTGTCCCACGAGAAAAGTCCCTACCTGCTGCAGCACGCGCACAACCCGGTCGATTGGTATGCCTGGGGACCCGAAGCGTTCCAAAAAGCGCACGCCGAGGATAAACCCATCTTCCTCTCCGTTGGCTATTCGACCTGCCACTGGTGCCATGTGATGGAGCGCGAGTCGTTCGAGAACGATCGGATCGCCGAGTTGCTGAATCGCGATTACATCTCCATCAAAGTCGATCGCGAAGAGCGGCCCGACGTGGACCGCGTCTACATGACGTTCGTTCAGGCCACCACCGGCAGCGGCGGATGGCCCATGTCCGTGTGGCTCACGCCGGACCTGAAGCCGTTCTACGGCGGCACCTACTTTCCACCCGCCAATCGCTACGGCCATCCCGGCTTCGGATCGGTGCTCACGCAGATCGCCGCGGCTTGGCGCGCCGACCGTCAGAAGATCGACGAATCGGCGCGCGATGTGGTGGCGCAGTTACAGAAGTCGTCGGCGGTGGAAGGGCGCGGCGCCGGCGACGAGGCCGTTCGGGAGGCTTTGGAGAGCGGCTTCTACGTCTTCCGCCGCACTTTCGATTCGAAGCTGGGCGGCTTCGGCAACGCCCCCAAGTTTCCGCGGCCGTCGGTGCACAACTTCCTGCTGCGCTACTACGCGCGCACTGAGAGTCAGGAAGCGCTCGACATGGTTTTGTTGACGCTGCGCGAGATGGCCAAAGGCGGCATGCACGATCAGCTGGGCGGCGGCTTTCATCGCTACTCGGTGGACGAGCGCTGGTTCGTGCCGCACTTCGAAAAGATGCTCTACGACCAGGCGCAGCTCGCGATTTCCTACGTGGAAGCGTTCCAAATCACCGGCGATGAGCAGTACGCGCAAGTGGCGCGCAGCACGCTCGACTATGTGCTCCGCGATATGACGGACCCCGGCGGCGGATTCTATTCCGCGGAGGATGCCGATAGCGCCGTGGATGCTGCGCACCCGCATGAGAAGAGCGAGGGCGCCTTTTATATCTGGAGCGCCGGCGAGATTCGCGCGCTGGTTCCGCAGGCCGACGAGTTCTGCCGCCGCTATGGCGTCCTGGAGGGCGGCAACGTGGAGAACGATCCGCACGGCGAGTTCACCGGCAAGAACATTCTGTACGAGGCGGAGCCAGTAGCGGCCAATTTGGAGGAAGCTCGCCGCATACTGCTTGAAGCTCGCGGCAAGCGTCCGCGTCCGCACCTGGACGACAAGATTCTCACCTCGTGGAACGGCCTGATGATATCCGCCTTCGCCGCAGCGGGCGCGGCATTGAACGAGCCCCATTATGCCGAAGCGGCGCGCCGCGCGGCTGAATTCATCCTTGAGCGCATGTACCGCGGCGGCGTCTTGTTGCGCAGGTATCGCGCGGGCGATGCCGCCATTCCAGGCTTTCTCGACGACTATTCGATGTTCGCGCAGGCGCTGCTCGATCTTTATGAAACGCAGTTCGACCGGCGCCATCTGAATCTGGCGATCGAGATCGTGGACAAAATGCGCGAGCGCTTCGAAGACCAGGAAAAGGGCGGATTCTTCAGCTCGCCCGAGGGCGACCCCAGCCTGGTGCTGCGCATGAAAGACGACTATGATGGCGCCGAGCCTTCGGGCAATTCCATCGCCGCGATGAACCTGCTGCGTCTGGCGCAGCTGACTAACCGCCTTGAGTATCGCGAGGCCGCGGAGCGCACCGTAGCGGCCTTCGAGCCAAGGCTCTCGGTAGCCGCGGCCGCATTGCCCCAGATGCTGGCGGCGTGCGAGTTCCTCACCAGCGAGCCGCGGCAGATCGTAATCGTGGGCGAGAAGGAATCAGCCGATACGCGCGCGTTGCTGCGCGCGGTGTTCACGCAATTCTCCCCCAATCGCATCGTCTTGTTAGTGGATTCGGAAGCGGCGCGGGCGGCTCTCGCGGCCGGAATTCCCTCGATTGGCGCCATGCAGAAACTCGACGGATGTGCGGCTGCATACGTCTGCCGCAACTACGCGTGCCAATTGCCGGTTTCCGATCCAACGCAATTAGCCGGGTTGCTACAATAGCGATTCACCCACCGCAGGCGGCAACACACGGGCAAGCTCAGGGCCTGCCAATTGCTACAATGGCGATTCACTCATAACTGGAGGAATTATGGAAAGAGCAGGAGCGACAACTCTCAAGGGGAACCCCCTCACCTTAGTCGGACCGGAGCTGAAAGCCGGCGACGCGGCCCCGGATTTCTCGCTGGTCGACAACGGTCTCAAGCCGGTCACGTTGAAGGACACAGGTACTCAAGTGCGCATCATCAGCGTGGTTCCTTCGCTTGATACCCCGGTTTGCGACGCGCAGACCAAGCGCTTCAACGAAGAGGCCGCGAAGCTTCCGGACCTCAGCATCATCACCGTGAGCATGGATCTGCCGTTCGCCCAGAAGCGCTGGTGCAACGATTTCCAGGTGGACAAGGTCAAGATGCTTTCCGATCACAAGGACGGCTCCTTCGGCGCCCATTACGGCACGCTGATCAAGGAGCTGCGCATCGAGAGCCGCGCCATCTTCGTGGTGGACCGCGACAACAAAGTGGTGCACGCGGAGTACGTGAAGGAAGTCGCCGACCATCCGAATTACGAAGCTGCGCTGGCTGCGGCCAAGAGCGCGGCGTCGGCTAAGGCGTCTGAATAGTCCTACGAATCCGAGTTCTTCATCGCCGGAGGCGGCCGCGGATCGATTGCTGGCGCGCGTAGCCGGACATCCCCTGGTTCGCGGCGGCCTGACCATCATGGCCGGCGTGCTCACCGGCAACGCCCTCGGCGTGTTGCGCGTAGGCCTGACTGCCTACCTGCTGGGGACCCATAGCCGCGCCGATTCGCTGGCGGTGGCGATGGGCCCCATCGATACCTTGAATTCCGCGCTCACCAACAGCATGGTGTTCGCGTTCGTGCCCTTGCTCACCGCATGCGCCGGCGGCGAGCGAGTCGCCCTCTTCCGCAAGTTGACCCGCGGATTCCTTTGGGTCTTTTCCGGCATTACGCTGAGCCTGTTGCTGGCTGCGCCGTGGCTGATGCGCGCGCTGGCGCCGGGCTTGGCGGAGCCCTATTTCGGGCATGCTGTCCAGCTTCTGCGCATTCTCTCGCTTTCGACATTATTCGCCGGCAATGCGGCTGTCTACTGGGCATTGCTTTATACGGACCGGCGCTTCGGCCTGGCGGCTTGCTATCAGGCCGCGCTGAATGTCTTCACCATCGCCGGCGCGCTGTGCCTTTGGAAGTCGCTGGGCGTATACGCCTTCGCCCTGGGATATACCGCGGGCGCCGGCGCGCAGCTCGCCGCCGTTTACTTTGCCACGCGCCGCCAATTGCAAGCCACGGCGGCGGCGCCGGTCGCCCTGCGGTTCCGCGACATCCTCGCCAAGCCCGCGTTCTTCATCGTGTACGCGTCCGGACTGGCTCTGAACGTGACCTTCACGCGCGCTTACGCGACCCACGCCGGCTCCGGCATGGCGGCGGCGCTCGACTATTGCATGCGCGGCGTGGGTGTGCCGATGGCGCTGCTGGTGAGCCCGATCTCCAATTCGTTATTGCCTGAAATCGCGCGCTTGCGAAGCTTGGCGCGAATGCGCGACGCACTCCGGCTGATCGACCGGACCGTGGCGCTCACCGCGCTGGCGGCAGTGGGCGGCTGCGGCTTCGCGATTCTATTCCGTTACCCCGCCATCGCGCTGTTCTTCGAGCGCGGCAGCTTCACGGCCGATTCCACGCGCCTGGTGGCGGCCGTATTTCTAGGTATGGCGCCCAGTCTGGTGGGCTGGACCTTGCTCGAGATTATGTCGCGCTCGCTGTTCGCCCTCAACCGCCCCTGGCCGCCGGTAATTGCGTCCACAATTCCACTGCTGCTGAACGTCACGTTGACCTTGCGCATTCACTCGCACCGGCCCGAGCTGATTGGTTTAGGTTCGTCAGTGGGGTTACTGGCGGGATTCGCGGCGCTATTCGCGATGGCGCACACGGAGCGGCGCCGCTGGCTCAAGCAGGGATAGGCCCTATGTGAGACAGGCCTCCCGGCCTGTCTCCGCCGGCTCTATGCCATCAATTTCCGCCGCCGAAGATTCTGCCAGAGACTATCGTCTCTCGTGACTCCGGATAACCCGGAGCAGCGAGGATTCTGCCATCTTGCTCTCGCTCACCGCTTCTGAATCTTCCGAATCAGATCCGGCACAAACTCTCGGAACGTATTGTACGCGGCGGCGCCCAGAAAGGAATAGCCGATGCTGCGGGCGATATGCGATCCGCCCTGCTCGCTCTGGGGCTCCCATGCGCGCGACAGGAAGCCCGCGCCCACCACCCCGAGGACGTTGGAATATGAAAAGCTCGCGTGGCCATCTTGACGGTGGGTTTCAAACGGACTCAGCATCGCATGGATCGTCCGCCCCGCCGCTGTGGTCTTACCGGAAGCGAAGTAGCGGTTGTCCTCGTGAAATATGGTCGCAGCCCCATAGGCTATCGTTTGATGCACGCCGTTAAAAGCCAGATCGCTCGCGAAGCGCTCTCCGTAACCACCCACGCCCTGACCCCATTCGTGCGGGAGATCGATGCCTTGGGTAATGCCGGCGACCGCGGCTTCCTTGAAAATCGTAAACGCTCCAATGGTGTCGTCTTCAAATGCCTTCAGACGGAGCGTGGCTGTTATCGGAGAATTCTCGTACGGCGCCAGGGGACGCAGAAGTTTGACGATGAAGCCATCCTTTGGTGGCGTCGAATCGTTAGCCGGAGCAACCCGATCTGCCCCGCTGTTTTGCGCAAACCCAACTGAGCCGCAAACCAAAGACACCAGAACCCGAGCGATCATCATGTCGATCTGGTGAGGTGCATTCCGGAGGCCACGGTGCGATACGACACAGGGGCGCAT
>JBEKNN010000294.1:0-10965 GCA_049522755.1 Bryobacteraceae bacterium | reverse complement strand
ATGGATGCCGATGTTTCGTTTCACGATGCTACTGTCGCGCCAACTCCGCCAGGCGGTGATCGACAAGACCGGATTGGCCGGCCCATACGATATCGACTTGGAGTGGACGCCTGACGAACCCAACGGCGCGCCGCCCGAGGCGCCGGGCCCATCGATCTTCAGCGCGATCCAGGATCAGCTGGGGCTGAGGCTGGAGGCGCACAAAAGCCCGATCGAGGTGCTGGTGGTTGATCGGGCCGAAAAGGCGCCGGTGGCGAACTAGATCATCGTTCGCTTATTAAGCTGTCGAAGTGCTGGGAGGGGGATGCTATTCGGATAATAAGGGCCGTTCCCGCCACGCCTTGAGGCAGTCGGGACAACGATCGTGTTCGGATGTCTGGGGGCCACACGGGGAGCGGTCGGGATGTCTATTGAATTCGCTCCTTGTGATTTCCATCGATACCCCGACCGCGCCGCAGAGCGTCTCTTGCTCACCCTGAATTCCCGATATGCATCATAGTCTCAACAGTAGCTCGGAAACCCGATGATTAAGCCGATCTTGTGCCGCGTGATAAATGCGCATGACTTCGATTGTCTACTCTCTCACTCGGTAGACCGCCACGTAAGGCGTGTGAGGAAACAAAATCTCGCGGGTGCCTTCCTCGCGTCCGGGACGGCCACGCCCCGGCCATTCTTTCAACGCACGGATAGTGCCGTACAGCTTCCGCATGGTTGGGTCGCGGTAGCGCGGGTGGTGTTCTTTGAGGTAATCGCTAATGCTCTGCAAGTCCGCGGCGGCGGCGGGCGTCCAGCGGATACGCATGTCTATGAGCGCAACATCTGCTCCAGGCGGGCGTCCATTTCTTCTTCTTCAATGAACTCGCCCCGGTCGGCCTGTGCGATGCCTTCCCGCACGGCGGCGCAAAAGCGGACCTCTTCCTGCAGCAGGCGTAAGGCTGCGTCCTTCACCAATCGCTCGGCGTCGGTGCCTGCGTGGGTGGCCATTTGGGAAAGCTGCGTTTCCTGCTCGGGCGTGAAATGTACTTCCATGCCTTCAAAGGTACGCGAAAACCGGAAGTGAAGCAACACAGGAAACGCAAGCGCCGGAAATCCGCCCTAACGGATCCCCGGCGCGCGGCAGGGACGGTGAGTACGGCGGTACAGTCACTGGAAATATGAAACTCCTTGCGCTGCTGCTGTTGATCGGCGCCGCTGCCTTCGGTCAGGACATAATCCTTTCCCAGTTGCCCGGTGGCCTCAAGCGCAATATTCAGACGCCGTAGAACCGCCTCGCTGACGTTGCGCAAAGGACCCCTTGTGATACACCCACGGACTTGGGCTCAAGTAACCCCATTACGCCAAAATCTGATTCGTGCTCCGATTCCAGTGCGGGCAAGTGAATATCCGCGGGCATGGCGACCTAACGAACGCTGCGAAGAAGCCTCGCAAAGTGAACCGCATTGCATCCAGAAGTGATTGGCGCTACCAGTCCTGGGGTTACCAATCTTGCAGCAGCCGTGTAAAGAAGAGGCTTGCCGGCTCAATCGGCCGATGCTCCGATCCGCGTTCCTGCGCTTCGATGCGCCGTGCGACGTTTTGAATAGCACCGTCGCCGGGCGCTCCCTTTAACGCTTCCGCAATTGCACGTTTGGCATCCTCGACCCGCCCAGGCGCCGACTGCCAGGTGACATCGGCCAGACATGCCCACGCTTCCGGGCTGTGGGCGCCGAGTGAAATCGCGGTTTCCATGAACCGCCGCGCTTCATCGGCGCGTCTGTGGGCGGCGGCAATCATGCCTTGGGCCACCCACACGGCGGCCACTTCCGGCCAATGCCGCCGCGCAGTTTCGAGCAAAGCCACGGCCTGCTCCGTCCGTCCGCTGTTTTCGAGCAATGCGGCGCGAAGAACCGGATACCAAGGCTGCTCGGGCATCGACTTCCCGGCCCGGTCAAGCAACTCCAGAGCATCTTCCGTGCGGCCGTCCTTCTTCAGGAAAACCACTTTCTGCCAGTAAATCTCAAAGCGATCTGGCGCGGTTCGAAGCGCCTGGTCCAAAGCGCCCAATGCCTCCGCACTCTTTCCCGCTGCGTCCAGCATTTGCGCCCGTGCCACGTAGTAGCCCGCATCTCGCGCGGCTTCGGGGACTCGCTCTAATTGCGCTAACCCGTCCCGCGCGCCCGTCGAACGGAAAGCCGCAATCGCCAGCGGCAGTTCCAATCCGCTCGACTGCCCCGCGGCCGCGGCCTTTTCCAGCAGTTCGCGCGCAGCCGCAAATTGCCGCGCTTCCAGCATCGCGCGGCCGGCATCCGCCAGGACGGCGGCGGGGGCCCTCAGGGACGCGATCGTGCGAGCCGTCTGGATCGCCCGATCGGTTTGCGCGTCTTCGAGCGAGAGCTTGAGGTAGTGCAATTGCGCGTTCGCGTCCCCGGGGTTGTCGTGCACCGCCTTTTCTACGCGCGCGCGATAATCGGCGCGCTGCTGCTCGGGCGTGAGGCTGAGATAGCGCATCAGGTCTCGCGGCGCCTGTGTCGGACGCATTTGACGATAGCTACCCATCAGTGCTTCCGATTCCTTGGCTTGACCTGCCTCGGCGAGAGCATTGGCCAGGTGAAGAACCAGAGTCGGTTCGTCCGGAGCCAGTTGAACGGCCTTGCGCAGCGTGCGAATGGAATCGTCGAGACGGTCGAGGGCGCGGTACGCCTGGCCCAGCCGGTCGAGGATGAGACCGTTATCCGGCTGCGCGGCGGCCGCCGCTTCCAGATCGGGAACGGCGGCATCGGGCTTGCCTTGAAGGTAGTTGAGTGCGCCGCGAGCCGAGCGTGCTTCCACAAAATTCGGGTTCAATGCGAGGGCTTTATCCAAGCTGGAAAGACCCTTGGTGGGGTCGTTCATGCTCTGCGCAAGGCCGAGCTCGTAGTAGCCGGCCGGGTCGTCGGGATGGCGCTCGATGTACCACTCCAGATCGGCCAGGCCGGTATCGAACTGGCGCATGTGGGTGCGGGCGAAACCACGTTCGCGGCGGGCGGTGTCGTCGGTGGGCGCGAGTTCGGCGTAACGGTCCCAAGCGGCGGCGGAATCCTCGTTGGCCTGCAGTTCGCCCGTAATCACGGCGATCAACCGCTGCACATCGGCACGCCGCGGGGCGGCCTTTGCGGCCTGCGCCAGAAGCCGCAGAGCCGGTTCCGGCTGTTTCAGCAAATGGTAGGCCAATGCCAGGCTGTAAAGCGCATCGGCATTCTCGGGTTGTTGCCGGACGGCCGTCTCCAGAACTTCGCGCGCGCGCGAATAATCCCGCGCATATAGGGCGGCAACGCCGAGATCGTACAGCAACTGAAAATCGGATGCGTTACCGGCCAGCGCGTGGGTGAGGAACGTCTCGGCTTGCGCGTACTGCTCCGCGTGCGCCAGAGTCCACCCAATCGAAGAACTGAGCTTCACATCGTTCTGGGTAGCCTGCGAGAGCTCCGTATACAGGGCATTGGCAGCTTGCTTATCGCCGGTACGGTCCAGCGCGATCAGTCTCGGCACAGCAGCTTCCAGTGCTTGGCGCATTCCCGCGGGCAGACGGTCCAGATAGCCAAGAGCTTCCGCAGCGTGCGCCGCATCTTTATTCTTCAAGGCGAGCCGCGCCAGCGCAAGGTTGGCGTAGGCGTCGTCGGGTTGGAGCGCGAGTACCTGGAGGAAGGCATCGTGCGCGCCGTTGTCGTCGCCGGCGGCGAGCAGATGATTGGCAAATCGGCCCAGCACCGGCGCCGAGCGCGGCGCGGCCGCGATCGCTTTCCGGTACTCCGCATCGGCCGCTTGGAATTCTTTCCGGCCGTCGAGCGCCATTCCCAGCAGGCTTAGGGCGTCCGCATCGGCCGGGTGGATCTTCAGCTCCGCCCGCAAAGTGGATTCCGCCGCCGCGAAATCGCCGCGCTGCAACGCCGCCGCGGCGGTTCGCAACGCGGTATCGTCTGCGTGCGCTACGGGAAGAACGATCGAGATGGTAACGGCTGCGAAAACGCGGCAGGCGCGGGTCATTCCGTTTCACGCCGATTGTACCGTAACCGCCGCTGCTGGTATCCTCTTCACACGCCATGACTCGCCGGCAACTGCTTTCCATCCCGGGCCTCGCGCTGCCGGGGTGGCGCTCCGCCTCCGCCCAGCGCTTGGGCGGCATGGCCTCGCGCAATGTAACCCCGGCGCCGCGCGGCAAGCCTTCGGGCCTGCCTTTCGACTCGAGCCTCGTTAACGTTGCGGCTAAGGCCGGTCTGCATGCGCCCGTGATCTTCGGCGACGAGGGTAAGGCCGATTACATCCTGGAATCCATCGGATGCGGCGCCGCTTTCCTCGATTACGACAATGACGGCTGGCTCGATATCCTCATGCTCACCGGCCGCCGGCGCACCGGGCCAACGCCGCCCTCCGCAACCATCCGGCTCTATAAGAACAACCGCGACGGAACCTTCACCGATGTAACCGCGCACTCGGGTCTTGGACGCAGCGTCTGGGCGTTCGGCGTCACAGTGGCCGACTACGATAACGACGGCTTCGACGATATCTTTATCACCTGTTACGGCCAGAATCTTCTCTTTCACAATAACGGCGACGGCACATTCACGGATGTGACGGAAAAGGCCGGCCTGCTGCGCCCCGGCGTTCACTTCGGCAGCGGCTGCACCTGGATCGATTACGACCGCGACGGCAAGCTCGATCTTTTTGTGGCTCACTACGTGGTCTTCGATCGGCAGAAGATTCAACCGCGCGGACAGAACCCCGCCTGCAACTGGCGCGGATTGCCGGTGTATTGCGGGCCCATGGGCCTGCCCCATGAGCCCTGCCGTTTGTATCGCAACAACGGCGACGGAACCTTCACCGACGTCAGCGAAAAGGCGGGCATACTCGATTCCGCCGGGTACGGATTGACCGCGGTTGCCGCCGATTTCGACGGCGATGGCTGGCCGGATATTTACGTGGCCTGCGACAGCTCGCCGAGCCTCCTCTTCCGCAATAACCATGACGGAACCTTTTCCGAACGCGGCCTGGAAAGCGGCATTTCCGTCAACGAGGATGGGAAAGAACAGGCGGGCATGGGCCTGGGTATCGGCGATTTCGACACCGATGGCCACCTCGATATCTTCAAGACGCATTTCGCCGCCGATACCAACATTCTCTATCGCAATAACGGCAAAGGCGTCTTTCGCGACGTGACAACTATTTCCGGTCTGGCCGTGGAAACCCGCTTCGTGAGTTGGGGCGCCGCCATACAGGATTTCGATAACGACGGCCTTCCCGATCTGTTTTACTCGACCGGCATGGTCTCACCCGAATTGGAGCGCGATCTGCCCGACACGCCCTACAAGACGCCGAACGTGCTGTTTCGGAATCTCGGCGGTGGTAAGTTCGAGGAGTTGTTCGACCTCGCCGGACCGGCGATGAAGGAACTGCATTCGAGCCGGGGAGCGGCCTTCGGAGACTTCGATAACGACGGCGATGTCGACATTCTCATCATGAACATGAACGAAGCGCCGTCGCTTCTGCGAAACGATGTAAGCGCTCAACATCACTGGCTCAAGGTCCTGCTCGAAGGCGTGCAATCGAACCGGTCCGCCATTGGCGCGGAGGTGGTAGCCACATACGGAGGAAAAAGGCAGGCGCAGGCGGTTCTGGCGCAGGCCTCATTCCTATCGGTAAATGACCGGCGCCTCCACTTCGGGTTGGGCTTCGAGACCTCGGCCGACCTCTCAGTCCGCTGGCCCAGCGGCAAGTCAGACGCCTTAAACCGTGTGGACGCCGATCAGCTTGTCGTGGTTCGCGAAGGTGTCGGGATCGTTGCCCGGCGAAGCTTCGGGAACCCTCCCATGCGTTGAATTCGAAAAATCGAAAATCCTATTTCCCCGTGACTCATTGCGCCCTTGTCAACTAGAGTTGCGCCATAAGAAAAAATATTTAATGAAAACGATTGCATTCTCTTTGGGCTTGGGATAGTATTTTCCCATTACGATGGCGCGAGGCGCATCGCGCTGGGGAACCTAGATAGGGAAATTCCGGGAGGGGTATACAAGCCATGCCGCGTGTGACTCTCACTCTGTTGAGCGCTCTGTTGCTCTCATTCAGCGCCAGCCTCTTTGGCCAAAACGTTTCCAGTTCCGTCCTCGGAACCGTCGTCGATCCGACGGGTGCGACCATCGGCGGCGCCGATGTGGAACTGACTAACCCCGGTACTGGAAAAATCAACCGGGCCACTACGGACCCAGCGGGGCTCTTCCGCATCGTCAATATCCTTGCCGGGAACTACTCTTTAAACATCAGGGCTAAGGGCTTCAAGAACCTGTCGGTCGTCGATATCGTCGTCGATGAGAGCCAGGCGCATGACTTGGGCAGGCTGGAGCTCTCTCTCGGCGCGATCACGGACACGGTTAGCGTCACCGCCCAAGTCGCCGCTGTCGAAACAGCCGACAGCGAACGAGCGCCGCTTCTCGATAGGAACCAGCTCAACGTCGAAGCCATCAAAGGCCGTGACCTGATGAGCTACATGAAGCTTCTGCCCGGCGTGGTCGACACTACCACCACCCGCGATATCAGCGGCGGATCGATCCTCGGTGGTTTGACGTTCAGCGGCAATACGGGAATCGTCGGATTCTCGGTGGACGGCGCGACCGACATGGATACAGGCTGCAGCAGTTGCTTCGCGCACTTCGAACCCAACATCGACGCCATCGGCGAAGTCAGGGTGCTGACGTCCAACTTCGCGGCGGAATACGGCCGCAACTCGGGCGCCACCATCAGCGTCACCACGAGGTCCGGCACGCAGAGTTTTCACGGCACGGGTTGGTGGACGCACCGCCACGAAGACTTGAACGCCAACCAGTTCTTCAATAACCAGACCGGCCAGCCGATTCCCCGTTACCGCTACAACATCGCCGGATGGACTCTGGGCGGACCGGTCTACATCCCTAAACACTTCAACACCTCAAAGACTAAGTTCTTTTTCTTCGCCTCGCAGGAATACACACGGTCGCTGCTGAACGCCGCCAACCAGTACCGGACGATGCCGACGGCGCTCGAGCGAACTGGTAATTTCTCGCAGAGCTTTAACCCCGGCAACTCCCTCATCGTCGTCAACGATCCCACCACGGGTCAGCCCTTCCCGGGCAACATCGTTCCCCAGAACCGGATCAACGGCTGGGGGCAGGCGATGCTCAATTTCTTCCCGCTTCCCAACACGTTCTTCGGTCCCGGCACCGCTCAATATCAGCAGGATAACTTCCAGTCGGAAGCGTCCGGATCGCACTCCCGGCGCGACGACATCATCCGCGGCGATGTCAATTTGACATCTAAGCTAAACGGATACATCCGTTACGGTCACGATTACGACTTCCAGGATGCGCTCTATCAGTCGATCCAATTCGATTCCGCGGTGCAAGGTCACCCGAACCCTGGGACTGGCTTAGTCGGCAGCGTAAATTATACTTTCAGCCCCACCCTCGTCAACCAAGCCACGTATAACTGGAGCTATAACTACTTCTCCTACTACGAGGAAAACCCCGCCCAGGTGGCCCGGTCTTTAGCGGACGGAACCACCGGCACTCCGCAAGCCGGGGAGCCGCTTCCCAGCTTGTTCCCGCTGCATCCGATCGGGTCCGGTCCCGGCGGGAATCTGCTCGAAGGACCAGCCGATTGCTCCAACGGCTACTGCCCCTATCTGCCCGGATTCAGCTTCGGCAATACGCCGGTAAACGCCGCGAGCTTCGGCGAATCGAATGTCGATTACATCAACACCAACCGCATCTACCAGTTCTCCGACAACCTGACCTGGATCAAGGGTAACCACACAATCAAGACCGGTGTCTACATCGAGCACAACCGCAAACTGCAGCCCGGCAGCCCCACCTACACAGGCGCCTATAGCTTTGCCACAGACGTCAACAACCCGCTCAATTCGGGCGACGGCTACGCGAATGCTCTGCTGGGCAACTACGACACTTACACCGAGAACAGCGGCCACTTCGTGTACAACGTATGGTATTGGAACATAGAGGCCTACATCCAGGATGACTGGCGCGTCGGCAGACGCCTTACCATCAACTATGGCATGCGCTTCTACCACATGACGCCGCAGGAAGACGACCTGCACGAGTTCTCATTCTTCAACCCCTCGCTGTACAGTTCTTCCGCGGTCCCTGCCATTTACGCGCCTTACTGCAAGACTGGGAATCCCTGCTCGGGATCCAACCGCGTATCCATCAACCCGCTCACGGGCGCGTTGGCCCCGGCCTCCTACATCGGGCTGTTCGTTCCCAATACCGGCAATCCAGCCAACGGCATGGTTGTGGACGGCGTGAACGGCGCGTCCGTAGACACCTATACCAACCGGGCCATCGCACCGGCGCCACGCATCGGTTTCGCGTATGACGTGTTCGGCGACGGTAAGACCGCGTTGCGCGGCGGCTGGGGCGTTTATTTCGATCGCCTGGACGGCAACCAGGTGTACAGCATGTCGGGCCAGCCGCCGGTCGGTTATCAGCCGACGGCGTACTACGGCGCGATCTCGAATCTGGCCAGCGCCGGCGGGTTGATCGGCCCCCCGGCCATCACCATGTGGAGCGGCAAGACGCCCATTCCTCAAAGCCGCAGCGCAAGCCTCGGTTTGCAGCGGAATATTGGCTGGGGCACGGTGCTCGACGTGGCGTATCAGCTCACCCAGGGGATCCACCGCTATTTCCTGCGTAATCTGAATCCGATTCCGCTGGACGCCGATTTCAGCCCGCAGTACCTCGATCCCACGACCGCGATCTCGAATCCGCTGAACCCGCCGCACCTGGTCAGCGCGTTTGAACGGCCGGTCTATCCCGGCTTTGGCGACATCAACGAGCATGACTTCGGAGCCAAGTCCAACTACAACGGTCTCCAAATAACGCTGAACCATCGGCTCCAGCACGGTTTTACGGTCGGCTCGTCCTTCAGTTGGTCGCGCTCCATGGCTACCACGTCATTCGACCCGTTGGTTGCGAATAACAACGAACGGAACTATGGGCCGCAGTCCACCGACCGCCGCATCGTCGGCGCCATCAACTATTCTTACGATCTGCCGAAGCCCGGACAATTGCTGCATTCGAGGGCGCTCGGGGCGATCACGGACAACTGGACGCTGGCAGGAATCACGGGCTACTCCACCGGCTCGCCGTTCACGCCCAGCTTTACGACCACGAACGCTCTCGATATAACCGGCTCGGCAGACGAGAGTCCGCGCATTAATGTCGTCAGCAACCCGTTCCAGAACGTCCCGCCGGGCACGCCCGGTCTCCCGCACGGCGTGATGTATTTCAACCCCGCGGCGTTTGCCGAACCGGCAGTCGGGACCATCGGCAATGCAGGCGTGGACGTCATGTATGGCCCCTCGTACATCAACTGGGATATGAGCCTCGGCAAGCGGATTCCGCTGGGCAAAGAGAGCCGCTTCCTGACGCTGAAGGTCGAGGCGTTCAATGTCTTCAATCACGTTCAGTTCACGGGCGTCAATGCCGCCTATATCTTCAACGCCGCCGGACAGAATACCAATGCGAACATCGGGGCGTTGACGGGTGAGCGCGGGCCTCGCGTTGTGGCTCTCGAAATGCGCGCCGCGTTCTAACCGTGTGGGGCAGCCAATCCTGGCTGCAGCCGCCTTTCAGGCGGCTTTTTTCGCCGTGCGATTTAACCGGCTATAGGGAGCAGCAGTTGCGATGTATAAATCTTTGTGGGCGCGGCTGGCTGATGCGCCGCGCTCACTGCCGCATCGGCGCCCAAGTAGAAAACAATATATGCTATACCCAGTGCACCCGAACCGATCGTTCGTCATTGCAGGCAGCCTCGCCCTCTTCGGCCTCGTCGCCATACTCCAGGCCCAGCCTCCCGCTACCCAAACCCCAGCGACCGCACCCGCCGGCCGCGGCGGCCGCGGTGGCGGCGGAGCGAGAGGCCCCCGCTTCAAAATCTATTCCGAAGAAGCCATCACCCGCGGCCTTCCCGCCTACAACTCCACCTGCGGCTATTGCCACGGGGAACGCGGCAAAGGCGGCAAGGCCGGCCCCGACCTGATCGCCTCCACCGTCACTCTCCACGACGAAGACGGCGTCGACATCGCCAAATTCGTCAGAGCCCCCGAGCACTCGAAAGTCGTCAAGATCGACGCCTCCGACGCTCAGATCTATGACATCGCCGCCTACCTGCATTCGCGCGTGATCTACGCCTCCGGACGCGGCGATGTCCACATGTCCGAAGTTCTCGTCGGTGACGCAAACGCCGGCCAGCAATACTTCAACGGCGCCGGCGGCTGCAACAAGTGCCATTCACCCACGGGCGATCTCAAAGGCGTCGCCGCCAAATACGACGTCGCCGCGCTTCAGGAACACATCGTCATGCCCCGCACCGGCCGAGGCGGTTTCGGCCGCGGCGCCGGCGCCCCAAACCCCACCGCGCCCTTCGCCACCGTTACGCTGCCCTCGGGTGAAACCATCAAAGGACAGCCGGTCCTGGTCACCGACTTCTACGTCACCCTCCGCCTTGCCGACGGCTCCACCAAAACCTGGGCTCGCAACCACGGCGTCCCCAAAGTCGAAATCACCGACCCGCTGCAGGCCCACGTCGATATCATGATGCGCCTGAACGATACCGACATGCACAATCTCACCGCCTATCTGGCTACGCTGAAGTAGAGGATCCGCATGACCGCCAAATTTCCCACATTTCTGACTGCTTTTGCCGGCTTGGCCACCGCTCTGTGGAGCCAGGGCCTTACGCCCGAGGCGATCGCGCATCCCAAGCCCGATAGCTGGCCAACTTTCCACGGCGACTACTCCGGCCGCCATTACAGCCCTCTCAAGGAAATCAACGCCGAGAACGCCCACAACCTGACGCTCGGCTGGGTCAGCCGTATCGACAGCTCGCCGGGCGCGAACGTCGGCGGCCCCGGGCCTACGCCTTTGGGCGGCAACGCCAGCACGCGCTGCGCGCCGCTGCTGT
>JBEKNN010000293.1:0-10965 GCA_049522755.1 Bryobacteraceae bacterium | reverse complement strand
CGGAATGGTTAAAGGCTGGAACCGCGCCGCGCTCGCCAGGCAGGCGTTGCCCGAATACGCGCCATGGTTTCGCCGCTTCGCCTGGACCCATGCCATCTTCACACCCATAGCCACCTGGGTGTGGCTAATCGCGCTGGCGTCCTCGGCAACCAGCGATTCCATTGAATGGCGTGGCCGCCGCTACCGATTGCGCGCTCAGCGGTAGCGCATGGTTCAGGCTGCCCGTCGCCGCGCGAAGATTAGCGCGCGCCGCTTCGCGGCTCGACGGGATGGCAAGCTAAAGCATACCCTACCTACTATGGCAGAATGAACCGAGTGTCCAGGTCCCTGAAAATCTCCGCGCTGCTGCTGGCTATCGTTGCCGGCTTCTATTGGAGAATCACGCTGACCGGGCAGTACGACTGGATGTGGTCGCCCGATCAGGCAACCCAGGTGCTGCCCTGGTTCCAGGTGCAGGCGCGCCAGTGGCACGAGCATGGTTTCCCCCTGTGGGATCAATATCTGTGGGGCGGCCAACCGCTCTTCGGCCAGGCGCAACCCGGCGCCGCCTATCCGCTTAACTGGCTGCTGTTCTGGCTGCCGCTCGACAAGGCCGGCCACATCCGCCCGCTGTTTCTCGACTGGTATTACATTGCGATTCACTTCATGGCCGCGGCGTTTTGCTATCGCCTGTGCCGCGACCTGGGCCGTTCCCAAAATGCCTCGCTGATGGCCGCCATGATCTTTAGCTTCGCCGGATACGTCGGCAGCACGCAGTGGCCGCAAATGCTCAACGGCGCAGTGTGGATTCCGCTTGTCTTCCTCTACCTGCTGCGCGCCGGCGCCGGCAAGCGGACGGTGGTGAACGGCGCATTGGCCGGCGCGTTCTTCGGAGTTGCGTGGCTCAGCGGCCATCACCAGGTCCCCATGTTCACCTCCCTGGCGTTTGCCGGCGCCTGGCTGTATTTCATCTTCCGCGAGGGCCGCCTGGATTGGCCGATGGCGCGCTCCGCCGCGGTTTCGGTGGTTTTCGTGGCGCTTTGTGGAGCCCTTCAAATACTACCGGTCTTGGAGTACGGACGCCTGGCGAGGCGCTGGGTGGGCGCGGCCGACAGCGTCGGCTGGAGCGACGCGGTTCCTTACTACGTGCATGAAAAGTACGGTATGGCGCCGGTGTCTTTCCTGGGCATCGTGTTCCCCAGCGCGCATGAAGGCGTCGATGCGTTTATCGGCATCGTCGCGCTGGCGTTAGCCGCGCTGGCGGTGGCGGCTTGTTGGAAAGACTGGCGGGTCCGCTTGCTTTTCGCGGTTGGCGTGGGCGCGATGGTCTACGCTCTGGGCCAGCTCAGCATTTTTCAGGGCGTGCTATATGCCATCGTGCCGTCGCTCGATAAAGCCCGCTCGCCGGCAGCGGCCACGGTTCTCTTTGGCTTCGCGGGCGCCGTGCTGGCGGCCTTCGGCTTCGACCGCTGGCTGTCGGAAACGTCATCCGTGTCGGCATCCGCGTCGGCGTCCGCGTCGGCATCAGTCTGGACCAGGCGCATCATGCTCGCTACTTTGGGTTTCGGTTTGCTCACCCTGGCGGGGTGCGTACTGGTTCTGCTGGTGAACAAGATGGAGTTGCCGGGCGATGGCACGGCGCTCACCGTCGCGCTGACGGCCGTGGGCTTCGCGGGGCTGCTGTACGCTGCTGGGTCCGGAAATCTGGGCCGCAAATCGGCAGGCGTTCTGGCGGCGCTACTGCTGGTGTTCGACCTATACCAGGGCTCTACGGACGTCCGCGCGTTCGCCGCGCGCGGCGATTCGAATCGCGACCGGTTCATGCAGAGCATGACAGCCAACGCGGATATCGCCGCGTACCTGCGCAATCAGCGGGGATTTCAGCGCACCGAAGTTCCCGATGAGGCGTTTCAGACCAATTGGGGCGCCTACCATGATGTTCCGATGTTTGGCGGCTACCTGGCCAGCGTTACCACCAACCTGCTGAGCTTCGAATTTCATCGCGATCAAGCGAAGAAACTGTGGGGCGTCGCTTATCAGATTTCCGCGAAGCCGACGGCTTATGCCGGCCAGGAAGTGTTCAGCGGAGTCAGCGGCATGAAGGTCTACAAGCAGCCGGCCGCGTTTCCGCGCGCCTGGGCGGTCCATAAGGTGGTCCGCGTCACCAGCAGCGATCAAGCCAACTGGTACATGATGGAGCGGCTCGACGACCTGCGTTCCGAGGCGGTGATGTTCGACCCAATGCCGGTGCTGCCGGCTTGTGCTACGCCAGCCGATTCCGTCGACCTCAAAGAGGACCGCGGTAGCCGCGTGAGCCTGAGCGTCCGCCTAAGCTGCCCGGCGATGATTGTGGTCTCGGACACGTACTTTCCCGGTTGGCGCGCTTATGTGGATGGCGCGCGGGCGCCGGTCTACTCCGTGAACGCCGCCATGCGCGGCATCATCGCGCCAGCGGGCGTCCACTCCGTTACCATGCGGTATCGGCCAATGGTGGTGTACGAAGGCGCAGCGCTCACTTTTCTGGGAATTCTGGGCGCGGCGCTGCTGGCGCGCAGTAAGCGGTTATAATCACCCATAAGGGAGGATTCGCCAATGGCTAAAGATAAAGGCCCTAAGAAGGAAGTCAAGAAGCCCAAGAAGAAGAAGTAGTTTCCGGCAGTTTCACCGCCGTGCGGGCGGCCCTGCGATCGGGCTAGGCCGTCCGTAAGTGAGTTACGCACGCCGCCAGGAGCCAATCAATGCGCACAGAATGGGTAGCGAAACGCAAGGCGGACAAGGTCCGCACGCAAATGTACTACGCCCGCAAGGGCATGGTGACCGAAGAGATGGAGTACGTCGCGCGGCGCGAAAAGCTGGCGCCCGAGCTGGTGCGCGACGAAGTGGCGCGCGGCCGCATGATCATTCCGGCTAATATCCACCACACGAATCTCGAGCCGATGGCTATCGGCGTAGCGTCGAAATGCAAGATCAACTCGAATATCGGCAATTCGGCGGTGACCTCCGATATCGAAGGCGAGCTGGAAAAACTGCGCTACTCGGTGAAGTACGGCGCCGATACGGTGATGGATCTTTCCACGGGCGGCGACATTCCCGCCATCCGCAAAGCCATTATTGCCGATTCGCCCATACCCATCGGCACGGTGCCCATCTATGAAGCGCTGTCGCGCGTGCGCCGGGTGGAAGATTTGACCGGCGACATCATGCTGGAAGTCATCGAAGAGCAGGCCGAGCAGGGCGTGGACTATATGACCATTCACGCCGGCGTGCTGGTGCAGTACATTCCGCTCGCGTCGCGGCGCGTCACCGGAATCGTGAGCCGCGGCGGATCCATTCTGGCCGAGTGGATGGTGAAGAACCACAAGCAGAACATGCTCTACGAGCGCTTCGAAGACATCTGCAAGATTTTCCAGAAGCACGATGTCAGTTTTTCGCTGGGCGACGGACTGCGCCCCGGCAGCTTGGCCGATGCCAGCGATGCGGCGCAATTCGCGGAGCTGAAAACTCTCGGCGAGCTCACGAAAAAGGCATGGGAGTATGACGTCCAGGTGATGATCGAAGGTCCGGGCCACATTCCGATGGACCAGATCGAGCTGCAGGTGCAGAAGGAGCGCGAGCTGTGCTACGAGGCGCCTTTTTACACGCTGGGTCCGCTGGTTACGGATATCGCGCCCGGCTACGACCACATCACGTCGGCCATCGGCGCGGCCATGATCGGCTGGCATGGCGCATCGATGCTCTGCTATGTGACGCCCAAGGAGCACCTGGGCCTGCCGAACCGCGAGGATGTGAAGCTGGGCATCATCGCGTATAAGATAGCCGCGCACGCGGCCGATATTGCGCGTCACCGTCCAGGGGCGCGCGACCGCGACGACGAGCTTTCCCGCGCCCGCTATAGCTTCGATTGGAACCGCCAGTTCGATCTCTCGCTCGACCCCGAGACCGCGCGCGCCATGCACGATGAAACGCTGCCCGAAGAAGGCTTCAAGGACGCGCATTTCTGTTCCATGTGCGGCCCGAAGTTTTGCTCGATGAATATCTCGTCCAAGGTGGAGAGCTTCACGGCGGAGGAGGCCGCGGCGGTGGCCGGCGCGGGGTTGGTACATATCGAGTAGCGGAGCAGCCGTGGATCCCTGCATTTTCGTACGTGCATGAGGACGTGATATGATACGTATATGACGTCGAAACTCACCTTGAGCGTTGACCCCCAGGTGGTCGCCCGGGCGAAGGAATACGCCGAGCGCAACAAGACCTCGGTTTCGGAACTGGTGCAAACCTATCTGTCTATCGTTACCCAGCCACCGAAGCCGGAGCGGACGAAGGAACTTCCTCCCGTTCTTGCCTCTCTGCGTAGTCTGGTCAAGGACGAAGGCCTTGATTATCGCGAGGAATACCGCAAGCACCTGGCCGCCAAGTATCGATGAAACGCATCCTCCTGGATACGAATGTTCTCTTGGATGTCGTCTTAGCGCGAAAGCCGCACGCCGAGGCTGGTGAAGCCTTGTGGGAAATGATTGAAGAGCATAACGCCGAAGGGCGTCTTGCCGCGCATGCGATAACCACCTTCTACTATCTGCTCCGAAAAGAGCGCGACCACGTGCGGGCGAAGCACGCGGTCCACTCGCTTCTTCAGGTGTTTAAGGTGGCCACCGTGGATGGGCCGGTGATCCACGAGGCGTTTCAAATGCCCGGCTCCGATTTCGAGGATTGCGTCACTGCTGCCGCCGCCCACCGGTCGGGATGCGCCTTCATCGTCACCCGCGACCCACGCGGCTTTCGATCGTCGCCGGTGGAGGCAGTTACGCCCGAGGCGGCTATCGGCGTTCTCCGCGCTAGCCGGCGGCCTCGCAATACCTGAGCTTCGTCTGATCACCCAATTGCGCTAACTGGCGCTATGTTGCGTGAGATCGCGCAGTCGGCTGCACGGTTGACAGGCGCGGCGTATGCACCCGAAGACGTATCCTCCGCGGTTTCCGCCATTAATCCATAGCTTTCGATGCATCGGCCTCAGGCATGCTCCTCATATTGCATAAGGTTAATATCATGTCCATACTCCTTGAAGAAGTAAGACTCCGTGTTGAGACGCCGGCCCGTACGGTGAAGACTCCATTCCGTACGGTCTATGAAAATTTCATCGGAGGCGCCTGGGTCCCGCCGGTGAGCGGCCGTTATTTTGACAATCTATCGCCCGTCGATGGCGAGTTGCTCTGCCGGATCCCCCGTTCCGACAACGCGGACGTGGACGCGGCGCTGGACGCCGCCCATGCCGCCAAAGATAAATGGGCCGCGATCAGTCCGGCGGAGAGGGCGAACATACTCAATCGCATTGCGCAGCGCATGGAGGACAATCTGGAACTCCTCGCCACCGCCGAAACCTGGGACAACGGTAAGCCCATCCGCGAGACGAAGAATGCGGACATACCCCTCGCCGTCGACCATTTCCGGTATTTTGCCGGCTGCGTGCGCGCACAGGAAGGTTCCATTTCCCAGATCGACGCGGACACCGTGGCCTACCATTTCCACGAGCCGCTGGGGGTAGTCGGGCAGATTATTCCCTGGAATTTTCCGATCCTTATGGCAGCCTGGAAATTAGCGCCGGCCCTCGCCGCGGGTAACTGCGTCGTGCTGAAACCGGCCGAGCAGACGCCTGCCAGTATTCTTGTGTTGGCGGAACTGATTTCCGACCTGCTCCCCGCCGGTGTTCTGAATATTGTGAATGGATTCGGGTTGGAAGCGGGCCAAGCGCTGGCGACCAGTCCGCGAATCGCGAAGATTGCTTTCACGGGGGAGACGGGAACCGGCCGCCTCATCATGCAATATGCGAGTCAGAACCTGATACCGGTCTCGCTGGAGCTGGGCGGCAAATCTCCCAACCTGTTTTTCGACGACGTGACGGCCCAGGACGACGCATTCTTCGATAAGGCGATTGAAGGCTTCCTGATGTTTGCCTTCAATCAGGGCGAAGTCTGCACGTGTCCCAGCCGCGCGTTGATTCAGGAAAGCATCTACGACCGTTTCATGGAAAGAGCCATGGTGCGCCTGGCGGCTATCCGGCAAGGCGATCCGCTCGACCCTTCAACGATGATCGGCGCGCAAGCATCCGAAGAGCAACAGAAGAAAATCCTGAAGTACATCGAGATTGGAAAGCAGGAAGGCGCGCAATTGCTCGCCGGCGGTGGCGCGGCCAAGATGCAGGGAAACCTGGCGAACGGTTACTACGTGCAGCCCACCATCTTCCGCGGCAATAACAAAATGCGGATCTTCCAGGAAGAGATCTTCGGGCCGGTTCTGGCCGTAACGACGTTCCGGGATGAGAGTGAGGCGCTCGCCATTGCCAACGACTCGCCGTACGGGTTGGGCGCGGGAGTCTGGAGCCGCGACGCAAACCGCTGCTATCGCCTCGGACGGAAAATCCAAGCCGGCCGCGTGTGGGTCAACTGCTATCACCTGTATCCTGCCCACGCCGCATTCGGAGGCTACAAGCAATCCGGCTTCGGCCGCGAGAACCACAAGATGATGCTCGATCACTACCAGCAAACCAAGAATATGCTAGTTAGCTACAGCCCGCAAAAGCTTGGCTTTTTCTAACCTGCCGAACCCGGTCCACGCAAAGGAAAGACATAAAGGAGACATACAAA
This sequence comes from Bryobacteraceae bacterium, assembly GCA_049522755.1. Classification (GTDB taxonomy): domain Bacteria; phylum Acidobacteriota; class Terriglobia; order Bryobacterales; family Bryobacteraceae; genus PALSA-243. Next base: position 4,351 of record JBEKNN010000293.1, on the reverse strand, counting down.
TGGCACAAGAAAAGACGATGAAAGCCGCCGTGGTTCGCGAATTCGGCAAACCGCTGGTGATCGAAGAGCTGCCCGTTCCGCAGCCCAAAGCCAACGAGATTCTGGTCAAAATGGAGTCGACCGGAGTCTGCCACACCGACCTTCACGCGGTGCAGGGCGACTGGCCGATTAAGCCCAGTCCGCCTTTCATTCCAGGCCACGAAGGCGTAGGTTATGTAGCCGCCGCAGGTAAGGACGTGAAACACGTTAAGGAAGGCGACCTGGTTGGCACGCCCTGGCTCTATTCGGCGTGCGGATATTGCGAACACTGTCTGGCCGGATGGGAGACTCTGTGCGAGCAGCAACAGAATGGCGGCTACTCGGTAAACGGAAGCTTTGCGGAATATGCCATAGCGGATCCCGGCTACGTAGCGCATATCCCGAAAGGCGCGGACCTGATCGAGATCGCGCCGATTCTTTGCGCTGGCGTTACAGTGTATAAGGGTCTGAAGATGACCGACGCCAGGCCTGGCAACTGGGTTGTGATTTCGGGCGTGGGCGGACTGGGGCACATGGCCGTTCAGTATGCAAAAACCATGGGCCTCAATGTGGTAGCCGTAGATGTGGATGACGCGAAGCTGGCGTTCGCGCGCAAATTGGGCGCCGCCATCACCATCAATGCGCTGAACACGGACCCTGTAGCTGCGGTGAAGAAAGAAATCGGCGGCGCGCACGGCGTCCTGGTGACCGCGGTCTCACGCAAGGCGTTCGCACAAGCGGTCGGCTTTGTACGGCGCGGGGGCACGATGGTATTGAACGGACTGCCTCCCGGCGACTTCCCCATCTCGATTTTCGACGTGGTTCTGAATGGAATCACGATACGAGGATCGATTGTCGGCACCCGGCTCGATCTGAAGGAAAGCCTGGAGTTCGCGGCCGCAGGCAAGGTGAAGGCGATTGTGAAAGCCGAACCGTTGGAGAACATCAACGATATCTTCCAGCGCATGCGCGATGGGCGGATTGAAGGAAGGATTGTCGTCGACTATCACATGAGCCTCGGGCAATACTCCCAAGTACCGGCCTCGCAACACGAGTTAGTCGGCGTTTAGTGGTAGGGCGGACCCCCTGGTCCGCAGCCGACCCCCCGGTCGGCTTCTAGCTTATCTAAGCTAGGGGATCTGATTTGGTTGGGCGAGAGCGGGTCCAGGGGGACCCGCGCGGACCAGGGGGTCCGCCCTACAGCCTCATAGCGCCGACCGCTATTCACGAAATGCGCCTGCCTTTTCGAACGCACGCTCCAGCTCCTCTTTTCCCATCGCCGTGCTCACAAACAATTCCTGGCGCGCGCCGGCGCTTAGAGCGATCGCCTTCCAGCCGTTCTGCGTCGGCACCGTCACCCGTACTTTGACTTTCCCCTTGGCGTCCCGCACCGGCCGGATCACGCCGGGAATCACCGACCGGATCTCCGGATTCGCGTGCAGCAGATCTTCCAGCACTGCACGCACGCCTTCGATGATGCTGTGCTCCACCTTGAGGCGGTCTTTCGCGGTTCGCAGGCGCATTTAGCGCCATCCCTCGGCGCCGCGCAGTGGAACGAACTGGCAGAGCGTGGGGACGCGCTGCTCCATCCGCCCGCCTCGTTTGGTCACCACGCGCAATTCCTGATCGTCGCGGCTGCCCACGGGAATTACCAGACGGCCCGGATCGTTCAACTGCGCCAGCAAAGCGGCTGGAATCTCCGGCGCGGCCGCGGCCACTGAAATTGCATCGTACGGAGCGAATTGCGCGAAGCCGAATCCGCCGTCGCACTCTACCACCATGACATTGGCGACGCGGCCCGCGCGATCCAGATTGCTCCGCGCCTGCCGGACCAGCGGCTCTACGATCTCCACTGCCACCACGCGCGCGGCCAGCGCTCCCAGCACCGCCGCTGCGTAGCCCGATCCGGCGCCCACCTCCAGCACCGTTTCAACACCGGTCAACTCGAGTTCCTGCGCCATCAGCGCCGTCATATACGGTTGCGAGATAGTTTGTCCCCACCCGATTTCCACCGGCGCATCTCCGTAGGCCATCACGCGCAAATCCGGCGGCACGAACTCTTCGCGCGGAATTTCGCCCATGGCTCGCAGCACGCGCGCGTCGCGAATGCCGCGGCTGCGCAGTTGCCGCTCAACCATCGCGCGCCGTTCCGTTTCCCAGTCGGGAATCATTCCATCACCCGCCTCTATAATAGCTGTGGTGGCCCATCAAATTACTCTGATCCCCGGAGACGGCATTGGACCCGAGGTGGCAGACGCCGCCGCGCGCGCTGTAGAAGCCACGGGCGTAGCCGTGGAATGGGAGCGCGTAGACGCCGGCCAGCGCGCCCTGCTGCTGCACGGCGCCCTGATTCCCGACGATGTTTTCGCTTCCCTGGAAATCACTCGCGTGGGTCTCAAAGGCCCCACGGCTACGCCAATCGGCGGGGGCCATGCCAGCATCAATGTGGCGCTGCGCAAGAAGCTCGGGCTCTATGTCAATTTCCGGCCGGTTCGAATGCTGCCCGGCCTCAAAACGCGCTATGACGACCTGCCGCTCGATCTCGCCATCTTCCGCGAAAACACCGAGGACCTGTACGCCGGGCTGGAGCACGAAGTTGTCCCCGGCGTGGTGGAGAGTCTGAAGATCATCACCCGGACCGCTTCCGTGCGTATAGCCCGCGCGGCTTTCGAGTGGGCCCGCCGCGAAAACCGCAAGAAAGTGGTGGCGATTCACAAGGCCAATATCATGAAGTTGAGCGACGGCCTGTTTATCAAGTGCTGCCGCGAGGTTTCGTCGGAGTTTGCGGAGATCGCATACACCGAGATGATTGTCGACAACGCCTGCATGCAGCTGGTGATGCGTCCCGAGACTTTCGACGTGCTGGTGCTGCCGAATCTTTACGGCGACATTATCTCCGACCTCGCGGCAGGCCTGGTGGGCGGCCTCGGCATCGTACCCGGCGCCAATATCGGCAGCGGCCACGCCATTTTCGAAGCGGTGCACGGCACGGCGCCCGATATCGCCGGTAAAGGACTCGCGAACCCCACGGCGCTGATGCAATCCGCCGTGCTCATGCTGGCGCACATCGGCGAGCGCGAAGCATCGGCGCGTTTGCACAACGCCATTTACAAGGTCTACGCGACGGGCGACCATCTGACCAAAGATGTCGGCGGGACGGCCTCGACAACCGAGTTTACCGATGCGGTGATTCGGTGGCTAACCTGAGGAGCAAGGGAGAACGAACATGGCAAACAAGTTTGGCGCCGACATTCTGATTCAATCGCAAGATCCAAAGCATGCGGCATTGTTCTATGTCAAAGAGCTCGGGTTCGAGATCACCGGCGAGACGCCAAACATGATCAGCCTCCATGGCGAGCACATCAACTTATTCATCGAGCGAGGTGCAGCGCTCGGGCCGGTGCTGGAGGTTACAGTCGACAGCGTCGAGAAGCCAAGGGCCGCCTGGTGAAGAATGGTTGCGAGATCGTCAAAGACGAGCCGGATTTTCCGAGATGTTACCTCAAGGATCCGTTCGGTTTGATTTACAACCCGATCGCCAAGACGACCACCGGCTGAGCGGCGGGTTCGGCTCGCTGCCAGGGACGCGCTTCACCCTGTGAGATCGGCCATCTTATGAGCGCCTATTGCGGGGATCTAGTTCAACGTCGACAGTTTCAGCGAGCAGATCGGCCGCACCGCCCTAACTAGAGAGCGGGTTGGAGAACTTCGTCCGCAGATCGGATATTCCGTTGCTGGCATCCGCCGCACCGGCGCTTGAGGGCTGAATCACCGTCTGCCCTTTCCTGCGCGGGAAAAAATCGTTCAGCCGCGGCCAGACGGCTAAGAGCCCGGACCGGAATGCCGAATCCGTGAGGCCTGGTTTCTTGCGCGCCAGTACATCGAGCCGCCACACGAACTTGCCATGCAGGTTAGACGATGCCTTCTGGAGCATCGGTTCGAGCCTCAAAGGAATAAAAAGGTTGGGAGACTTGCCAACGTCGACGCCGAAGAACGAGGGCGGCATCACGCCCACAATGCGGACCGGCGCGCCCTGTATCGCGAGAGTGCGGCCCAGAATCGCGCGGTCCCCGGCGAAGCGTCCGATCCAGAAGGCGTAGCTGATTACCGCAACCGGGCCATCCGCGCCGCCGGACTCCTGGTCGTCGGCGGTGGTTAGAGAGCGCCCCAGCACGGGCGCAACGCCGAGCGTTGGAAAATACTCGCCGGACACGTAGACGCCCTCGATGGGGGTGGGCTGTTCGCCGAACTCCACGTTGAAGCGTGTGTTCTCTTGGGCGAATACCGACGAGAATAACTCGGACCGCTCGCGAAAGAACTGGAACGTGTCGTA
>JBEKNN010000292.1:0-10976 GCA_049522755.1 Bryobacteraceae bacterium | reverse complement strand
CGCGCTCGCTCATATAACCACCATACGACTGGACTATCGGCGAAGGTCGAAACGAACGCACGGAACGAGTGTTCCTGGCGCACATGTACCGCTGGCTGAAAGCCGGAGGCGTACTCGTCCTTGTGGTTCCGGCGCAGCGTATCTGTGAATGCGGCGAGATCCTTGCCTCGCGGTTCAAGGAGACTCGAATCTTTCGCTTGACTGAACCGGAATCCGTGCGCTACCGCCAGGTAGTCGTCTTGGCAACACGCCGCAGCCGACGGGAGCGCGAACAATTGAGGGACGACGACATCACCGCGCGACGAGCTCAGTTTGCGAACATCGGAAGAAATTACGAGCGGCTCGCGGTCTTAGGCGACGCCAGCATGCCTTTGTATAGGGTTCCGGAAAGCGGTCCGCCCAAGCTGGAATATCGCGGCCTTCCGCTCGATGAGATCGAGGACCTGCTTCCGCGCTCCTCGGCTTACCGCCAGGCTGCTCGAATCCTCTTCCCCTCACCGGCCACTTTCAGGGGACGACCGCTGACGCCCCTACATTCCGGCCACGTGGCGCTGTGCGCTGTAAGCGGGATGTTGAACGGGGTCTTCGGCTCTGGGAACGACCGGCATGTTGCAGCGTGGCATGCATCAAGGTAGTCGATCGCTCTGAAGAGGTAGAGGAAAACGGAGCCATCGTTCAACGAGAGCGTGAGAGATTCACCAACGAGCTGACGCTGGTGTTCGAGTCGGGCGAGACCGCCATACTGCGTTGAGACTTCCGCACTCTGTTTCGCTTCCGGCGAGATGCCAGATTGCGGTGGGCCGCCGAGGCTGGAAAGTTTCCAGTAAGGCCCGTTTTCGTACCAGTGGAGACACGTGTGGTCCGAGAGCCATTCCTAAACGCTGAGCGACAAGGCAGGATCTTTCGCGACCAGAGGCGCTCCCGAAGCTTCTAAAGATTGCCGGACTTGAACGCTCTTGAAAGCCTCAGTCTGTTCGAGAGCGGCGCTGCGGCGGTCACGTAGGTCGATCAGCGCATCTAACATGCGCAGAAGACCTTGCCCTGATCGGCGCAGAGTCGAAAATTCGCATCTGCCAGCCTCTGCACCGTCGCCGCTGTCCGCGCCGCGAGGCTTGTTCCCAGCCAATTGCCCTTGGCGTACTCGATTTGGCGAAGAACTGCACTTGCCTGAGTGATGAAATCATCGATACGATAGGCCGTTCCGACATGTTCACACAGCAGCAGGAATGACGACATCACGTCAGCTTCACAGATGACGGTGTAGCGCTGGGCGTCGGCGGGCAATCGTCAGAGGAACACCACGCGGGCCGCTTCCCGCTTGCCCTGAGCGAAACCGGCACGGGCGGCGGGGATGCGGGTCGCCGGATCCATCTGGTTCGTGCCCATTGCGGCTAGGGAATCAGCGTCCGGTGTGATCACCTCGACGCGGCTGCCCTGCTTGCGCAGGCCCTCGACCTGGCCCTCCAGGTCCGCGCCCGGTAGTCTGCGCAGGCCCTCGAACTGGCCTGGCGGTAGTGTCCCGCTCCGCCTGCCAAACGGCGAGAGCACCACGACGTTGGCATAGCCCGAAGCGAGGTCGGCGTTTTCGGCGGAGCGCACGCCACCGTTGATGTAGCGAGTACCATTGATGTTGTGCGTGGGCGCCAAACCGGGCATCGCGGTGCTCGCGGTGACTGCGTCCACGAGGTCGACGCCCGAATCGCGGTCGAACGCAACCACCTGGCCGGTATGCGCGTCGACGGCCACCAAGATCATCGGCCTATCCGGCCATTCAGGACTAGGCAACCTGGCGGCGACCATTGCGCGCCGCTGTTCCGCCGCCGCGGGTCCGAGTATGGAGTCGCTCTCCATTCCGAACGCGCCCATAGCACGTTGTAGATCGGCTGCCGAGGTGGCGGCGGCGCCGATGGCCCTCATCCGCTCGAACACCTTGGCCATCGGCAGGGACAGCGGCGCCTCCCGGCCCTGTCCGACCGGTTGAACTGGCGGAGACAGCACCGAGGCCAACAGTTCGGCCGGCGGTATACCGCTTCGCACATGCACCGCCGCAGTTGCGCCGGACGAGGTGCCGACCACCAGATCGGCGGCCTCTGTCATATCGAGACCAGCTTCGGCCAGGCCTGCGATGATACCGATAAGCCACGCATTTCCGGCAGCCCCACCACCACCGAGAACCAGAGCAACGCTGTGAACCACCTGCCCAGATCGAACATTTGCTTTTTTCATGCGAATTCTCTTATGTCGGTTTCACGACGCTTCATTCCTTACTCCCTGCGTTCTCAAGATTGCCAACGATGTACTCGGCGGGAGGTAAAGCCCGCTGTTGGTCCTACATCGGAGATGAACTCATGAAGCGCCCTGGTCCTCGTGATGGTGTCTGTAGCAAGGGAAAAGGGTTGGCAGCGAGTTGACACGTCAACCAGATTATCAGTTTTGGTTGTCATGTCAACTATTTCTTTGATAATCTGAGAATTTGCATGGCCGCTAAATCGCTGACCCCTCAAGAACTCCGTATTTGGGGCGCCTTTCAAGACATGGGCGAAGAGGTTCGGGGGCGGGTAGGCCGAGACATTTCGGAAGCAACCGGGCTTTCCGGGCCTGAGTTTGGTGTTCTCTCCCGCCTCGTCGGATTCGGCAACGGCGAAATGCGCCAACAGGAACTCTCCAAGGTGATGAAATGGGAAAAAAGCCGTCTCTCTCACCAGCTAACCCGCATGGAGGATCGACGACTCATAAAGCGCGAAACCGCCGACGGTGCTGTTGTCATCGGGCTGACGAAACTTGGCTATCAGAAACTGACCGAGGCGCTACCCGTGCGCGCCGAGTCGGTAAAACGACACTTCCTATTACGGCTCACCCAAGACCAAATCGATACGATTATGCTAGTCAGCAGTCTCCTGAGCGACGGCGGTTAGACCGGCTTGGTCACGGCGTCCCCACCCACGAATTCTCGATAACGACGTTTACGCCGAGCTGGCCGCAATCTGCTGGGATTGATAGTCTTGCTGCGATTATCGCGAGTGGCGGTTAGGTATAAGCAGGAAGAAGGTCGGTTGCTGGAGTGGGCAGTCTGGTCGTCTTCGATGCTTGTGAAGCAGCCACTCAAGCCTGGCGATCACTTTTGGTATTTTAGTCGCCACGCGGCGAAGGATAGATCTACTCTTCGCGACCTATCGCGGATGATCACCGGCGGAACACCCGCGGGCGGCCATTGCCACGAGTCGCCGGCTACACCGGCGTGTAAACCGACCCTACATACTCCCGGGGTCGTTCGATTCGAATCAGCATGCAGGGCAACCGACGGCTTTGAATTCAAGGTCGAAGCCGATTCGATGAATTGCCCTGTGCATCTTGCGGTATTCGAGCCGGCGCGAGCGCAGTGAAGCCAACGCCGTCCCCGTGTTAAGGCGAGAGAAAACGCTTACCAAATACTTACAGGTGTCATAGACTGGCTTACGAGAGTAAGGATTCGCGATGGCCCTCCCGAAACTGAGCAAACTGGAACTGATCATTATGGAGGGCCTGTGGACAATAGGGCCGTGCTCTATCCGGGAGATTCATGAAACCTTCCCGGCGCGGAGCCGGCCAACCTACAGCACAGTACAGACAATGGTCTACCGGCTCGAAGCCAAGAAAGCGTTGCGGCGGTTCAAGAAGATCAGCAACGCATTCATCTTTGAGGCTGCCGTTTCCAGGGAAGCAGCGGAACGTAAGCTGGTCGGCGATCTGCTGGGGTTATTTGGTGGCAGAATACGGCCCATCATTGCCCATCTGACCGAATCCGGCTCCTTCACGCGGGAAGATATCCGGGAAGCGGAGAAGATCCTTCTCGACCAAGAGAGTAACGGAGAAGCCAAATGATCCCTGATTCTCTTTCTCCAATCGCGAATCACCTTTGGCAGTCTACGCTGTTCGCTGGCGTCGCCGGACTACTCACGCTGATTTTGCGTAAGAATCCGGCGAGGGTGCGCCACTGGATTTGGGTGGCTGCATTTCTAAAGTTCCTGGTCCCATTCTCCTTGCTGGTAGGGTTGGGCAGTAACGTTGGCTGGCGCACTGGGCCGGTATACACACCCTTCGTTTTCTCGACGGTGGCGGCTCAAGTGAGTGAGCCGTTCCCGGAGCCAGTGGTTTCGCTAACGCCATTGCCGACCGCGCCGAGGACGAACCGGCTTCCGTTCATACTCTGGATGGCATGGGCAGTGGGGTTTGCCGGTATTGCCTGCGCCTGGTGGATTCGCTGGCGGCGCACCACTGCTGTGATTCGCGCCGGATCTCCAATCGAACTTGGCCTTCCCGTTCCGGCGATCTCCTCCTCCTCGTTCCTGGAACCCGGCGTTTTCGGAATGTTCCGGCTCGTTTTGTTATTGCCCGAAGGCATTTTCGATCACCTGACTCCGGAGCAAATGAAGAGCGTCCTCGCCCATGAACTTTGCCACGTTCGTCATCGAGACAATCTGGTCGGCGTAATTCAGATGTTTGCCGAGACGGCGCTTTGGTTCCATCCGTTGGTGTGGTGGATCGGGAACCGCATGTTCCAGGAACGCGAACGCGCGTGTGACGAAGAAGTATTGCGACTGGGAAATCAACCACGAGTGTACGCGCAGGGCATCCTCAAGGTCTGCGAGTTGTCTCTGGAATCTCCGTTCGAGTGCGTTGTCGGAATAGCTGGAGGAGCATATCTCAGAACGAGAATCGACGCGATCATGAAATATGAAGGTGTGGTGAAACTGAATCTCGCGAAAACACTCGTTCTGATAGTTGCCGGCATAGCAGCTATCGCCGGCCCGGTTGTCGTGGGCATCCTGAATGCGCCGCTGGTTCTGGCACAGTCGCTCCCGATCCCCTCGGATTCCGCTGCGGGGCCACGATTTGAAGTGGCTTCGATAAAACCTGCCGCGTCAATGCCCGGGACCAAAAACCAGAATCCGAGAGCCGGCATACCCGGGAGGTGCCTACAGAAGTTCACGCTCGATCCGGGCCGAGTGGATATCAGGTGTTGGGAAAACCGATTTGGATATGGGCGTTCGGAATTCCTCCGTTTCGGATTGTGGGGCCAGCCTGGATGGGAGACGCAGCAACCGATTGGACCGATGGTCCGGCATTTGATATCTTCGCCAAACTCCCTGAAGGGGCATCGATAGATCACCACATCGACCACTCTCGTGACGTCCCGTGAGGCCCGCTCTCAACTGGACCAATGTACGAGTGGCGTCAACCGTTCAGCCCTATCGGCGATGCGCTTGGCTTCATCTCGGCTGATGAGTCAGTTGCCGAAACTCAGCATCGATAACACTTACAGCTTCTTCTTATCGACTTCCCACAACTTATTCGATCCAACGACTCCAACCGGGTCGCCCTTCTTGGCATTCCGCGCAATGGTTACATCCCGCTTTACCTGGGCGGTCAGGGCGTCCCAATCCAGCATCTGGGTCCGGGCAAACAGTTGCGGCTTGTATTGCGCCGATGCCGCATTGGCGTAATCCATCCACGACTTTACCTCCGCCTCCCCCTCGGCAACCCCCTGGGCCTTATTCTTCTCATCGCCCGCATAGCGATAAAGCGAAACATAGGCGGCTGCTCTAATCTTATGCACATAATACTCAGCCATATACCCCATGGCTTTAAAGTCTCCGAGCGTTTGCTTCAGTTCGGAGTTCCCATGATCGCCGATGGTCGAGGCGCCTGACAGCAACGTCCGGGACGTCTCCTCCAATTTGGCGGCGACTTCGAACGGGGTTAGTTCACCGGCGATTTTACCCTTTATCGTAAACTCGCCGATTGAAGAGACGCCCTGGTCGGGCATGCAATCCTTGCGCGTAAAGGCGTTCAGGTCCGCGAAGTCTCGAATATTGAAACTTCCCTCAGGCAGAAAATCCGCGTCATTCTGGTTGTAGTACATTTTGTCGACCCACGCAATGGCATCGGCCGTCGCATTCCAGGTCTTATAGATACCGTTCGAATCCGCTCCGGGAAAGCGCTCGGCGATCTTCTCGAGATAATACGATTCCGGCAGATCGGGATTATATCCTGCCATGCCCCATATCATGAACAGATACCACTGCTTATCGATCTCGTACTTGGGAACCGTTGGATCCTTGCTATGGAAATCGCGCCCGTAAATATAGCCGTCCGGTCCCCAGAAATAGCCCGCCATCACATCGGCCGCAGGCATATTCTTTATGAAGTTGTTGGCGTATCCCGGATTGCCCCAGCGGAATGTGAAGATGTCGTCGTTCCGAACATTCATCCACACCTTCACTTTATGCGCTACCACTTCGTCCCGGTATATCTTGTCGAACCATGTAGGCCGCTCGCTGCTGAACATCCGCGCCCTTGCATATTTGAACTCGGTATCGAACGGGCCGTCATACCCCTTAAAGGCGTCTTCTATGAGGTTCATATCGCTCTGATGCTGCCTGAAGATAAACCTGCAGTCTATTTTGGGATTGATCCGCTTCGCATCCATGATTCCTTTGCCATAGGTCTTCCATATGAAATTCTCAATGGAATACTCGCCCTTAACATTATTGTGGGAATTCTCCCCAGCGGTTACCCCAATCCCCTTCACGGTAGGATAGGTCAGCATAAACTGCGTTACGCTCTTGCGCAGGTAGTCGATCGCTTCCTGCGAATCCTGACGAGCTTCGATGCCGTGCTTGCCCTCTGCGCCGCTTACGAAGACGTTCCACTGATAGAAGTGAATATCGATGCCGCGGTCGTCGGCGTATTGAAACACTTTCTTCCAGAACGAGATTTTCTCGTCGATCGTCAGCTTCTTGATGATGCGCAGATGAGCCGGTTCCTGTATAGCCTCGTTCTTCCAGCGCATATCCGTCTTAGCATTGATAACGCCGGTATAGACCGCCACGTCGTTCAGCGCCACATCCTCATAGCCGGGAACTCTTACCATCGACGGATAGGGGTGGAGGTTCCATAAGGTAAGCAGGTTATAGCGATAACGCGCCATGGTATCGAGATAGTTCTTCCAAAACTCGAAATCCCATACGGTTTCGATATTCATTTGGGCGGCGTCGCCGGTGTCGTCATAGCTTGGCGTGCGTGCATCCAGCGGTATGTTGAATTTGATCCCCCGGTAAAGAATGAATGGCTTGCCGTCGATGGTTCCCGTCTTGAGCAGGTCCTTTCCGGCCTGAACGTTATCCGCGAGAGCGAGCCCGGCATACATCAACCCCCTCGCGTCCCCTCCTCTGACATCAATGGATCGATCGTGCTGCGCAATTTGATACGCTTGCGCCCCCAATGCCTTGTTCAAAGTAAACGTAACTACGATAGAGCCCTCCAGGCTATCCGAAAGTTGGAGTCTGGCCGCCTTGAGCGCATTCTCAAGCTCCTGCACGCCGAACTGCAATTGTGGAATAGTGCGGTCATACACGATAGCCACTTTTGGTTGCGAATAGGCGCTCGGAGCTGAAAGAGCCACAAGCAGTACCGAGCACGTTTTGAGCAATAGCTTCATCTTGGACTCCTTAAGAACTGGATCGTATCTACCTTGGCGCCTGTGAGGCTGGGGCCATGGCCAGGTCAATATCGCGATCGACCTGCACTTGCATCGCTTTCAAGGAAAAGTCGCCGCTAATAACCAGCGGAAACGTCTCCTTGTTATAGCGAGCGACGGCTTCTGCATAATTGGCCCAGTCAGACGAGCATTGCTTGAGATAGCCCACGGCCTTCACACGCTCGTCGTCCCCGTTGTAACGGTAGCGGGCCACCGCCACAGCCGCCTTGATCTTATCTGAGAAATACCGCCCGAACCAGTACCAGGCGCGCATGTCGTTCACCTCCACCGCAGCGCCTGGAGATAGCTTGTGTGCCTCCAGCGTTCCTATCAAGGATATAAGGCGGCCATTATCTTCATCCAACTGGGCCGCCAGTTGCAGGGGTGACATCTGTGTGGCGCTCTTGGTCTTTTCGGCGTTGGTGACCCAGTCTTTGATGTTGATATAGGCGACCGTATCCAGCACCGGGTGAACTATCACATTGTCGATATTGAACAGCCTGGCGGAAACATTCACGCCCCAGTCGCTGAAACCTTCCGAATAGAGCTGCGCATCGGCGGTGCCCATGTGGAAAGCGGCGAATTTTAGCTGGTTGTTCGTAGCGATCTTCCAAGCCTGCAGCGCATCGTGACCCGTTCCCCGGCCATACTTGTCCTCCAGCATCCACTCAAAAGTGGAGTCCGGCGTGCCCGCGCCGTACATGAGCCGGCCCCACATGGCGTACCACAACCATTGCCGCTGGAAATGGTAGTCCCACGTCTTATGCGGCCCCGGCAGACTGGTATAGTCCATCGCTGGCGTAAATACCTCACTCCCCAAAAAGCAGCCCGCCACATATTCCTGTCCGTTGTTTTTGATGAATTCGCGTATGAAATCGCTATTACCCCAACGGAGACGATAGAAGTCCTCATTCCGTAACGTCCACACATATTTGTACTTGTTTGGAAGGGGGTTGTAGTACTTGTCGGTAAGCTTGCCACCGTGAACCATGAATAGTCGCGGCGAGGAGTGTCCATGGCTCCAGTTGAACTTGAACTCAACGTAGGTGGCGCCCAGCATATCCTGCCGTTCGATATGTTGGCGCGACTGAAGATCGTTCTCTTCACTGGTGCTGCCGCCCGAACCGGTGTTAGCAGACAGCGGCGCACGGTACACAAACTTGATTTTGCGATTGGCCGCTTTTATTCCGGCAAAGATAGTGCGGTCCAGCCATTCCCTGCGCTCCTCTGGGGTCTGCCCGCCCATCCGCTCGCCTATGGTGATGCCGAGACCGTCAAGGTCCGGATATTCGTTGATGACCTGGGTAATAGTTTCGCGGGTAAATTGTTCGACGATCTGGCTGGTATCGCCATTCCCGCCCGTCAGGGAGGGCGTCGCCGAATAGAGGGCCACGTTATGCGCAAATGCAAAGCTGGGCGGAACAAAGATATTCCAATTGATAATATAAGTTTCGATCCCCCGGTCGTGCGCCATTGTGAAGAGACTGGCCCAGAACTTCTTCATGGCCGCCAATTCCATATCGTCAAAAGGACAAGCTTCGGGAAAATGTTGCACCCTTACCATGTAGTGGAAAGGGTGCATACTCCACAGAGAGAGAACGTTGAAGCGATCGGCGGCCATCATGTCCAGGAACTGCTCCGAGAATTTAAGGTCGAACACCACATTTTCCTGCTGGGTAAGCCACAGGCTCGACCGGTACCCAATGATCGGCAGATTGAACTTGATAGCCCTGAAACTTAATCGAGGTTCTTCTTTTTTCTCAAGCACTTTGGCCGGATTATTGCCTTTGTGCTGCAACTGCTCGGCCACATCCAGCATGCCGTACAAGGCGCCTCTCTCGTCGGCGCCGATAATGCGCAGCTTTCCGCCGTTATTGGCCAGCTGATATCCCTCTGGGGCTAGCGTTTTAGCCGCAGGATAGAGTCGCTGCACCTCCTCATCCTCTTTCAGCAATATGACGATGTCGGCCGCGGCACTCGTGGTGCGCGATCCCATCCGATCGGGGTCGTACGCGGAGGTAGACTGCACCAGTTTGCGTAAGCCGTAGTCTATGACGCGCGAATGATGTGTTGCGATCACCGGAAGCGGTTCGGCGGCCAACACGCTTCCCCATGACAAAACGACCGCCAGCAATATGCCGGAGTTCTTTGTCCAATTGCGGCTGCCGCGGAATGTTATGCCCGTATTGCCAAGAATGGCGATTTTCGTTGGACCCGCTGATCTATTCATTTGGAGTAGTGGATTCCGGACGCGGCGCCATGGCGCCGTCGACTTCAGCGTATCGTAGAACATCGAGCCAGTGCCGCGCGTATCGGGCGCCGTACTGTTTGCTCGCGAGAAGGCGATCGACCTCCTCATCGGCGTTGGGATTCGTGTCGGCGAGGAAGGCTTCCTGCTCCGCAGGGCTTGGATTCCGATCGGATCGAGATAGACCCCGTCGCGGGAACGTCGCTTTGTCGGCGCGGACCGCAGGCCGCAAAACCTTTTCTTGAGCCTGGCGGCAATGAACACCTCGCTCGGGTTGCCGGACTGCGTCAGCCCGACAGGGAACCCTCGGGCGCTGCACAGGTTTGAGGCGCCAGAGATTCGCATTTCGCGCCGACGTGGCACACCACGGAATCGCCGGTAATGCGATCCCCGAGAGCAGGCGCGGCAGAAGCTGTCTGGTTTGCATGGCCCTTCTTTTTATACCTCGCGCACGGGTCGGCCACAAGGTCAAAAACGTTAGCTAACGTCCCTCGATCAGGTTGCCGAGCCCGGTCGGCGTGACGATCTCGCGACAGGAATCCACCGCACCAAATCCGTGCGGCGTCGCAACGGGTGAGTCCCGAGGAACGCTGCGTCCCCTCCTGCCGGCCACCCTATAGCCGGCGAGCCTGCCCTCCACACGCGAATCCGGAGAATCCACCTAACGTCGCAGCGTTTACTAACACCTCTACTAACACCTCCGGTCGGATTGTTCAATTGTCGCCTACGCGGAGAATGGTCACCTTCCTAGGCGTCGTTCGGCCATCACTCCCGTGAAGTCGCGTTGGGGGAAAGCACGCAACCGGGCTGCCCGCCGACAGGCGTCGTGCTCTCCCCTGTGCTGGTTCAGCGTGAAATGGAGAGCGGGCGTTCTTTGTTAGCGAGTATACAGCGACTTCGAGGGGCCAGTTTCGACGGACACCGCCCAATGTAGTCGCGGGGCGAGCCTCACCGGTGAACTTGCAACTGGTTTCGAAAAGAAATCGGGTTAGCTGGCGCTCCCGGTTTCGCGCCTCACTGACACCGCAAATCTAAACTGGCTGAGAAAGGATGATTCACCACTCGATTGTGCAGGCTGCGGCGGCGACGGGGCACGCTTGGTAAACGCTAGCTAGCCTGGATTTTCGCGGCGAATCTCCGTTAACAAATCGAAGGTAGAATCCACGAATTACGGTGCAAGGCGGCAGTTCGCTTGTCGCATTCGTTATA
>JBEKNN010000291.1:0-10977 GCA_049522755.1 Bryobacteraceae bacterium | reverse complement strand
GCAGAATCCGCAAATTGACGGGGTTCTGTATGCCCAGTCCAGAGCCGATCGGCGCCGCCAGAGGCATTACCGCGGCCGCGCCCGCATCGATGAGCTTGCGCGCGGCGACCACATCGTCGTTGGTATATGGCAGAACCACGAAGCCTTCCTTGACCAGAATTCGCGTGGCTTCGAGGAGCCCGAAGTTGTCCGGAAACAGCGTCTTTTCGTCGCCGATCACTTCCAGCTTCACCCAGTTCGAAAGCCCCACCTCGCGAGCCAGCATGGCTGTGCGCACGGCGTCGTCGGCAGTGTAGCATCCGGCGGTGTTCGGCAGAATGAACAGCTTCGAGCGGTCGATGTAATCGAGCAGCGATTCTTTGGACCGGTCCGTGAGATTGACGCGTCTCACCGCCACCGTGACCATCTCGGCGCCCGACGCCTGGTGGCACCGCTGCATTTCCTGGAAGCTGCGATACTTCCCGGTCCCAACAATCAACCGCGAGCGGAACTCCCGCCCCGCGATGGTAAAGGTTGTCATGCACCTATTGTAAGGAAACCGAGCCGCGGCGGATCACGGGCGGATCACAAGTAGTGCAGCATGGCGAAGCCGGCGGCCGACAGCGCCAGCCAAGAGACCAGCGCAACCGGCATGGCGCGAGCGGCGAGCCTGGGCTGCGCGAAGCCCGGCAGCGGCAATTCCGGGGAGGGCTCGGCCATGCGCTCCGGCGCACATTCCGGCGCACGCTCCGATACGACAACGCGTTCCGGCTCGGCCTTCGCCGGCGCCACCGCGCTTCCCAGCACCGTCTGGCACGCCTGCCCGATGGCCAAAGCCACGTTGTGGAGTTTCTGGTCGCCTGCCGCAAGCTGCGCTCGCAGAGCGACGATCTGGCTGTCCCTCGATTGGATCTCCGTGCGCAGCTCCGCAGTGCGTTCTTCCACGGCCAGCGCCGCTTCCATGACGCACTCGCGCCGCAGCGACGCGATCTCGCGCTGGATGGCCGCGCGCTCCTCGTCCGACTGGCGCCGCATCGCCGCCAGTTGGTCGTTGAACTGTCCGTTCCATTCCTCGATATGCGTTTGAACGCCGCTCATCACCGAGTGATCCTGCTGGGTGATCCGCTGGGCGACCCGCTGATCCAGCGTCTTCAAATCGATCGCAAACCGGGCTTCGAGCTCCGTGATTCGCCGCTCCACCTGTCCCGCCTGCTCCAGCAAGCGCGCGTCGAGCGCTTTCACGATGGCCTCGAGCACCTTCTGGTCGAACGGGGCCGGGGCCGCGGCGAATGCGGGCGCAAGCGCCGCCCGCTGCACCTTGCCGACCCGTTCCACCTCGCCGATTCGCCCTTCGATTGCATCGAGGCGCTCCAGCAGCGGCGTCAAATCGGCCGCCGGGGCTATCTGAGGCGCTATCTCGGGCGACGGAGCTGGAGCGCCCCGCCCGCTTTGCGTTAGCTTCATGCCTACGCCGAATGCCACACCGTCCCCGAACGCGACGGCCAGGCTGCGCAAAATGGACGAATCGCGATTGTTCTGCATACAACATAATGTACTAGAAATGTTTTCGCGGGGAAAGGGGAATGCGTGTACTGGGGGAACCTTTCCTCAATATCATCGTCTTAAACTCCATGCGATACGCCATTGCTCTGCTTTGCCTGGCGGCTGCGGCCTGCGCCCAGACCGCCTCACCTTCGCCCGCCGGCAAATGGGTCTCCAACCTGAAGTCTTTCGACGAGAACAATTATGATCGCCTGGAGTTGAATCTCAGTGGAACCAAGCTCACCGGCAAACTCGGCGGCGATGCCTTTGACGGCTCCTTCAAGAACGGGCGCATCGAAGGTACGGTGAAACAAAACCCGCACACGACTATCCAGCTGCGGGGCCGCCTGGATGGCGACCGCATCGAAGGCACGGCGACTATGGTCGAAGACAAGCTCGACCTGAAATGGGAGGCGCAGCGCGAGCCGCCCAAGAGCGCCGCTGCGCCCAAGACTCATAACTTCGAGCCCACGCAGTTCCAACATTACTTCTCGGCCGCGCTTGCGCCGGCGCTTCACATCAGCCCCGGCGATACGGTGAAGACGTGGTCGGTGGATGCCGGAGGAACCGACCCCAAGGGCGTGCGACGCACCTCCGGCGGAAACCCGCTCACCGGACCTTTCTATATCGATGGCGCCGTGCCGGGCGATATGCTGATCGTCCATCTCAACCGCCTTCACCTGAACCGCGATACTGCGATCAGCAGCCCCCTCATCGTGAACGGCGCGCTCAACCCCGGGTATGTGGAGCAGCGCAAGCGGGTCGAAGGCTATGACTCGGATTGGAAGCTCGACCGCGCCGCCGGTTTCGCATCGCTCCAGAAGCCAACCGGGAAGCTGAAGGATTACCGCGTGCCGCTTGCGCCCATGCTCGGCTGTATCGGCGTCGCGCCGCCCGGAGGCATGCAGTACCGCTCCGGCTTTTTGGGCAGCTTCGGCGGCAACATGGACTACAACCAGGTCCGCGAGGGCGTCGCCGTCTACCTGCCGGTGTACGTCCCCGGCGCGCTGCTGTTTGTCGGCGACGGCCACGCTTTGCAGGGCGCCGGCGAGCTGACCGGCAACGCACTCGAGACCTCCATGGACATCGAGTTCACCGTAAGCGTGGAACCGGGCGCGTCGCCGCCGGGGCCGCGCATGGAGAATGCGGATTACCTCATGGCGAGCGGCATCGCCGGCAGCGTGGACGACGCACTCCGCGGCGCCACCACCAGCCTGGTCCGCTGGCTGGAGAAGAAGTACGGTCTCAATGCCGCGGAAGTTTCCTCCGTACTCGGCACATCGATGGTATACGATGTGGCGGAGGTGGTCGATCCGGCGGTGCACGTGGTGGCCAAAGTTCCGAAGTCGGCTCTGGCGCCGCTCAAGCCGTCGAACTGAACGCGGGCGCCTCGCTGAATTTCAGTTGAAGAACAGCGTTCAGCTGAAAAAGAGCGTTCAGCTGAAAAACAGCCTTTGAGCGTTGCCGCCGCGAATGTTTGCCCG
Source organism: Bryobacteraceae bacterium (assembly GCA_049522755.1). Lineage (GTDB taxonomy): Bacteria > Acidobacteriota > Terriglobia > Bryobacterales > Bryobacteraceae > PALSA-243. Next base: position 7,972 of record JBEKNN010000291.1, on the reverse strand, counting down.
GTCGCGCTCCGGCGCGAACGCCAGCAACTCCTCGAAGCGCGCAGCCTGCTTTTGGTATTCCTCCGGCGTGTTGCCCAGCGTGCCCCGGACGATGCGCTCCGGGCCGAAGGCGTCGTAGAGCCGCCGTGTCAGCCGGCCCAGGTCGCCTTTGTATTCTCCCCAATTGGAATACTTCAGGATCACGCGCGGCAGCTCCGCCAGTTTCAGCACTTCCCTGTATTCCTCTTCCGTACCTTGACCGGGGCGGCCCATGTGATCGAGGATTACGGTGGTCTCGGGAAATTTCGCTGCCACGGCGCGGATCTTGGGCGCCTGGCCCGGTATGAAATGCATCTGCACCGCCATCCCCATCGAGGCCACAGCCTTCCAGCAGGCTATCATGCGGGGATCTTCCATATCGCGGTTGCGAATGGGGCCGCCGGTCTCGGGCGTCATCGACACTTCGTGAATCCGCAGGGCGACGATGCGCTTCGGCCAGCGATCCACCAGGACGCGCATCCGGCTGGGCGTATCTTCGCGTAGCGGATCGAACAGGCACGTCCCTTTGAAATACCCCGGCCTGGGCTCATGCGCAAAGCAGTATTCCAGATACCGGTGGTCGTCCTGGTAAGGCTCCGGATGAACGATGATCGAGTGCGCCAGTCCGGCAGCTTCGACCAGTTTCAAATGATCTTCCAGAGTATAGGCGGGCGGCTTGTAGGGCGCGTTCGGCGCATAGGGGACGCGCGCGGGATCGAAGAGGTGGACGTGGGTCTCGATGGTCGCGGTGGCCGGAGCGGCGAGCAGGGCGCCGGCCGACGCGGTCAAACCAAACAGCGCCTCACGGCGGGTGAAGTTATTTCCCATGCGTGCTGTTATATCAGATGGCTGGATGAGCTGTAGAGGAGCTTGGAGCAAAGGCGCGTTCACACGAGTGTGAACGCTGCACGCAAAAGTGCGTGCGCCACGATGTATCTATCTACTCTTGCCGTAGCGCCGACATCGGGTCGATCTTCGTCGCGCGGCGCGCCGGAACCCAGCAGGCGATCCCCGCGGTTACAGTAACCAGGGCGGCTGCGATTGAGACGTATGCCGTGTTTCGGGAGTCAAACCCAATTAAGATACTTCGCAGCGCATACATGAGTGGCGCCGTGACAAACAACCCGAGCGTCAGTCCAGTGGCGACGGTTGCGAAGCCTTCACGGAATACCAGGGCATGCACATTGCGAGGCGTAGCTCCCAGGGCCATGCGTATACCGAACTCCTGTATCCTGCGCGCCGTCGTATAGGAAATGACGCCATACACGCCGGCCGCGCACATCAGAAGGGCGAGGCAGGCTGTAGCCGCGAGCAGCGTCATGATGAAGCGGCGGTCTGCCACGGAATCCGCCACCAGCGTGCGCATGGGTACGCTCAGGAATACCGGCTGGTTCGGATCGATGGCGGCGATCGCGCGGCGGATCGCCTTTTGCAAATCTCCCATGGGCCGTTCGGTTCGCACTACCAGGAAATCCGCATTCCGCATGGCTCCGGCAGAGAGATAAACGTTGCCTTTCATCGGCTCGTTCAGAGACGCGTGACTGGCGCTCGAAACCACGCCGATGACCGTCTTCCAGTTGTTCGGCTGTTCCGGCGTGCAATAGACGCAGATCCTCTGTCCAACGGCGCTGGTGCGAGGCCATAAGCGGCGAGCAGTGAAATCATTCACAATCGCGGCGTCGCTCTGGTCGCTCATGTCTTCGTCGCGAAACCAGCGGCCTTCGAGCAGGTGGACGCCCATAGTCTGCAGATACTCGCCGCCGGCCACGTCCACTTCGGCGGTTAGCGGAGCGTTCGAATCGCCAGTCAAGGCGCCGCTGCTGACGGACCCACCGTGGTTCTCTCCGCTAAACGGCAAGGCGTCGACTGTGCCGGCGCTCTCCACGCCCGGAAGCGCTCGAACCGAATCGAGAATGCGCTTAAAGAACAGCCCCCGTTGTGCGGGATTTGGGTATCGCTCGGGCGCGGGGAGTACGACGGACGCCAGCACGTGGTCCGCCTGGAAACCAGGGTCCGCGGCAACCAATTTCACAAAGCTCCCAAGCAGTTGACCGCCGGCCACAACCAACATCACCGAGAGCGCAACCTCAGCCACAACCAGGGCGGAGCGGACGCGATCCTGCCTTCCCGCTGCGGAACCGCGTGAGCCAAAGGCGCCCAAAGCGATCGAGCCTTTGGCTCTGGCTAAACGCAGCGCGGGCGCCATTCCGAACAGGATGCCATTGATCATAGCCAGCGCGAGAGCGAAGCCGAAAATCGCGCCGTCCGCGCGGGCGGCAGCCAGCCGGGGAATACTCACCGGAGCCAATGCGGGCAGAATTTTCCACGCCGCCGCCGCGAGCGCATAGCCGCCTAAGCCGCCCATCGCGGCCAATACGCAGCTTTCGGTGAGGAGTTGCCGGACTATGCGCGCGGGCCCGGCGCCGATCGCGAGTCTCACGGAGATCTCGCGCTGCCGGGCGAATCCGCGCGCCAGCAGCAGATTGGCAACGTTGGCGCACCCGATCAGCATGAACAGCAGACCCGCCGCCAGCAAGAGCAAGAGACTGTTGGCGGCGCCTCCCACGGCTCGGTCGCGCACAAAGTTTACCGTCAGAGTCTTGTCCCGGTTGGTTGCGGGAAACTCATGCGACAGCGCCACGCCGATCGCGGCGGCGTCCTGCCGCGCTTGCGTAATCGAAACGCCGCGGCGCAATCGGGCAACGGCGCCCAGCCCTCCCTGTCGCGATCCGGGATAGACGGACAGCGGGGCCCAAAATTCGACATACGGAGAAGGAGTGTGGGCCGCCTGCCTTCGCAACGGAAAGTTGAAATCCGGAGGCATGACGCCGATGACCAGGCAGTCGTGTCCGTTGACCCTGACGGCGCGGCCCACCACTTTGCGATCCGAATTGAACCGGCGCGCCCATAAGCCGTAGCTCAGAATCATCTCGTCGGCGTGGCCGGGCTGATCCTCGTCGGGAAGAATATTCCTTCCCAGCATGGGCGAAACGCCCAGCGTTGGAAACAGGCTGGCGGTCACCTTCAATCCGTAGAGCGCTTCAGGAGTTGTACCGGCATCGCCGGCGAGATCGAAAATAGCGTTGCGATAAACTCCCACGGATTCGAGAGTACGCGTCCGGCGGATCAGCTCTTGCGTGTCGTTCCAAACCACCCAATCGCCATTCGACTGCTCTTGCATTTTGGGGAATTCGCTGCGTATCTGGACCAGCTCTTGCGCACGCGCGTAGGGCAGAGGATCGATGAGGACCGCTTTGATAGCGGTGAAAACCACGGCGGTGGCGCCCACGCTCAACGCGACGGAGAGCAGGGCGATGCCGGTCGCAACCAGGTTGCGGCTGAAAAGCCGAAAGGCCAAGCGGATGTCTTGCAGGATCGACATCTGCTAACTATCTTACCGGTGACGGCTCCCGCTTAGCCGAGCGTATCCACCAGCAAGTTCGGCGGCGAAACCGTTGGAGCGATCCCGAAGAGCGACTGTATCTCCTGCGCCTGCAAGTCGTTCTGATACCCGGTGAGTTGGTCGGCAAGCGATGCGGTCGACGAAGTTGCAGTTGGGCTTGGAGCGCTCGCGCCAGATTGCGGCGCTTTGTTGGCGGCCGCGTCCGCCGCGGCCAAGAGAGCCGACAGCGGATACAGCGTTGAGGCAAGTGTGGCCGTATCCGCAGCGCTTGGATTAGCGCTTCCGTCTCCGAACAACAGGTCCGTTTCCTGCAATTTCAGAGCCTGGCTGCTGAGATCGACCAAGTCGCTGGTTGGCGCATTCTGGATCGCCGTCTGGACTGCCGGAGTGGACAAAGTGGCCGCAAGCTGAGGCGATCCGGCGCCCGTGAGACTCTGAACCAGGTTGGTAACGCTGAAGCTATCTGTCGGTAACGTTCCCATCGCGAATACCTCCAGAACTCATATCGGCGGCGGCGCGAAATGTTTGAGGGTCAGATTTCAATCGCAGCGCCACCATCGGGTCCACTCGCGCGGCCCGGCGTGAAGGCACAAACGCCGCTGCCAGCGAGGCTGCGCAAAGGAGCGCGACGACGGCGCAGTAAGTGAGCGGGTCGCCGGGCCGCAGGCCGTACAGAAACGACGCGATCCATCGCGTGGCGGCCAGTGAGAGCGGAATGCCCAACGCCAGGCCGGCGGCAAGCATCCGCAAAGCGTCGCGAAGCACGGCGCCAGCGATGTGCCCGCAGTCTAACACCTGGGTGAGCGGCACGGTGTTTTTCAACCTCGACCTGTTTCATCGTGCATCTTGCGGAGCCTTATCGGGCCGATACTCTGCCATTCCGCCAAAACCGAATGCGTCAAATAACAACATTGCGGTAAAATCCAAGTTCCTATGGCAAAACTAGGCTTCCTTGGACTCGGGGCGATGGGCTACCCCATGGCTCGCAACCTGCTTCGCGCCGGACATCAAGTGGCGCTGTGGTCGCACAGCGGCGAGAAGGCGCGGCAACTCGCGGCCGAGGAGAAAGGCCAGGCGTACGGCACGCCCGCCGAGGTCGCGGCTAACGCCGATTGCATCTTCTTGTGCGTGGGCGATACCGCTATGTCCCGGCAAGTGATCCTGGGCGAAAACTGCGACGCCGACGGCGACGGCATAATCGATGGCGCCAAACCCGGAACCGTGGTGGCCGATTGCAGCACCATCAGCCCCAGCGAAAGCCGCAAGATCGGCGAAGCGCTGAAAGCCAAGGGCGTCGAGTTCCTGGATGCGCCATGTACCGGCTCCACTCCCGGCGCTACCGGCGGCACCCTCACCTTTATGGTGGGCGGCGACGAGGCCGTGTTCGAGAAGATCAAGCCGTATCTGGAACCGATGGGCAAGCGCCTCTACTATTGCGGCGGTCCCGGCCAGGGCCTTCAGGCGAAGTTGACGCAGAACCTGATTCTCGCCAATATTTGCATGGCCTTCAACGAGGGCATGGTGTTGGCCGTGAAGGGCGGAGTGGACCCTAAGCTTATGCTGGACATTCTCGACAATAGCGCCGCGAAGTCCGGATTGATCTCCTATAAAGCCCCTTTTGTCCTGCGCCGCGATTTTACCCCGAACTTCGCCATGAAATGGATGGATAAGGACATTTGCCTCATGCTGGACTCCGGAAAGGAGCTGGGAGTACCACTACTTTTGACCAGCCTGACCCATCAGCTCTTCCAGACGGCCATCGCAATGGGTCATGGCGACGAAGACTTTTGCTCTAGTATCAACGTGTTAGAAGAATTGACGCATGTAAACGTACAATCCCAATAAAAAGATACAGATTTTTGTTGATTCCAAAATCGGAATCTATTATTATTGGAAGTAAGCCGGGGAGGCAACTCCCACCAAAGCGAGACTAACCTCTAAAAAAAAGACCCCTGAAGCAATCCTCCCCGGCGCCCGAAAGGGTTTGGGTCTCGCAAACAAAAACCTCCTCCCAAAAAGTTCCGATCCTCCAACCCCAAAGGTTAAGAGTCGTTCCCCGACGCCGCGTGATAACATAAGAGACACGACTCGATTGGCGCCGCTCGAATGAAAACGCTCACCATTCTGGGTTCGACGGGCTCCATCGGGACCAACACTCTGGACGTAGTCCGCCACAACCGCCACCTGTACCAGGTGTATGCGCTCGCGGCAGGCAGCAACGTCGAAGCCCTCGCATCCCAGATTCTGGAGTTCCGGCCCAAAGTCGCAGTGGCAGGGTCGCCCTCTGCTTTGGGGCGTCTCATCGAGCGCCTGAGCGATACCAGGCTCCCGCGCAGCGAGTGGCCCCAACTATTGACTGGCGCAGCCGCCCTGGTCCAGATTTCCACCGCGCCGGAAGTGGACACGGTAGTCTCCGCCATTGTTGGCGTCGCGGGCCTTGCGGCGACTTACGAAGCGGTGTGCTGCGGCAAGCGCGTGGGTCTCGCCAACAAAGAGGTGCTGGTTTCTGGCGGGGAACTGGTGATGGAAGCGGTGCGCCGGCACGCGGCGGAATTGCTGCCCATCGACAGCGAGCACAACGGCGCCCATCAATGCCTGCGCGCGGGCAACCGCACTCAGGTTTCGAAGCTGATCCTGACGGCGTCCGGCGGTCCGTTCCGCAACACCCCCCGCGAAGCCTTGGCCCACGTAACCCCGCAGCAGGCGCTCAATCATCCTACCTGGCGGATGGGCAACCGCATCACTATCGATTCCGCAACCCTCATGAACAAGGGCTTTGAAGTGATCGAAGCCTGCTGGCTGTTCGATTTCGCGCCTTCGCAGGTGGATGTGGTGATTCACCCGCAATCGAGCGTACACGCTATGATCGAGTACAGCGATGGCAGCGTACTTGCGCAGATAGCGGCGACCGATATGCGCATGCCCATTCAATACGCGCTCACCTATCCCGACCGGTTTGAAGCGCCCGTCCCAAAGATCGATTGGCGCCAGGCGCGGCAGTGGGAGTTCATGCCCCCGGATTTCGCCAAGTTTCCTCTTTTGAAGCTGGCGTATCATTGTATGGAGGCGGGTGGTTCGGCTACGTGTACGCTGAATGCGGCCGATGAGATTGCCGTAGAAGCTTTCCTTGAAGGAAGAATACCCTTTCCCGCGATCTGGGAAGTGGTCCAGGAGACGCTCTCCCAGATGCCTGTGCGCCGTGCCGCAACGGTGGGCGAAATACTGGAAATCGATCGTGAATCGCGGTCGCTGGCGCGTGAGCTGGTAATGACGCGGACAGCCAGCGCGGTAACAGCTTAGAGCCGATATGCTTGAAATCGCACAAAATATTCTGTGGCTGCTGATCTTGATCGGCGTCATGATCATGATCCACGAGCTGGGCCATTTTTGGGCAGCCCGTTACTTCAACGTCAAAGTGGAAACCTTCAGCTTGGGCTTTGGTCCGCGCCTTTTCGGTTTTCGCCGCGGCGAAACCGACTATCGCGTCTCGCTGATCCTGTTCGGCGGATATGTCAAGATGGCGGGCGAGCAGACCGCGGAGTTCGGGGCCGAGAATGCCGGCATGACGCTGAGCGCCGCCGATCCGCGGACGCTGCTGGCGAAGCCGCGTTGGCAGCGCCTCATCATCGCTTTCGCCGGCCCGTTCATGAATCTGCTGCTCGCCGTCGGCTTGCTCACCGGGCTCTACATGGTGAAGTACCCGAAGCTATCCGATACCGACATGGAAGTGGTGATTGGTCATGTGCTGCAGGGCTCGGCTGCCGCTAAAGCGGGCATTCAAGATGGCGACCGCATCATCAACCTGAATGGCAAGTCGAACCCCAATTGGGAAGATGTCGGCATGAAGGAGATCGAAAGCGCCGGCCGCCCGATGTATCTCACCATCGACCGCGGCGGCCAACACATTCACACAGTTGTAACGCCGGTTTTGAGCGATTCCACGGGAGTAGGTTACGCCGGCTGGGACGAGCGCGGCGAAGTCGAAGTGGCGGAGGTGAATCCCGAATTTCCGGCGGCTAAGGCGGGCTTGCAAAAAGGCGACATAGTGGTCGCGCTGAACGGCCAGCCTATCCACTCGACGGCCCGCTTCCATGAGGTCACCAAGAATAGCGGCGGCAAGCCCGTGGTGGTCGAGTACCAGCGCAACGGCGAGACGCACACGGTCACCATCCAGCCGGTCTATGCCAAGGTTGAGGGTCTCACGCAATGGAGAATTGGCGTGAGCAGCCAGACTAAACTGAATATCATCAATACCAGGCTTTCCTTCCCGGATGCGCTGGCCGAATCGATCAGTCAGAACGCCAAGGGCGCGCTGTTCTTTGTGCACGTGCTCGAAGGCATGGTGGAGCGGCGCATGTCCACCAAGAACCTTACGGGACCGATCGGCCTCGGCGCGATCGCGGGAGATCAGGCGCGTCAGGGGCCGATGGCGTACCTCTCTTTGATGCAGATGCTGAGCCTGCAGCTCGCCATTTTGAACCTGATGCCCATCCCTATATTGGACGGCGCGACCATTCTGATGCTGCTGATCGAGATTGTGATGCGCCGCGA